>JBJEVA010000043.1:0-23213 GCA_051884115.1 Candidatus Coproplasma sp. | reverse complement strand
TTGTAATATAGTCGAAAAGTTAGGCGATATCATAAACGTTCACGGCACGCTCGGGAGCAAGGAAATGGTCGTCAAGATGAGCGGTAAGTACGTTGTTGACGATAAAAAAACTATCACCGTTGCTGTCGATAGAGAGCACGCCCGTTTCTTCAACGAAAGCACTACAATGGCTATAACCGAGCAGAACTGCGCTTACGTAGAGGTTGAAGAGCCCGTTGCCGAAGAACAAGTTGCAACACCTATAGTTGAGGATAAGAAGGAAGGAAAATTTGCCAAGTTCATAAACAAAATCAAAAACTTGTTCAAAAAAAAGAAATAAATTTTGAGTTGAATCAAGTATGGCTCTTTAGCGGTCGCTTGTCTTGATACAAGAAAAATGGCTTATCTTTGGGTAGCTATAACCCAAACATTAAGAGTGTTAATTTGTTAGAAATTCACAAATGGCTGTTTTACGGTCGCTTGTAGCTAAATATCTTTATGGACACTCAAATTATATTTGTAGGGATATAAAAAAGTGGAGAGGACAATTGTCTTCTCCACTTATTGTATAGTAAAACCACGCCATAGTGGCGTGGTTCAATATAGGTTTACCGTTGAGTATAGACAAAAACACTCCGATTTTGTATAATAACGTTGTGACCTGGCAGTTACAACGAAAATAAAATCGGAGGACAATTAAATGAAAGATTCAAATAACGTCACAAAAAGTATATCACACACAACTTGGAATTGCAAGTACCACATAGTGTTCGCACCTAAGTACAGGAGAAAAGTATTTTTCGAAGAGAAAAGGTTAGAAATAAGAGAAATCCTGCGAACGCTATGTGCATGGAAAGGAGTGGAAATCATAGAAGGTGAAATATGCCCTGACCATGTACATCTGCTGTTGAGTATACCGCCCAAGTATAGCATATCGTCGTTTATGGGATACCTGAAAGGCAAAAGCGCAACAATGATATACCAAAAATGGGGAAACATGAAATTTGCATACCGCAACAGAGAGTTTTGGTGTACAGGATATTACGTAGATACAGTAGGCAAAAATACTCAGGCAATAAAGGAATACATAGAAAATCAGTTAAAGTTAGATAAGGAAGCAGACCAACTGAGTATTTTTGACCCCAATGACCCTTTTAAGGGTGGCAAGTAATTAAAGCACGCTACCAGGCACCCCGAAAGGGCACTTGTGCCCCGCTGGTAGTATTAGGGCTATGCCTAAAAAGTAAAAACCACTGGCTATGCCAGTGGATATTTCGTGGCGTGAATTTAGGTCGAAGTGCGTAGCGCACGTTGAACAATGATACTAATATGTGTTATTATCAACTCGTGCGCCCGCTCGCCACTATATTATTCAATGATTTGTGGGTTATAACAGCCCTATAAATTACTTTGAATCGCCTTTTTTAAGTGATATAAAGAACATTATCCAAAAAAGTACTCCTGCAAGGGAAAGAGCGCAACCGAGTCCTGTATAGAACATTGCCACGCACTCATCTGGCATAAGCCCTGAATAACGTAAACCTATTCCGCCACCCATCATAATAATCATTATGACGTATGCCTTCAAATCAAAAAAATTCCAGAACGGGCGATAATCCCCCTCGTATCCGTTAATTCGCTTTTTATGCTTTAAGCTCATAGAAAAGAACATAAGTCCGAAGGCGCAAAAAACAGCTATTGATAACACTATGTAGTAAGGTTTAATCTGTAAAATTTCTTCGTAGGCGATAATTCCCAGCCTTGCAACGTTAAATCCTGCAATCAACCAGACGCAACCCGCAATCGCAAGCAAGATATGTTTTTTTACATAGAAAAAAGGGCGTTTTTCCATTATTTCTATCCTCAAGTGAAAATTTATTTTCACAACAGTTATAGCACTTAGTATTATAAAAGTCAATGCTTGTTAAGATATCGACTAAAAGAAGAAAATCAGCAACTATGATTTTGCCGTTTTTCTCATTTCATCGAAATTGAACTGATATCAAAGAAGTAAAGAGAAACATTATTTTAAAAATTAAAAAGCTAAACTCCTTAGGGAAATAAAATAATTGGCATTATTTCATATTTTTTTCTTGCTATGTATATACATATATGATAATATATAGTAGAAAAAGATAAGTTTTTGTCTTAAAGGGACCGAATTTTGTCTGTTCGGTCCTTTTTGCTTTAAAAGCGCCCTTAATCACCGAATATCAGTCTTTAAGGACGCTTGAATTTTATTTAAATACTTTTTAAGGAAACACGAGAGAGAATGAAAAAAAGACTGATTGCAATTTTGTTATCGTTTTGCGCCATATTCGGCACTCTATTCGCTTTTGCAGGTTGTAAAAAGAGTAGCGAAAAAACAGAGATAACTATGTACCTTTGGGATAAGTCTATGACTAAGACGTTAACGCCTTGGCTGGAAGAGCAATTCCCCGAGTATAAAATGACCTTCGTCGTGGGTTATAACACAATGGATTACTACACCGATTTAACCCAAAGGGGAGAGGCTATGCCCGACATAATCACGTGCCGTCGCTTCTCGATAAACGACGCAACGCACCTTTCAGACCAGCTTTTAGATTTGAGCAGTACGGCAATAGTAGGCACCTTCTACGACAGCTATATAAGAAATAACCTCGAAACGGACGATGGAATACGCTGGTTACCCATGTGTGCGGAGGTCGATGGTTATATAGCAAACCTCGATTTGTTTGAGAATAACAATATCAAAGTTCCCACCAACTATGCGGAATTTAAAGATGCTTTGTCCGCCTTTGAAGAGTTGGGAATAAGAGGCTTTGCAGGCGATTGGGGTAACGACTACGCCTGCCTTGAATTGTTGCAGGGCAACGCCATTCCTCTGCTTATGAGCAGGGAGGGCAGAAATTGGCGTATGGAGTACGAAAGCGAAACGGACGAAAACCCCGTAGGGCTTGACGAGGTGGTATGGCCTCAGGTCTTTAAAAAATTTGAAGCCTATTTAAAAGATATTCACTATAAAATAGAATATAAAGGCGACTACAGCAACGGTTCGCAAGAGTATGCGTTCACGTCAGGGAACCTCGCTATTATGAGGGGGACGGCAAACGACTGCGTAGCCGTTAACCAAAAGGGTATGAACTGCGTTATGCTCCCCTATTTCGGAGAAACGGAGAGCGAAAACTGGGTGCTTACGTACCCTATGTGTCAGCTCGCCGTGGCGAAGCACGTTGGGGAAAACTCCGCTAAGAAGAAAGCGGTAATGCAAGTGCTTAACAAAATCTTCAGCGAGGAAGGGCAGAAAAAGCTCTCCTCCGGTAGTTCGGTACTTTCATATAATAAGGGAATTAACTTCGAGCTTGGCAACACGTTTGATAGGATTACGGAATGTATCGGGGGCAACCGCCTATATATGCGTCTTGCCTCTACCGAGTTCTTCTCCATCTCCAAGACGGTAGTAAGAAAGATGCTTAACAACTGTTCGGGTTATAACGGCACCGTCTATACGTGGGAACAGGCAAATACCGAGTTCAACAGTTTGTTGACGGCTGTAAAACAGCCCTCTAAGCCTACTGCGGTATTAACTCAGGAAAACGCATACTCCTCCGAGTTCGGCGAACACGGTATTCCCTCCGCGTCTTCGATTATGAATACTATGCGTCAGGGCAATGAGTGCGAGATAGCCATAGGTTATTCGCCCTTGGTCAGCGCTCCTATATTCGCAGGCGAATACACTCAGCAACAACTTACTTGGCTTTTGACCCCCAAGACGGGCGGTTACACCGCAGAATACACGGGCGCGGAAATTAAAAGATTTATGGAATGGCTTGTCAACGTTAAAGAGGACGGCTCCAACCCCGTCCGCAACCATTACGTTCTGCCCGTAACCAGCGGAATGGAATACACGGTTAAGGACAACGGAAGGGGTAAATATACCCTGTTGAACGTCACCGTAAACGGTCAGCCCATTGACGAAGAGAAGGTTTATAAGGTTATGACTTTGGGCGACGACAGTTATATTACCGACCCTACCTACTGCAATTGCCCTATACCACAGGATTTAAAAGCAAAGCGCACTGCCGTTTCGGGCAATAATATTACCATACTCCTCAACTGTTTAACTAAAATAGGAGAACTTTTTGAAAATAAACAGCTTTTAGAACCTGAACAATATATAACTATAACCAAATAACAGATAACCAAGTAACGAAACGTTTTTAAATGGAGGGCGTGTTATGAACTTGAAGAGAAGAATAATTGCCATAGTTTCAGCCGTAGTTCTCGCTTTGGGCATAATTACGGCAGGCTTTTTATATTTCAATTCAGTCAACGAGACGATATATAACGAAAGTTCAGCCCACCTTACCGAGATTTATCATCAGGTCAATCAATCTTTCAACAGGCTTATCAGTAATACTTGGAGTTCGTTACACGCCTGGGAACCCTATTTAAGGGAGACTGAGGACGATAATAAGAAGGTTGAGTACATAGAAAACCTGCAACAAGAGGATAAGTTTACCGAATTTTATTTCATTAACGGCAACGGCGGGTATATGACCGTCGGTGGGAGAAGCGGTTATATTGACCTGAAAGAAAAGTTAGACGAGCTTGTTGTAGAGAAGAGTGACGTTGTAATTTATTCGGTAGAGAATAACACCGAAATAATTTTATTTGCCGTCCCTGCCGAGGGGACGTTTACGGTTACGCCTAAAAGCCGTTCTGCGGTATCTTTTAGCTATAACTCCATAGCCGTCAGTTTCGATAATGCCGACCTTATTCAGACGTTAAAACTTCAAGCATACGAGGGGACTTCCGCAAGTTTTGTCGTTCGCAAAGACGGCAGAGTGTTGGTGGACAATTCCTCCGAATCTCTCCCCGAAATACGTAATTTTTTAGATACGCTGAGAAATAACAGCAACTTGAACGAACATCAAATTTCAGCCATACAGGAAAATTTTTCGCAGGGTAAGTCGGGTGATACCGCGGTAGAATTGAACGGGGTAAGTTATTATCTCGTCTATCAGGCAACGGACATCGAGGACTGGATGCTGTTGGGGTTAGTTCCTTCTTCGGTTGTAAATAAGAGTATGCACAATCTGCAGGTTAGCTCAGCCCTCGTAATTTCCGGAATTGCGCTTATCCTTGTCGTCGCTATCGTTGTGATAATAATTTGGCGTTACCGCCATAATCTTGAAGAAAAGGACAGCGAGCTTAAATACCGTGAAGAGCTGTTCTCTATTCTTTCAAACAATACGGACGATATCTTTATAATGGTCAATGGCGAAGATTTGCACGTCGATTACATAAGCCCCAATATTGAAAGGCTTGTGGGTATTCCCGAAAGCGAATGTAGGGAAAACTTACGTGTGGTTGACAGGCTTGTCAGGGATAAGGATACAGTGCTTATTTTGGATAATCTTGCAGACATTCTCCCCGGTGAGCAGAGGGAGTGGGACAGGGAGTATATCCACCAAAAGACGGGTAACGAAAAGTGGTTCCACGTCGTAGTGCTTTGCAGAAATTTCTTAAAGCAGAAGAAGTATATCCTCTTTCTCTCCGATAGAACAAAGGAAAGGGAGATTAACCAGACTTTAGAGGGGGCGGTTTCCTCAGCGCAGAGCGCAAACCGCGCAAAGAGTGCCTTCCTTTCAAGTATGTCCCACGATATCCGTACGCCTATGAACGCCATAATAGGCTTCACCACGCTTGCTGTATCGAACGTGGAAAATACCGAAAAGGTAAAGGACTATCTGTCCAAGATACTCTCTTCGGGCAATCACCTGCTCTCGCTTATAAACGACATACTTGATATGAGCAGGATAGAGAGCGGTAAGATAAGCCTTGACGAGAGTGAGGTAAATCTATCCGATTTGCTCCACGATTTAAAGACGATTATCGGCGGACAGATACACGCAAAACAGCTTGATTTGTTTATGGACGTCATAGACGTGGTTGACGAGGACGTTTTCTGCGATAAAATGCGTATTAACCAAGTTATGCTCAACCTACTTTCAAACGCCGTTAAATTCACTCCTCCCGGCGGTACGGTTGCGGTAAGGGTGGCACAGCTTGGCGGTGCGCCCGAGGGTATGGGTAGCTATGAAATCCGCGTTAAGGATACGGGTATAGGTATGAGTGAGGAGTTCGTCAGCCGAATTTTCGACCCGTTTGAAAGGGAACATTCATCCACCGTCAGCAGAATACAGGGTACGGGACTCGGTATGGCGATAACCAAAAACATCATAGATATGATGGGGGGAACTATCGAAGTCAATTCCGAAAAGGGCGTTGGTACGGAGTTTATAATTCGTTTAACACTCCGCCTGCAATCCGAACACAGAAGGGTTGAAAAGATTAAGGAGTTAGAGGGGCTTAAAGCCCTCGTCGTAGATGACGATTTCAACACCTGCGACAGCGTGACAAAGATGCTTGTTCAGGTGGGTATGCGCTCGGAGTGGACGCTTTCGGGCAGGGAAGCGGTTCTTAGGGCAAAGCAGGCAATAGAGCTTGACGACGGGTTCCACGCCTATATAATCGATTGGCGCCTACCCGATATGAACGGAATTGAAGTCACAAGGCAGATACGTTCTTTAGGCGACGATACGCCCATAATCATCTTAACCGCCTACGATTGGCAGGATATCGAAGAGGAGGCGCTCTCCGCAGGCGTAACGGCTTTCTGCTCCAAACCTATGTTTATGTCAGATTTGAGGGAGTCGTTACTTACGGCTTTAGGACAGAACAAGGAGGAAAAGGAAATCTCGGTTTACGATTCGGAGGATAAGCAATCATTTAAAGATAAAAGAGTGTTGCTCGTAGAGGACAACGAACTCAACAGGGAAATTGCATGCGAACTTCTCACGGGCTACGGCTTTATAGTCGATATTGCGGTAAACGGCAAACAGGCGGTGGAGAAGGTGGAAGCGTGTGGCGACGAAGCCTACGACGTTGTGCTTATGGATATACAGATGCCCATTATGAACGGCTATGAAGCGACGAGGGCTATCCGCAGTTTAAATGACGAAAGGCTGGCTTCTATTCCCGTGATAGCTATGACGGCAAACGCCTTTGACGAGGACAGGAAAGAGGCGTTAAACAGCGGTATGAACGACTTCTTATCTAAGCCCATAGATTTAAAGGAATTAGTCGCAACATTAAAAAATATTTTTGAAAAATAAAATCGAACGGGCAATATGAAAAGTGCCGTTCAATAAAGGTTAAATAATGAATATAGAAGAGTTTTACAAAAAATTGGGCGGGGACTATAGCGAAGTTTCCAAGCGTTTGCCATCTCTTTCCCTTGTGGAAAAGTTTATCGGCAAATTTTTGCAGGACAAGAGTTATGAAGAGCTTTCTGCAAGTATGAAAATCGGGGACAGAAAGGTTGCGTTCCGTGCTTCGCATACGCTTAAAGGCGTATGTGCAAATCTCGGTTTCGCTACGCTTAGGCAATCTTCTTCCAAGCTGTGCGAAGAGCTTCGTGGCGAGGGTGAAGTTATATCCGATACCGCATATGTGCTTATGAATGACGTAGAAAGGGATTATGCCGTTACGGTTGTGGCAATCAGCGAATACTTTAATAAGTAAACATTTTATGAGAGAAATAGTATGAAACGGAAGAAAGAGATTTTAATAGTTGACGACAACGAAATCAACCGTGAGATGCTTGTTGAAATACTTGGCGATAAATACAGTGTGTTACAGGCAGAACACGGACAAGATGCGCTTGAGCTGTTAAAGGGTAAAGAGGGCATAGCGTTAATTTTGTTGGACGTTATGATGCCGGTTATGGACGGCTATACCTTTTTAGATAGGATAAAGGAAGATAAGGAGCTGTCGCTAATACCCGTAATAGTGCTTACCGAGGGCAATAGCGAGGAGGCAGAGATTTCGGCGCTTGCGCACGGCGCGACCGACTTCGTACCCAAACCCTACCGCCCCCAGGTTATTTTGCACCGCATCGAAAGCATAATAAATCTTAGGGAAACGGCGGCGATGGTCAACCAGCTCCGCTACGACCGCTTGACGGGCATCTATACAAAGGAGTACTTTTTTCAGAAGGTTTTAGAGAGATTGCAGGAAAATCCCGATAAGGATTACTGCATAGTCTGCTCCAACATTGAAAACTTCAAACTGTTCAACGACGTCTATGGTGTAGAGGCAGGCGACGAGCTGTTAAAGGAAACAGCCACCGTTATGCGTAAGATGATAGGCGATAGCGGAGTTTGCGGTCGTTTTTCTGCGGATAGGTTCGTCTGCCTTCAGGAAATGGTTAAGGAAGAAGAGGATAGAGCTAACTTCGGCAAGTTCAACGTGTCCGTTTCACCCAATATGAAAAAGGCGGTTATGCGTTGGGGTATATACGCTATATGCGACCGCTCCGTTCCCGTAGAACAGATGTGCGACAGGGCTATGCTTGCCGTAAACAGCATTAAGGGTACTTACAATCAATTCTTTGCCGTCTATGACGACGTTCTCCGTGATAAACTTTTAAGGGAAAAGTCTATAACCGATGCAATGGAGGGGGCTTTATCGAGGGGAGAGTTCGTAGTTTACTTTCAGCCCAAATACAGCCTTACGGATAACTCTTTGGTCGGTGCAGAGGCGTTGGTCAGGTGGAAACACCCCGTCTATGGGCTTATTCCCCCTAACGAATTTATTCCCCTGTTTGAAAAGAACGGCTTTATCTCCCGACTTGATAAGTACGTATGGGAACAGGTTTGCTTAAAGCTGAAGCAATGGAAGGATATCGGCTATACGCTCGTTCCCGTATCCGTTAACGTTTCGAGGGCGGATATATACAGACCTAATCTTGAAGATTACTTTGCAGAGCTTATTAAAAAATACTGCGTTGAGCCTTGCTATCTCCACCTTGAAATTACGGAAAGTGCGTATGCGGAAAATCAGGAGCAGATTATTTCTACCGTAAACAACCTCAGAAATCTCGGGTTCGATATAGAGATGGACGACTTCGGAAGCGGTTATTCGTCGCTGAGTATGTTGAGCCGAATGAAGTTGGACGTGTTGAAGTTAGATATGAAATTCGTCCGTAACGAAACGGCTAAACCCCTTGAAAACAGCATACTGAACGACGTAATAAATATGGCGCACAGGTTGAACCTTAAAGTCGTAGCCGAGGGCGTGGAGACGAGGGAGCAGATGCGCAGACTTCAGACTGTCGGTTGCGACTACGTGCAGGGTTACTTCCTCGCAAAACCTATGCCCGTCGCAGAGTTTGAAAATCTGCTTGCCGTTCAGCGCAAGAATTTATCTGTGACGCACAGGGAAGCTCTTTCTGTTTTGTCCGATAAATATACCGTACTGATTGCCGATGAGGACGAAAATTTCCGCGATAAAGTCAACCATACCTTTAACGACGAGTATAACGTCATTCAGACGGCAGACGTGCAGACCGCAATCGACAGCGTAAATAAATACGGAGAGGACGTAACTGCAATTATTTTAAGTATGTCCCTGCCCGATAACGGTGCGGAAAAAATCATGAAGTATGTAAGGAGTCAATCGGGACATTGGCAGATACCCGTACTTGCCACCATACCCAGTAGCGCACATATGAAGGAGCTACCGCTTGCATTGGAGGCTGACGACTTTTTATGCAAGCTTCACCCCGTTTTCGATTTGCGTAAAAAGGTTCAGCGCCTTGTTGACGAGGCTGTAACGCACAGGCGTGTAAACGTTCTTTTAAACGAAGCGCATCACGATTTTATGACGGGGCTTTTAAACCGTCGCGGACTCAATTCGGTAATGGAAGAACTGAGAAAGGAGCATACCCCCATTGCCCTTTGTATATTTGACTTAGACAACCTTAAAAAGGTCAATGATACCTACGGACACGACGTTGGCGACAGAATGATTTCTGCGTTCTGCGATTTGCTTAAACGATGCACGCGTACCGACGATTATGTGTGCCGTTACGGCGGAGACGAATTTATTGTTGTTTTCAAACGTATTACAGAGGAAACGGCTATTAAAAGGGCGAACGAGATTTGCGAAAAGTGCCGTGAAAGCTACATAACCGAAAGCCTTACCTTGTCTTGTTCGGGCGGTGTGGTGACGTGCGGAAGAGATGACGTGCCGTCGCTAAAGTTAATCGAACGTGCGGACGAGGCGTTGTATAAAGCCAAGCGGGAAAACAAAGGCGGTTGTTGCATCTGGCGTTGAAATCAGCTAACAAGGCAACGCGTTAAATAAAAAAATTATAGTCAAAATTTATAATCATTCATAATAAAAGGGCGTATTTTTTAATAAATGCGCCTTTATTTTTTTGCGTAAATTTTGCATAGTCTGCAGTTATAATTTCTGTCAATTTTCATTTTATTATAATAGGATATTATAATACAAAAATAAATATAAATGTAATTTTATGCTAAGTCTTGACTTTATAAGAAAAAAATGTTAAATTATATACGTATTATATTGTCGTATTATTTGCCCGTTAAAATCATTCGGCAAAAGGAGATATCAAATGAAATGTTCTTGTTGCGGTGAAGAGGTAGGGGCAGTCAAAATCTGTCCTATATGCGGAAGCGAAATTTCCGCATCTGCACCTTCGTCAAGCTATACAAATTCGGCAACGCCCCGTTACGATGGCAAAAAAATGCCCGAAACAAGGGAGAGCGTAAATAATTCCGTAATAAAGGAAGAGCCTGCCGAACCCATCAAGAGTACTAACAGTATTCTTCAACAGATAGCAGACGAAAAGACGCGTATGGTAGAAAACTGTTCTAAGGCGGTATGTATCGTCTATGTTCCCTTAAATAAAACGCGTGCAAGCAAAGGAACGGGTTGGTGCGGTTACGGCGATTACATAATAACCAACGCCCACGTCGTAGAGGCTATGGCGGAGGGGAAGGGGCAAGGCATTTTGTGCGAGTTTTCCGAAAAGTTACACCTTGGCGGTAAAGCTTTGATAGACGCAGACCTCGTCTATTATAACCGAACCGAAGACATAGCCATTCTTCTCCCCGAAAACGGTAAACTCCCTAAGGGCGTTACCATATTAAAAATAGACGATACCCCGACAAAACAGGGTGAAATGGTCTTCACGGTGGGCAACCCCGAACACTATAAGTTCACCTATACGGAAGGTACGGTGGCTAACCCCGACTATTCGCGTATGAACGAGTCGGCAAAATACAAGATATTGCAGACGACGTTAACGTTAAATCACGGCAATTCAGGCGGACCCGTTATGAATGCTAAGGGCGACGTAGTAGGTATGGCGACCTTCGGTGAAATCAATGCCGAAACACACAAGGAAATTCACGGATACGGTTTCTGCGTAAAGAGCGAAGCAATTCTATCCGCAATTAAAGAAACAGAGAAAAATAAAAGGAGATAAAACTTTATGGGTTTATTTGTTCAGGAAATAGTACTCCGTTTATCGGATAATAAAAACGTTATCGAAAAGGTTGAACTGCCTAAGCTCACCAAGGAAAAGATAGACTTAATCGTTACCACCGGTACGATTGCCTATGTCGGTGGCGTAAAATATAAGGGACAGGAAAGACCTCACCAGATTTTACGTAGCATGATAGGCGTGAAGAACGTTGCAACCGAAGCCTTCCTTTTCCCCGATAAAAACTTCGACAGCGTAATGGTATCCTTTTTCGGAGGTCAGCACGTCGTATCTGTAAGCTCGCTTCCCTCGGCAAAGGCTAAGTTCTCAATTGTCGGTACCGCCTCTGTGGAGATTGCAGACTATCAGGAACTTGCAAACCACTACAACCGCACTATGACAAGGGAAAGCCTTGTTGACGATATAAATAAGACTGTTCGCGCTCATTTAAGCGACGAGGTCAGCGTTTCGGCAAGCAAGTACATAACCGCAGATACGACCGAAGTTACTCTCCGTTCAGCATTAGACGACATAGCTAAGGAAGTAATCAGCAGTAGAAAGACGGCTTCCGCCCTTATGAATTTGGGTCTTATTCTCTCAGCAAGGGGTATTTCTATGCACATCAACCCCATAGAAGATACCGAGAATATTTTAAATTCAATCAACAGCGCTCTTGCCGATAAGGCGATATCTTCTCTCGACAACGATAAGCTTGAAAGGGAAGACCGCGAACGCTCTGCGGAACGTCAGCACGAGATTGATTTAATCAGGGCTAACCGCACCGACATTACCGAAAATACGAACAACATAAACAACAACGGCAACGGCGGAAACGTTACGATAAACAACAACGGCTCAGGCGAAGGCGTAGCTACGGGCAAAAAGTTCTGCCCCAATTGCGGAGCTAAGCTTACAGGTTCGGGAAAGTTCTGCCCTGAATGCGGAGAAAGACTTTAAAAGTTAAATTTAAGAAAAATCAGGAGAAATATTATGGGACTGTTTAGAAAGAAAAAAGAAAACTTAAACGAAGGCGCTCAAGCTTTAAGAGAGCAGGGATATGCGTCAAACGAAGTTAAGTCGCCCGAAAGAATGACGAGAAAGGAGGCGGCTAACCAAGCTCAGGAAAGAAAGGATTCGCAGGCTAAAAAGGACCAGATTCTCGAAGGAATGAATAGCCTTCGCAGAAAGGTCTATACTGTCCCCGGATACGAGGAATATGCCGACAGACTTCAAGCCATGATTAGCACTTTAAAGGGTATGGATGATAATAAAAATAAAGACGCCATGGAATCCATCGATTTGCTGATTAAAGGTTTGCTTGTCGATGCGATAAACCACTTCAACAGGGGTAACGAGCTGGCAATGGATGCCTGTCTCACTGATATCAATTTCTTAATAAATGAAAGATATGAATGTGAAGACTATTATACCGACAGGGAGTTCTGTCAATTTACGGCAAAAAAATACAAGCTTGAAGTCTATATGAAAAACGACCAGGCTAAATATGCAGAGTGTGAAGAACAACTCAAAAAATATAAAAAAATGTACGAAGACCCCAATAGCCGTATTTCTAAGACTAACCTCAAGATGGAAGTGCAGAAGGTTAAGGACCAGATGGCGGGGTTACATGCAAGTATCGAAAAGACGCGTAGTGATATAACTATGTGCGATAAATCTCTTGATATAATCAAGATGCATTCAAGGGAGCATGCTGACGACGAGAAGTTCAATATTAAAGAGAATATGGACAGCGTTTTCGAAAAACAGCGTGAAAACGATATGAGTATGTCGGAAACCGATAAGATAAACGAAAAACTCTCTCAAAGCCACCGCAAGATATCCTCAAACGCTCTTGACGTAAACGACGACGTGTTCGCTTCTAACGATTCTGAGGAATTGGACGATGATTTCTTTAGTTTTAAGGGGTAATGAAAAATGAGAAAAAAGGACGTAAAGAACGAAAAACCCAATAAGATTAAAATCGAAATGGCATTCGATAGGTGCAAGAGTTCCATTCAGGAACTTCTTGACCAATACCAGACCAATATAGATAACTTCCTCGCTAAAATGGTAGCGTTAAAAAAGGAAGGCAGATTAGCCGAAGCCGACAGATATAAAGAAAAGCTTAAATTAGTGCTTGCCCGTCAGGCAAAGATGAACGACCTTATGGACCAGGTTGACCAGTTTGCCTATATGATAGACGAAGCTTTTGCAAAGAGCGCCGTATATGAATCGCTCGGCACCGTACTAAATGAAACCAACAAGATAGACGTGTCGCCCGAAATCAAGAAGATTTTACAGCAGGTAAACAGCTTTGAAGATATCTTCACCAAGGGCTTAAATAAGATGGACAGCATATTCGGCAAGGTCTCCAAGAAGATTACGGACATAGACAACGAAACTTCTTCCGTACAGGATAAGGAGATAGACGCTATAGTTGCAAGGCGTCTTGAACAGTACGACCAGCAGACTTCTTTACAAGCAAACGAAGACGAGAGTCTTTTCAAACTCAGTGATTTTTAAGGGGTGGCAAAATGGCTTCTTCCAACCTTGAACTCAGCTTTTTAGAGCTGAAAAAGGATATAGAAAGATGTGCAGGCATAGGCGATTATGCCCACGCCAAAGCTCTAATTGAAAAGGCGATGCCTCTTTGCAGTAAAATTTATAGCGAGACCTCGGATGTAGCAAAAAAAGAGGTAATGGCAAAAAACGCCGTTAAGCTTAAACAGATGCACGAAACCTGTAAAAAGAAGTTAGGCGAAGTTGACGAGATAACCTACGACGCCCCCAATAAGCCTAAAAAGCAGGAAAATCAGGTAAAGCAAAAACAGCAAACCCCTGCAAAAGACGGCAAAGAGGGCGGTGAAAAGGGTGAGATTAACTACGTTATCAACGGTGTTAACGTAGAAGACTTCCTCTCAAAAGAATCCAACGACATAGTAACGTTTGAAGACGTTAAGGGTATGGAAGAGGAAAAGGCACTGATTGAAAGAGAGTTCTTCCTCAACGACGAAGAGCGTGCCTTTAACGAATTTTTAGGCAAAAAGGCAAAGACTTTCATTTTATTGTACGGCGTACCCGGAACGGGTAAAACCTTCTTTGCAAAGGCTATTTCGCAGGAGCTTAAGATGCGTTCGGGCGACGACGTTCCCTTCTTCTCAATCGTCGGCTCCCAGCTCTCCGACTGTAAGGTAGGCGCAACCGAAAAGAACATTCAGGCGGTGTTTGAATTTTGCAAACAGTTCGAACATTGCGTACTCTTTATCGACGAATTTGATACAATCGCACCCGACAGAAAACAGGCTAACGGCGACCCTACCGCCGCTTCGAGAGTAACCGTACTTTTACAGATGATGGACGGTTTCTCGTCCTCAAAGGGTACGCTCGTAATTGCCGCAACCAACTGCCCGTACAACCTTGACGGCGCAATACTCTCGCGTGCGAATACGAGAATTGAAATACCCCTCCCCAGCTACGAAGTAATATATTTAACGTTAAATGCAAAAATCGGTAAAAATCTCGCCGACGACGTTGATTTGCCTAAGCTTGCTGTGAGGTTAGAAGGGTATTCAAACCGTGATATTAAAAACTTTATGGAAGCGATGAAGGATATGCTTGCAGATGAATTTAAGGCAAGCAGAGGAAGGGGCGATATGCGTCCTTTCAGCGAATTTAAATATACGAACGCTATGATAGACAAGGCGTTTGAAAAAATAGTACCCACTACAAAACAGAGCGATATCGAAAGAATTGAACAGTTTAAATTGATGGGTGAATAATTTTTAGGAGTATAAAATGTTTTCAGTAAGAAAAGAGATGAAAAAGATGCAGGCTCAGCAGGAAGCTCAGGAACAGTTAAACGAGCTTTTAAATACCGAGAGAAGCATTGACAAGATGATAGAAGAGTTCTTTAACGATGCAAGGGATAGACTTATGGACAACGATGAGGGCGGTTTTGAACTCATTGCAAATTCCATATTCTATTTCCAGGACATAAAGAAAGTCGTACAGACAATCCGCGTTCAGTTCCAGACGTACATAAAGACGGCTCAGTTTATGGACACAATCGAAGGTATCCGTCCCGTACTCCGCAAAGCCGCGGATATGATGAACTCAATGCCGAGTATGAACAAGAACAATAAGGACTTTATGAAGTTCAAAAAGGGCTTAATGAAGGGTCAGCTAAATATGAAGGCTATGTCGTCTATGATGACTTCGGTAAACCCTGCAACAACGACTTCGAGGAGTAAAGAGGAATTCGAGGCGTTGAAGGAGCGTTTGCTTATGCCTGCAGGCGGTAGAATGGCAAGTCAGGCTTCCGCACCTGCACAGGCTGAAACGACATCTCAGAACGAAGACTTTTTTGCCGCTATAAACAGCGATTGATTGTTACGGCAAAAGCAAATTTGCGCCGTTTTCCGTACCAAGGGGAATGGCGCGTAATTATTATTACGCGTAAATATTATTAAATAAAATTATGGCAGTATTTAATTTTGAAATTAAAAGGCAGAGTTACGAAATAGCTTTAAAACAAACACAGGAATCGCTTTCCGCAGGCGATATAGAAAACGGTAAGTATTTCCTAAACCACGCAATAGACCTCTCCGCTCAGCTTATCGAAAATTGCATAGTAGAGCGTATGAAGGCAGTCTATGTCTCCGAAAACCGCAAACTTCTCTCACTTAGAAATTCGCTTGATAAAGGAGTGAACCCGTTTGCAAAACGCCCTTCGGCAAACACGGCTGTCAATAACACAACCGAAGCCGACGGAGATACGGGCGCAGGCGCGGTAGGCGGAACGGGCGGTGTAAGACCTTCTTCTGCCTCGTCTCGTCCCTCGGCAAAGCCACAATCTGCAAACGCACAGGGCGGAGCAAAGAAGGCGGAGTTCTTCTCCTCCGAAGCGCCTAAGACTACGTTAGACGACGTGGCAGGGCTTGAAGGCGTTAAAAGACAAATCCGCCTAAGGGTCATCGCCCCTATGAAGCAACCCGAACTCTATAAAAAATATATGGACGACGCGGGCTGTCAGATATTGATGTACGGTCCCCCGGGGTGCGGAAAATCCTTTGTGGCAGAGGCGATTGCAGGCGAACTTAAATGTGCATACGCCATACTCAACGCCTCCGACCTTCTCGATAAATACGTGGGCGAGGGTTCTAAAAAGGTGACGAGAATTTTTAAGGAAGCAGAGCAGTATAAAAACTGTTTAATCTTCTTCGACGAACTCGACTCGGTTTTTGCCTCTCGTGAGAGCGACGATTCCAAATATTCAAAGGACGTCTTAACGACGTTTTTGACCTGCCTATCGGGTTTCCATACAGACGAAAACGGAGGAATAAAGGTAATAATAGGCGCAACCAACCGCCCTTGGGCGCTCGACTCCGCACTAATCCGCGGTAAGCGTTTCGATACTCATATATACGTAGGTTTGCCCGACGAGGAGGCAAGGGCTTTCCTTGTTAAAAAGGCGTTCCGCAAAAACCCCACTTTGTTAGAGGGGTCGGACTTAACCGAAGAAGAGCTTGTAAAACGTTTCGACGGTTATTCGTGTGCAGACATATCGTCAATGCTCGTTAAGATGAAGACGATGGCGTTTGAACGTGCCTTGGATAAAAGTGCGGTAAGTGGCGGTGAGGCAATAGACGAACCGATTACTCTGCAAGATGCTGAATACGTCATTTCCAACTACCGTAATTCTGTAACGCAGGAAAGCTTACTTGCCTTCAAAGCGTTTGAAAACGGTGAAATTTAACAAGGCAAACAAAGAAAGAGGATATAAAAAATGGGAACATATTTATCACTACTTACACAGGTTAAATCGAATATATATGCAGGTAGAATTGACTCGGCAAAGGACGTACTCAGGAAGCTTCTCAACAGCTTAAACAACGACTATATGTCCTGTAAAATCCCAACCGAAAAGGAAAAATTGAAAAAGGCAATTATGCGCCTTTTGCCTGTATTAGAAGAGCTTAAGGCAGGAAGGGTCGGTCCTAACGCAATAACGTATTTAAAGTTAGATTTAACTCGCCTGCCCTCTTCATCGAGGAGCGGTTTCGGCGGAGCAAACGTTCAGCCCTCCGTACCTCCCAGACCCAACGTACCCCCCAGACCTGATATTCCGCCCAGACCCTCTGTGCCTGATATTCCTATGCCTTACGAATCTACGGCACCCACGGCGTCGGCGCCTACCGCACCCGTTGCGCCCGTAGCACCTACGGCGCCTTCAAGCACAACGCCTGCACCCACGCCTGTGGCAGGCGGTAAAAAGGGTAAGCGAAATATTAACCAAATGATGCCTTTAACTTTGGACGACTATATCGGACAGGAAAAGGCAAAGAGGAGCTTACGCATATCAATCGGAGCTTCCAAAAAGACGGGTCGCCCCCTTGCGCACATGCTCATTTGCTCGCCCTACGGTTTGGGTAAAACTACGCTCACAAACATAATCGCCAACGAAATGGGCATGCCCTTTTTCAACGTAAACGCAACCAACCTTAAAGACGTAAAGTCGCTTTCTCTCTTCTTCACAAAAATAGATAGAAGCTGTTTAATATTCATCGACGAAATTCATTCGCTTAAAAAGGAAGTGCAGACGGTGTTGCTGTCGATTATGACCGATTTTGAAGTCAACTTTATCGACGATAACGGCGAAGAGATTCACTACGAATTGCCTCCTTTCACGCTGATTGGCGCAACCACTCAGGCGGGCGAACTGTTAAAACCCTTCTTAAACCGCTTTACCGTGTTAGAGCTTGAAGACTACACCGACGAAGAGAAGCGAATTTTGGTAAGCTCTAAGATAGAAAAACTCGGCTATACGGCTACAGAGGGCGCAATCGAAGATATTTCACGCCGTTGTCGCGGTATTCCCAGAACGATTGAAACCTTTATAAAAGGCGTAATAGATATAGCTTTAATGCGTGACGAAAAGGTTATTACAGAGGAAATCACAGCCCTTTATTTTGAAATTCACGAAACGGACGAACTCGGTCTTACCAAGACGGATAGAAAGATTCTTCAGATTTTAGACGAAGAGGAAAAACCCCTCGCCTTGATTACTATGGAATCAAAGAGCGGTATTCAAAAGGAAGATATAGCTTTCCGTTACGAACCTTATTTATTAAAACTCGGCTTTATGGCTAAGACCGAAAGGGGCAGGGTAATTACCAAAAAGGGTAAAAAATACCTTCACCCCGAAGCGGATAATCCCGATAGCTCTTCCGACGGCGGTGCAAGCGATATGCCCGAAATCGGTAGCGATATGCCTGACAATGTGAGCGAACTTCCCGAAGACGATACGTTTGAAACACCCGACGATTTGCCCACTCCCGAAGCTCCCGAAAGCGATAATATTTCCACCGAGAACGAAGAGCTTAAAGACAACGGCGAAAGCGTTTCCGAAGATTTCTTTGACGACCAACCTTCCGACAATTCTTCTGCCGACCAGCCCACCGACAATCCCGAAGATTTATTCGGTAACAGGGACAGCTTCTTCTCAGGAATCCCCGACGAAGACGAAGAGAATAAATAAAAAACTAAAACCATAAAAGAGAAATTATGGAAGAAATTAAAGTTTTCAAATGTAAAACGTGCGGAGAACCGCTCAATCTAAACGATGCAAAAGACGGCGTAATCGAATGCCGTTATTGCGCAACAGTCTATACTCTTCCTAAAAAGGAGACCTCGCCCGAAGCGCTTGCCTTTTTAAGAATGGGCGAACACAACCTCGACACCTCCAATTGGGACGGGGCAATTTCGGCATACAAAAAGGCGTGTGAAAAGGATAGTAACGAACCCGAAGCGTATTGGGGAATGGCGTTGGCAAATTACAAAGTTCAGTACATAAAGGACGTTGTAAACAACCGCCTGCAACCCATCTGTCACGAAATTTCTACGCGTAAATTTACTGAAAGCAAGGACTATCAAAAGGCACTAACTCTCGCCACGCCCACTCAAAAAGCCGAGTATGAAAAGAAAGCTACCGAGATTGATTATATAAAGGAAGAGTTTTATAAATTAAAGCAATCGGGCTTAGACTTCGATAGCTTCATTTGCGTTAAGGTAACAGACGATAACGGCGGAAAGACCGAGGACTATAAGGACGCGGAATATATATACGATTTGTTAAAAGGTAAGGGATATTCCCCCTTCTTTTCGGAACGCAGTATAAGGAACAGAACAGGTGCGGACTACGAGGCAATGATACTTTACGCATTGTATTCAGCAGAAACTATGCTCGTAGTATGCCGAAACGAAGAGTACTTGCAGACCCCTTGGGTTAAAAACGAATATACAAGGTTTTTACGCTTAGTCAACGACGAAGAAAAGGAGAGCGACGCCATAACCTTTGTATATTACGAAACACCCGTAGAGCGCCTACCGGGTCGGCAGGGCAAACTCCAAGGCATAGACTTCTCTCGCAGGGGTGCGGACAACCAAATTATTGACTTTGTTGAAAAGCACACCCCCGAAGCAAGGGCAAGGCGCGAAGAGTTAAAGCGCAAAAAGGCAGAAGAGGAGCTTAAAAAACAGGAAGAGGCAAAGGCTCAGGCGCAGAGAATTAAGGAACTACAAGAACAACAAGAAAGGCAAAGGCGTGAGTTTGAAGAGCAGAAGAGAATGCTCGAAGAGCAATTAAATAAACTAAACTCCGCCTCAAATACAGGCTTAGGCCCTGTTTCTATTGAGCAGATGTTCGCCCAATTTAAAGAAATGGAGCGCAAACAGGCAGAAGAGGCAAAGCGCAAGGCGGAAGAAGAAGCTCGACAAAAAGCCGAAGAGGCAAAGCGCAAAGCCGAAGAGCAAGCTAAAAAAGAGGCTGAACTTGCCCGCCAAAAAGCCGAAGAAGAGCGTAAGATAGCAGAGTTTAAACAAACTTGGCAAATTGAAAACGGAATACTTAAAAAGTACAAAGGCAACGGCGGTAACGTCATAATCCCCAACAGTGTAAAAAGTATAGGAAAAGACGCGTTTTCTAATTGTGGTAATTTGATAAGTGTTTCAATACCAAACAGTGTAGAAAGTATAGGCAATGGTGCGTTTTGGATGTGTGGCAGTTTGGTAAGCGTTTCAATTCCAAACAGCGTAATAAGTATCGGCACAGGTGCGTTTTATAAATGTAGTAGTTTAAAAAGTATAACATTCCCTAACAGACTAAAAAGTATCGGCAATGGCGCGTTCAATGGTTGTAGTAGCTTAAACGATGTTAAAATCCCCAACAGAGTAGAAAGTATAGGAGAATTGGCGTTCCAAAATTGCAGTAGTTTAGAAAAAATTACAATTCCTGATAGTGTAAAAGAAATTGGCGAAGGAGCGTTCTGGTATTGCAATAATTTGACAGAAGAAAGCAAAAAGCAAATTGCACAAGCAGAAGCCCGAATTAAAGCTGAAGAAGAGGCTCGTAAAAAGGAAGAAGCCCGTAAAAAAGCCGAAGAGGCAAAAAAGAAAGCCAAAGAACAAGCCCCTAAGAAAACCGATGAAGCTCCTAAACAGGCAGAAACGGTTAGTCCAAAAATCAATTCAAAACCTAAGGAAGAAGAAAAAATACAACCTCAATCAACTGACGATTTTGTAATTGAAAACGGAATACTTAAAAAGTACAAAGGCAACGGCGGTAACGTGGTAATCCCCGACGGCGTAATAAGTATCGGTGAAAGAGCGTTCTTTGGTTGTAGTAGTTTGAAAAGCATAATACTTTCAGAAACTGTTAATAGAATTGGCAATTATGCGTTCAGTAATTGTAGCAGTTTGTTAAGTGTTTCAATCCCCGATAGCGTAACAAGCATTGGCTCTTATGCGTTTAATAATTGCCATAATTTGACGAATATAACAATCCCCAATGGTTTAACTAGTATTGACGAGTATGCATTTAAGGATTGCTACCGTTTAATCGAAGTAAAGAATTTATCTTCGCTAAAAATTACGGCAGGCTCAAAAGGGGCAAAAGACTATGGATATATAGGCTATTATGCAAAAAGAGTATATACGGAAGGTGAAAGTTATTTACATACCGATAAAAACGGCTATATAATCTATGACGACGGAAAAGATAAGATTTTAGTCGGATATTTAGGCACGGCAACTGATTTAACTTTACCGAGTGAATTAACGGAAATTATAGGGTACGCGTTCTATGGGTATAAGAGCTTAACAAGTGTGACAATCTCAAATGGCATAAAAAGTATTGGATTGCATACTTTCAGTCATTGTAAAAGCCTGACAAGCATAACAATTCCGAATAGCGTAACTAGTATAAGTATGTTTGCTTTCGAAGGTTGTAACAGCTTGATAAACATAACAATTCCTAACAGTGTATTAAGTATCAGCTTTAAAGCGTTTGAGGGTTGCAATAATTTAAAAACCGTTACAATGCCAAAGGCACTTAAAGACAAGAGGAAAGAAATATTCCCCGAGGAATTATTAAAGCTTTTCAGCGGTTGTAAATTTATATATACCTAATAATAAACATTTCTGTTCTTGGAGGATAAAATTATGCAACAATCAACCGGCAACTTCCAAATCGAAGACGGCGTACTTATAAAATATATAAGTTTAGAAGAAAACGCGGTAATCCCCGACGGCGTTAAAGTGATAGGCGAAGGAGCGTTCGATGGATGTGAATGGCTTAAGAGTGTAACAATCCCCGACAGCGTAACGCATATCTGTGAAAGTGCATTCCGTTATTGTCAAAGTTTGAAAAGTATAGTAATCCCCGACAGCGTAAAGCATATCGAGAGATATGCGTTCGCTCATTGTTATAATTTGACAAAGGTAGTAATTCCTAAGAGCGTAAAAAAAATAGACAAAGATGCGTTCTTGGCTTGTGAAAAATTACCCAACCAAAAAGAACTTGATTACAAACAAAGTACGAGTGACGACTGGTTTGATATTGACGAAAATCCTTTTGGCGACGACGTAATTTCACATGAAGAAGTTGAAATGATGATAAAAAAACATGAAAAAGAACGTCAAGTAAAAGTAAATAACGACTTTCAAATCGAAGACGGAAAACTTAAGAAATATGTGGGCAACGATGAAAATGTTATAATCCCTGACGGCGTAACAAGTATAGAAAAAGAGGCTTTCTATGAAAACAGTTCTATCAAAAGCATTATATTACCCGAAGGCGTAAAGAGTATCGGTGAGTTTGCCTTTTACAGATGCGAAAATTTAGTTGAGGTTAAACTCCCCGATAGTTTAGAATGTATCGGCGTAAGTGCTTTTTACGAGTGTATAAATATAAAGAATATAATTCTGCCTAAGGCGATTAAAGTTTTGGGAAAAAATGCTTTCTATAAATGTGAGTCGCTACAAAGTATAGAAATTCCTAAGACGATTACCCAAATTCAAAACGGAACGTTCTTGGGCTGTATATCTTTATCTCACATAGTCTTGCCCAATAATTTATTATCGATAGGAGATATTGCCTTTGCCAATTGCTATAGGTTAGATAATATCGTCATACCGCAAGGGATAGCGCTTATCGGTTTTCAGGCATTCGCCGGCTGTAAAAATCTTATAAGCGTTACGATTCCCAACAGCGTTCAGACAATTACAGACGGGGCATTTGCAGAGTGTGTAGCACTTAAAGCAGTTGTTCTCCCTGAAAGATTTAAAAAGTTAAAAAATAAAATCTTTGATAAAGAAATTTGCGGTCTATTCAGTAAATGCAAAATTATTTACACCTAATATAAAAGAGAAATTATGGAAGAATTAAAAATAATAAAATGTAAAACGTGCGGAGAACCGCTCAATCTAAACGATGCAAAGGACGGAGTAATCGAATGCCGTTATTGCGCAACAGTCTATACTCTGCCTAAAAAGGAGACATCGCCCGAAGCGCTTGCCTTTTTAAGAATGGGCGAACACAACCTCGACACCTCCA
>JBJEVA010000042.1:0-5228 GCA_051884115.1 Candidatus Coproplasma sp. | reverse complement strand
CGGTATGCACATTCGCTGTATTTTATTGACCTTCTTCTTCAAATATATGAGGGAGCTTGTCGCGTCGGGCTACGTATATATAGGCATGCCCCCCTTATATAAGGTGTATAAAAAGGATATAGTCGAGTACGCCTACGACGATAAGGAGTTAGACGAAAAGATTAAAAAGGTGGGCAAAGGGTATTCCTTACAGCGCTATAAGGGCTTGGGCGAGATGTCTGCCGAACAGCTTTGGGAGACAACTATGAACCCCGCGACGCGTAATTTAATACAGGTTACGCTTGAAGACGTTGCGGAGGCGTCTTCTATGATAGAGCTACTTATGGGCGATAAGGTAGAGGGCAGAAAGCAGTTCCTTGCAGAAAATGCAGACTTTAATAAGGTTGACGGCTTTATCGAAAAGGTAAATCTCGTCAAGCAGAACACAAGTTCAGACACAGAGGAGTAAGGGGTTATGGCAAGGAAAAAGGACGAAAACTTTCAGCAAATAATACCGCAGGGCAAGGTGTTCACAACCCCCTTAGAGGAGGTTATGCCTCAGTCTATGCTCCCCTATGCGGAGTTCGTCATATTAGACAGGGCGCTCCCCCGAGTGGAGGACGGCTTAAAACCCGTTCAAAGGCGTATTCTCTATAC
The DNA here is from genome assembly GCA_051884115.1 of Candidatus Coproplasma sp. Lineage (GTDB taxonomy): Bacteria > Bacillota > Clostridia > Christensenellales > Borkfalkiaceae > Coproplasma. The sequence goes on along the minus strand of JBJEVA010000042.1, from coordinate 4,592 downwards.
TATGATAGAGATGGGTTTAACACCCGATAAGCCCCACAAAAAGTCAGCGAGAATAGTCGGCGACTGTATGGGTAAATACCACCCCCACGGCGACAGCTCGGTCTATGACGCCATGGTAAGAATGGCTCAGGACTTCAATATGCGTATGACCTTAGTCAACGGTCACGGCAACTTCGGCTCTGTCGATGGCGACTCAGCCGCCGCGATGAGATATACCGAGGCAAGGTTAGAACCGCTTGCGTTAGAGCTTTTAAGGGACTTAGACAAGGAGACCGTTCCCTTCTCTTTTAACTTTGACGACAGCTTATTAGAACCCGATATTCTCCCGGGGAGATACCCCAACTTATTAGTCAACGGTGCAAACGGCATAGCAGTAGGTCTTGCCACCAACATTCCCACCCATAACCTTACCGAGGTTATAGACGGCGTGTGCGCATACATCGATAACCCCAAGATATCCTTGGGCGAAATGATGAAAATCATCCCGGGACCCGACTTCCCCACGGGCGGATATATAATTGAAAACGAGCTTAAACAGGCATACGAAACGGGTAAGGGCAGGATAACTATGCGTGCCTCATACTCTGTTGAAAACGGCGACAACGGCAAAAAGGAAATAATTATAACCGAGCTTCCCTATCAGACGAACAAAGCAGAACTTTTACGCAAGATTATGCTTTTAAAGGAGGAGAAGAAGGAACTTCTATCGGGCATAGCCGACGTCGTTGACGAATCGGATAGGACGGGTATGAGGGCGGTTATCTATTGCAAAAAGGACGCCGACGTCGATGCGATTTTATCATACCTCTTCAAATACACCGATTTAGAGTGTACGTTCGGTATAAATATGGTGGCGATTGCAGGCGGAAAACCCCGTCAGCTCGGACTATTGGATATTATTAAGTTCTACGTGGCTTACCAAAGACAGGTTATAGTAAGGCGCACTAAGTTCGACTTAAAGCAAGCCGAAGCGCGTTGCCATATCTTAGAAGGACTTATTATAGGCGTTCATAACATAGACGAAGTAATTAAGATTATAAAGTCCTCCGAATCTACCCCCGTGGCGCGTAACCGCCTTATGGAGACCTTCTCTTTAACTCAAATTCAGGCACAAGCCATTCTCGATTTAAGGTTGGCAAGGCTTGCCAAACTCGAAGTGTATAAACTCGAACAAGAGCTATCTGACCTCAAAAAACTCATTAAACGCTTAAAGGCAATCCTCGAAAGCAAACAGCTTCAGATGGATATAGTTAAGAGCGAAATGAGGGAGATTAGGGATAAATACCCCTGCCCCAGAAAGAGCAGAATTGTGTCCTCTGCGGAGGATATCAAGGTGTTCAGGCAGGATATTAAAAGGGCTACTTCCGATTGGATTGTAGGCATAACCGCCAAGGACAACTTAAAATTTATCGACAAGATAGAGTTTGTTCAAAAGAACAAAAAACCCCTTCACACGTCTTTTAGGGGGGACAGCCTGTATAAGCAGACTATAACCGTGCGTTCGGATACCGAAATTTTAATCTTCACCAACTTCGGCAATTGCATAAGGGCGGACTTAAACGCCTTCGACGCGTCGGGAATGGACGGTGCGGGAATTAAATTAAAGGCTATATATGACGGAGCTATGCGCGGTGAAATCCCCGTAAAGGTATTTCCTTTCAGCGAAAATCTGCCCGAAGGCGAACTACTATTTTTCACCAAACAGGGTACGGTTAAGCGCACCTCTTGGTCGGAATATGCGGTCAACCGTCCCGTATTCCCTGCCATAAAATTAAAGCCCAACGACGAGGTTTTAAACGTGGAAAACTTCGACCCCGACATAGACAGCACGATGTGCTTTGTGTCTAAGTGCGGTATATGTCTTAACGCCGATAAGGACGACGTGCCTACGCAAGGCAGGGTGACGGCAGGCGTTAGGGGAATGGCGTTAAACGACGGTGACGAGGTCATATTCGCCACCCAATTCTTAGGCGAAGGCGAAATTATAATAGTCAGCAACCACGGCAACGCAAAGAGGGTAATTGCCTCTATGTTCGCCCCCTTAGGCAGGGGCAGAAAGGGTATGATGATAGTCGATGGTAAGTCCGAGGTTATCTTTGCCGACTACGTAACCGTACCCTATAAGGTTGCAATTATATACTCCGATTCAACCGTTGCAGAACTCGATACCGAGGATATATCCATAGACCAACGCCCCTCGAAGGGCAAGCCCTTGGCAAACGCGTCGGCCGTTTCGGGTGCGGTTTCGTTAAAGTACCGCTCGGACTATCCCGAAGACGGAATGCAACTTAAATTGTAATTAAAAAAATAAACGTATAAGGAAGGCTAAGTATGATTAAAGAACTAATTGACGGGGCAATATGCCGTACCCAATGCGATATTGTGCTTAAAAACGCAACGTATGTTAACGTGTTTAACGGTTCAATCGAACAGGGCGATATAGGTATAGTCGGCGACAGAATAGTCGGCGTAGGCAAATACAGCGGAAAGAGTGAATACGACGTAAAAGGTCTAACCGTTCTCCCCGGTTATATCGATGCGCACGTGCATATAGAGAGCAGTCAGCTCTCCCCCGAGGAGTTTGCCTCTTTAATCGTACCGAGGGGTACTACAACCATAATTGCCGACCCCCACGAAATAACAAACGTATGCGGAACGGCAGGGGCGGAATATATTGCAAAGGCATCTGAAAACGTTCCCTTGGACGTAAAGGTTCAGCTCCCCTCCTGCGTACCTGCAACACCCTTTGAAACGAGCGGTGCAATCCTTGCAGGCAAGGATATAAAAGAGCATATAAACGACAGTTATATTTACGGCTTGGGCGAGTTTATGAATTTCCCTGGCGTAATCAATTGCGTTCCCGACGTTATTGAAAAGTTAGAGTCGGCTCACTCTGCTAATAAAATAATCGACGGCCACGCCCCCTCGCTTACGGGCAATGCGTTAAACGCATACCTTTGCGGTGGTATATCCACCGACCACGAGTGCGTAACGGTTGAAGAGATTAACGAAAAAATATCCAAGGGTATGTATATACATCTCCGCCACGGCTCTTCGACGAGGAACATTGTGTCAAACTCCAAGGCGGTTACACCTGCCAATATGCGTAGGTTTTTAATGTGTACGGACGACAGGCACGCCTCCGATTTAAAGGAAAAGGGGCATATAGACGACGCTTTAAGAAAGGTAGTTGCAGGGGGATTAGACCCCGTCTGGGCGGTAACGATAGCAACGTTAAATTCCGCAGAGTGCTATAATTTAAAGTTTAAAGGTGCAATCGCTCCCTACTACTATGCCGATTTGGTAGTTGTTGACGACCTTAAAAACTTCAACGCACAGTACGTGTTTAAGGACGGAAAGTTAGTTGCCGAAAAGGGGAAGCCCTTGTTCGATACTTCAAAAAGATATCTGCCCTCCGACGTATTGAACACCGTCCATATAAAGGAGCTTAAAGCCGAAGATTTCGTCCTCACTTTAAGGGGTGACAAAGCCAACGTTATGACCATTCTCCCCGGCAACGTGGTAACAGGTTGCGAGGTTATGGAGATTAAAAGCGTAGGCGGTGACGTCGATATTACGGGTACGGACGTATTGAAAATGGCTGTTGTGGAAAGGCATAAGGGTACGGGCAATATCGGTAAAGGGTTACTTAAAGGCTACGGCTTTAAGGGCGGAGCAATGGGTATAACCATAGCCCACGATTCGCACAACATAATACTTCTCGGCGACGATAACGAGAGTATGGCAAAGGCTTGTAACGAACTTTCACGCATAGGCGGTGGTATGGTAATTGCCGATAAAAAGACGGGTGAAGTACATTCGCTCACTTTGGATATAGGCGGACTTATGTCCTCCCGCGATGCCGAGAGCTTGCAAAAAGACAGCAAAGCTTTAATAGACAGGGCATATGCTATGGGCGTTGATAAAGAGCAGGAAGCGTTTATGTCCCTTGCGTTCCTATCTTTGGCGGTAATTCCCCACGTAAAGCTACTTGACACGGGTCTATTCGACGTAGATAAGTTTGACTTTATGGATATAAATGCGTAACGCAATCGGGCGGAAAAGCTAATCGGTAGGCAAAGAATAATAAAAAAATCACGGTGGCGGTTAATTTATCGTCACCGTTTTTAAATTTACTGCTACCCTTTTTTAAAATATTGCATTTTTATTCAAAAAAAGCTTTTACAAGGTTTGGAAAATATAGTACAATATTAAATGGATTATAATTTATAAATAAATTCGGGAGAGGAAAATGGGACTTTTAAATTTTCTGTCTAACGCAGACAGCCGTAGGGCGATAAAAAAGCTTGATAAGCTTGCAAATAAGGTGGAGGAGTTAGAGCCTGTCTATGCCAAGATGAGCGATGAAGAGCTTAAAGGGCAGACGGCTATTTTAAAGAAGAGGTTGGAAGGCGGCGAAACGCTTGACGATATTATGTTCGACGCGTTCGCAGTCCTCAGAGAGGCAAGCTGGCGAGTATTAAAGATGAAGCACTTCCACGTGCAGATAATAGGCGGTATCTGCTTACACCAAGGTCGTATCGCAGAGATGAGAACGGGTGAAGGTAAGACCCTCGTTTCCACCCTCCCTG
>JBJEVA010000041.1:1491-5269 GCA_051884115.1 Candidatus Coproplasma sp. | reverse complement strand
TGGATCCTCGTTGCTATCGTCACCGGAATGGCTCCGCTTGTTGGACTTGAAGGTATTGAATACTCCCCCCAACAGGCTATTTTAGCCCAAATTTAAGCATTTTTGCCCTGTTTTTGCCAATTCACAACATCGTGTACCAACGTGTACCAAATCCACCAACAAGTGATTCCGACCTTAAAAGCTCTCTGAAAGACACCTTTCATAGAGCTTTTACATTTTTTAAGTTAACCGCCTGTATCGCTTCCGCATCTTTACCGATTTTATTGATAGCAGCAAAAACCTTATTTTTAACTTAAGACAGGGTGCCGCATCCTATTTCAATATTTTGGTAAGTTCTGCGTTGTTTTTAATTGCTTCCAACGCCTTGGTTGCACATTCAATACTTTTAAGTTTATCGTATATTTGCTGCAAAAACTCCGTAGAGAGTTGAGAGGCAAACATATCCATAAACGACACGGCAACGTTGCAATCCTTTGAAGTTGGTTTATTGGATAAAACGCCAAGTATTACCTTACCAAACTCCTCAGGATTTCTAATACATTTTTTGTAATAAGGCGTCAATATAACTCTTTATAAGATTTAATTACATATTTATCACCAGTTGCATATTCATACCGAATCACAACAAAAGCTAACTTTTAGTGCCACAGTCATAAATAAAGTTGTATTTATTATCGCATAAAGAACCGATATAAAATAATCCTTGTCCAATTCCCCAGAAATGCAAAATATTCATTTTTAGATTTTCGTCTAAGTATTTTAATAAAATTAATCTTAAGTAACCTATTAATAATATAATTTCAAACCATTGGCGGATACTAGAGCATTACTTCTATAATAATATATCTTTGAATCAATCAATTCGTTTACCTCAAATTAAATAGTTTATTATAATAAATAAAAAAGAGAGGCGTTTTAACACCTCTCTTTCTCTCATGATCACAGCATTAATTACCTTGAAATTTTCATCTGCAGATTTTCAAACAAATATTCAATGTATGATCAATACATTCAATATTTCCTCGTAAAATAACACTGATTTAAATTAAGTTATGAAGTATCACTTGTATAAAATCTTTTTTCTCCGCTTAATCGCTTCATCCGAGTTGTCGGTAAATTGATACACTATTCCATAAGAAAATTCAAAACTCTTTTCTTCGGAAAGTTCCCACTCATTCACCTCTATACACTCTGTCTTTACGCAGTTATAAGGGGTTTCTTTTCCCAACCAAAGGTTGATAATCATAAAAACATCGCTATTTTTAAGTCGTCTTTTAGCAAATTGTTTCAGCCATTTGAGTTCATCCAAAGCATTTTTTGCAAACGATTCAGATAATTGCTTTTTATATTTTGGATCATAACAGAATTGAAAATCTGTATGTATCGCATACACCTTAAAATCTTGAAAAATATTACCCACTGCTTCATGCTCGGCCTCGGTTAGCTTATCAGAAAATAAGATTTTGTCATTATAAAACATATCACTATCCGTTATAGTCGGCAATATGAGTTTATACAGATATTCTGTTTTTTGCAATGGCTGGTCAACAGCCAAAAAGCATCTCATTGACATAAAATTTTACCTCACACAACAGGAAGTCCGTAAAAAGCATGAGATTTACAAACTGAATGTGTTTCTCCTCTAATTGATAAATTACCTAAATGATAATGATTAAAATAACCGCTCTGATGTCTATATTCCCATATGGGAGACATAAAATTGCTCGCTTCCTGAGCAATTCCTCGCGCTGAGGTATCTTTATAGGTATAAATGCTTACTACTGTATTAGCTCTCATAACTGCTACAGCTAAAGATCTCGCGATTGGTGTAGCGCAAAATACCATTTTCCCATCAGATGCAGCTATCGCCAAGTAATATGTCGTAGTTGGTAGCTTTTTAATTTTTTTATCCGTCAATTCTTCCGCATCATAATTTACCCCATTATAGGTAATTTTATCTATTTGATCCGCAGCGACATAAACGCCAGCAGCGATTGCGGCAGTAATAGTAGCATACCCTGCGATTGTTACCGCTGTTCCGACAACCGTTGAAGCAACAGCTACACCTGCCCCCACAACGGCAGGCGCAGCCGCACCAGCTGTTACAACTACTGCCGCTACCGCTACTGCTGCCACCGCAACCACGACAATCGCTTTAGCAACCGCTTTAATAAGGTTTGAAAACCAACCGCAGTTTTCTATCATCCCGGCATCGCGCATTTCGCTGAGCAAAACGCCTTCGCCGTCAATATTCATTACAGCATCGATTTCATTCTTCTCATTTATAAAGCCAACGCCGCTAATCTCATCAATTTCTATGCTACCATCGGGCAATGTTGCCGATGCCGCAATCGTTACGATGTTGGATTCATAGTCGTATGAGAAGTTATACTTTACAGTACATTCGGAAAGAGTTTCGTAGTCTATATCACTTATATAGTCTAACTCACTCAAAGCATTAATGTCAAGCGGTTTAAATCCTTCAAAATATGTAGTTGTCCCTTCTGTTGTCAATGTTGCATCATCAAATTCATCTAATATGCTTTGAGCATCAATAGACGACTCTGTCAATGCAACTGTACGCGTCGGCGTATCCGCAACAACTGTCTTACCGGTATTATTGCTTACCGCTACTGCAATAAACAACAATACTGCGCTGAGTATCAATGCTATGATACTCGTAAATACTTTTGTTCGAGTTTTCATAAAATTTCTCCTTTCGTTTTATTAATTGACATATTCCAAAACCGTGTTTATCGGTATACTGTAGACTATACCGTATATCACGTTCCCAGAATTGTCCCTAGTCCTGAATGTAGTTAATCCTATCAGTTCACCCTTGTCATTGAGCAAGGCTCCACCACTATTGCCTGCCGCAATCGTCAGGTCACACTGAATTACTGCGCGCGTTACGCCGTCTGCTTCGATATTTAAAAGCGGTATGCTGACAATCCCCTCAAAAATGCCTATCCCGTAATTCGCGGCGTTTCCTACCCCATACACTTTATCGCCTGCCGAAACCGCTTCCGAATCTGCGGTTTTGATAGGAGTTAGTGCCAAACCGGTCGTATCGGAAATTTTAAGCACGGCGATATCTTTATCGCTGTCGTATTTTATAAGTTCTGCAGCACGGTATTCGTCTTCATATGAGAAGCGGAACGAATATTCCTTGAAGGTATTTACTGCACCGAGCCGCGTGTATGTAACGACATGAGCATTGGTTACCATTGTTCCGTCATCAAAAATAATCTCTGCCGTACCAAAACTGTCGCCAACCTCTTCACTTGAAGCCCTTATCTCTACCACATTTTCGATACATGCCTGATAAATCTCGTTTGCCGACATTTGCTTATCAGACATAATAAACGGCAATAGAATAGAGATTATTGAAAGAATTAAGCTTACAACTACTCCAATCCCAATTAAAAATAATTGTTGTCTATTTGATTTTGTTTGTCCACATTCTTTATCTTTGTTGTGCATTTGTTATTCTTTAATGTCCTTAAAAAATTCTACATTAATAGGAAAATATTTTCCCGTCAATTGTTTCCGTCCTTGTTTCAATAACTGCATCATAGGTATTTGCCGCGTTGTAATTGTCGTCGGTATTAGAAACAGCGCTCGCAAACTGCGTTCCAGTAGTAAATATAGGAATTAGAATAATACTTAGTAAAAGTATTATTATTAAGCCTATAGCAATAATGTTTGATTGTCTTTTACTTGCTTTGTTTTTTGTCATATTTATTCTCCAGTATTTATTTTTTTATCCATTTAGCAT
>JBJEVA010000041.1:0-1391 GCA_051884115.1 Candidatus Coproplasma sp. | reverse complement strand
TTTATCGACATCAAAATCCCATTCGTTTATACATTCCGACTCTTTATACCATCCGCCGAACGTATAGCCTTCTCGCTCGGGAGCAGGCGGAATAAAAGTAATCAGACTGTTATCATAGCTATCCACCCAATAGTATCCTTCATTCTCAGCATTTTCAAAGTTATACATATACGATACGTTTGCCAAAAGCATATTATCAGCAGAATAATAAAGTGTATAATGTTCTAAACTTCCATTCATTAACTGTTCATAAACATTGTAACTGGTAATACTACCTTTATTGCCAAACCCATACCTCATATCATATAATCGTACGTTATAGCAATTTTTACAATAAATGCAACCATTCTGTATATCCCAATCTTGCAGAGAAAACGGAATATATAATTTTTCTAAATTCTCACTTCTCAAACTTCCAACAGGTCCATCCCAAAAAGCATTGTTTCGCATATATCCTATCCCTACAATAGGCACACCGTCTATTTCCTGCGGTAAAATCAGCTCCGTCTGTTCCATACCGAGCTCTGTTAACCCGACCAAGTAACCTTTCTTTTCCCTTTTTTCACTTCTGACGGCATAACGGAAATATTTTCCGTCATACTCAGGCAACCGACTTTCTGTTATACAGCCTGCACAGCCCGCAATGCCGATTAAAAAGATGAAACTTAAGATTAGTGATAAAATAATAGTTAGCGTCTTTTTCATTTTTTTACCTCTATGTTTTGTTTTTATCCATTTAACATAACAAGTCAGATGATTTCTTCACTTTTCACATTTTTAAATAAAATCGGCATTACATCGGCATTGTCCTTAAACTCTTTAACCGTAATTCCCTTTCCGTACATCATTATAATGTCGGGGATAAGGTTTACGCACTGTTGCGATAAGGCTTTAAAATCTGTACTTTTTAAATCTCCGAATAAGCCAAGACTCGATAAAAACTCTATTTCTTTCGGAAATGCACCGAGAACGGTAAACAGTTCAAACAGGCTTGACGGATTTTTATTCAGGTTGAAATTATCTTTATCCGCAACGGACAATCCCCAGCCCCTGTCCTCCAGGCTATAGCCTATCCATTCAACGGGTCTTTCCCCGTCTGCGGTGATGAAATATTCTTCGGCATATTTTATCTGATTAGTAACCCTGTCAAAAATATTTGCGTTAGCAATTCTGAAATAGGCAAAATAATAAGCAGAATCGTCAACTTTATCCCAACTGAAACCATTTCCCGTTGCGGCGATACCGTCTACGTTATAGCGTTCGGGTATTACGTTAAAATTCTTATCCGTGCATTTGCTACAGGAATAACCCGTAGTAACTTCCAGACCGTATTCAAAGCTGTCTGCTGTGTGCTCTACAAGATAATAACTTACCTCGTATTTCCCGAAATT
>JBJEVA010000040.1:0-5352 GCA_051884115.1 Candidatus Coproplasma sp. | reverse complement strand
AAGCGGTGCTACGCGGGCAAACGACGGAAATTATTATTTCCCCGTTAGCGATATTGAGTGGTCGGCGATTATTCAAGCGACGGGATATACAACCGTGCGTCAAAATTTTATTGCAACGGAAGAACTCGTTAAAACGGGCAAAATCGTCTTAAACGTGCAAATGGAGGCGAGGGAATGAGTAAACAATATCAACCGCAAACACCGTTTAACGTGCCTTGCAAGTTGCTAAAACGGACGATAACTAAGGTCAACGGAGTTAATCAAGAAACATTTACGGAAAGCGACACGTTTTACCTATCCGCTAAATCATACGGCGGAACGGAAAAGACCGTCAACGGCGTTTATGTAATTGAGGACACTTGGACGATTGATACTTGGTACAATCCGAAAATCGAAAAGGGCGACCATATACGTTTCCTTGACGATAACCGAGAATACGAGATATATTCCAGCCCCGAAAATATCAATCGGCGCGGGCAGTATATGCGGTTTAAGGTAGTCGCAATAGGAGGCTGATAAATGGCTAAAAAATATCGCGGTAGTTCTATCAAGCGTAAAAATATTGTCGAAATGTACGGCGTTTCGGACTTGCTCAAAAAGATTGAGGCGGCGGGCGGTAAGGTTGACGAAGCAGTCAAAAAAGCCGTTGACGCAAGTCTTGAACAAGTCGGAATGAAAATGCAACTTTTTATGCTCGGTCATAAGGAAAGCGGCGAAACTTACCAAAGTTATGAGCAGATTATGGCGAGTATTAAAGATAACAAGGTTGAAGCAATGGTCGGATATAACGTAAAGAACGGCGGTTTACCCGCAATCTTTCTTGACGTTGGAACGCCGAAGCAAAAGCCGCATTTTTTCCGTTATTACGCCGTAGAAAACAGCCGAAAGCAGATTGACGAAATCCAGCGTGCAACACTTAACGAAATCTTGGAGGGATTGAAATAATGCAAGAATTATTTGAGTTATTCGACGAAATCGGCTTGCCGTACTACCGACAAGGCAGTTTGAGCGACGCGGATTATCAACCGTCTTTCTTTACCTTTTGGAATATCGACACGCCGAACGATAGTTTTTACGATAACGCGGAACACCGCTATATCGAGTATGTGCAAGTTTGTTTCTACACAAACGACGCAAACAAAATTTATTCACAGTTAGACGCGGGCGAAAACGGCAAATCCGACGGAGAATTTTACCAAAAAGCAAAAGCAAAAGGCTTTGTCTTTCAAGGCAAAGCGCACGACACGAACGCCGACAAAGACAATTATTACGGGCGGTTTGTGTTAATAAAAATAATTCATAAAATGGAGGATTAAACTATGGCAGAAATAGCAATCAATGAATACAGGGGCGTGCGTATGGTATGCGGCGCGGACGTAACAGAGGACGAAAGCGGCTATGTCGGTGGTAAATGGAAGCGTTTATTCGGTGCGCAAAGCATTGAAGTAAATCCGAACGAAAGTTCTGAAACGCATTATTACGACAACAGACCCGCAATTCAGATTGACACAGAGGGCGCAATCGGAGTCCCTATGACAGTTTCCATTCCCGAATTAAAGACGAAAGCGTGGATAGAGGGCAAAACCTTGACTGCAAAAGGTCAGTATGTCGGAACGCCGAAGAAAAACAGTTATAAAGCCCTTGCTTTTATCGGAGAAAAAGACGACGGAACGGAAGAACTTAATATTTTCTATAAGGGAAAATTTACAGGTGGAGGGACTAAACACGATACGAAAGACGACGGCACGAGTGCAAACAATACGACGTATGATTTCGGTTCGATTTATACGAATAACAATATTGCGAAAGACGAGGACGGCAAAGACGTTCCTTGCAACCGTACTATTGTTCCGCTTGACGACGTTTGGACGGAAAAGGCAATTTTGGGAACGTTCACAAATGGCGAGTCAGACAAAGAAGTTATGACGCCAGTTGAAATCGAAGCGTTGAAAACCGCATAAAAAAAGAAAAGAGGTTGAATTATGGAATTGAAACTTAATATTTACGCAGATAGACTTTGCCGCAAGGTAGAGAGAGAGGCAACGGCAAACGATTTTGAACTTTCGACAGGTATATGCGAGGACGTTTTGAACATTATCAACATTGATATGTTTGAGGGCGGACTTGAAGCATTGACCGACGAAAGTATGCAAGAACTCGCAATCGGAATTGTTAAAAATGGTTATCCGTATTTTGTCGAACTTATCAAAGAAATATTTGAGATAAGCGACGACGAGGCAAAGAGAATAAAGGTTGCGGACGTTGCAAAGGTAATGCTTGAAATCGTCAAATATTCGTTTGCACAACTTACTAACTCTCTCGGCGGGAAAAAATCAAAAAACTAAATGAGGGGGGCGGCGGTAAAACTGCCTCCCTTTATGAAAAGTTGTTTGATAACGAACTAAAATTATGTTCGGAATTTAACATATCGCCTTTTCAAATAAGGCGTGAAAGATTTTCGGAATTTTGCTTACTGATAAAGCGACTTAATGCAAGGGCGGATAGAATAAGTAAAATACCGAAAACGAAAGACGGAAAAGAAAGAAAATTTATCCCCGTAACAGACTATAACGAAGAGGAGGTGGCAAAGAATGGCTAACGATAGCAATTATATCGGCGCGGCAATGGGCTTGGACGTAACTGACTTAAAAGCGGGCTTATCGGAAGCGAACAAGCAAATCCAACTTGCAAACAGCGAGTTCAAAGCCGCCTCGTCGGGTATGGACGATTGGTCGAAATCCACCGAGGGCATAACTGCCAAAGTTAAGCAACTTGATACCGTTTTGCAAATGCAAAAAAGCAAACTTGCTGGCTTGAAAGCAGAATATGAAAAGGTTGTCAAGTCGCAGGGCGAAAACTCCGAAGCGGCGCGGAAACTTAAAGTACAAATAAACAACCAACAAGCCGTCGTAAATAAAACGCAAAAGGAATTTAACAACTATTCCGAAACGCTGAAAGAGGCGGAAGCGGGTAACATTGACCTTGAAAAAGTCGTATTAAGAAACGGAAAGGCTTTGAAAGAACAAGGCGACGCGGCAAAGGAAAGCGGCTCTAAACTTGACGGCTTAAAATCCGTTGCGGGCGGAGTTGTAAAAGGTATTGCCGCAATCGGAGCGGCGGCAGTTGCGGCGGTTAGTGGTTTTCTTTCTCTTGCGGAAAGTACAAGGGAATTTAGAGAAGATACGGCGAAACTCAATTCGGCATTTGAAGCGGCGAAATTAAGCGCGGACAGCGCAAGCGCAACGTATAAGGCTTTATTCGGTGCAATAGGCGAAAGCGATACGGCGGTTGAAGCGTCGCAACAAATCGCGTTGCTTGCGAATAGCGAAGAAGAAGCGGCGAAGTGGGCGGAACTTGCAACGGGCGTTGTCGGTACGTTCGGCGACGCATTGAAAGCCGAAACTTTCTACGAAGCGGCGAACGAAACAATTAAACTCGGCGAGGCGACAGGCGCATTTACGCAAATGTTGGAGGGTACGGGCGCAAGCGTTGACGAATTTAATGCAGGACTTGCGGCTTGTACAACCGAAGAAGAAAAGCAAGCGTATATGCTTGAAATAAGCAATAAGTTGTTGGGCGACGCGGGCGCGGCGTATAACGAAACCGCAAAAGATATTATCGAGGCGCGGGAAGCCGAAGCAGAATTAACGCAAGCAATGGCGGAACTCGGTGCGATTGCCGAACCAATAATGACGACGCTTAAACTTTTGGCGGTTGATTTGATTGACACGATAAAGCCTTTCGTCGAACTTATCGGCGAGGGCTTAAAAGGCGCGTTAGAGGGTACGGCAGGGTCAACCGAAATGCTGGCGGAGGGAATACAAGGCGTTTTCAATTCTCTTTTGGAGAAAATAACGTCACTCTTGCCGACAGTCCTTGACGTTGTTCTTCAACTTTTGCCAGCCCTTGCAGATAGTGCGGTGCAAATGGTGCAAACTTTGTCGGCGGCACTTTTAGAAAATCTGCCTCAAATACTCAATGCGGCTATTGAAATTGTTTTGACGCTTGTTCGTGGCATTTCCGATATGTTGCCGACATTGATACCCGCGGTTGTGGACGCGATAATTTTAATCGTAGAAACGCTGATTGATAATCTTGACAAGATTATCGACGCAGGAATTGAACTTATACTTGCACTTGCGGACGGTCTCATAAAAGCACTTCCGAAACTGATAGCCAAAATCCCCGTTATTATTGATAAATTGATGACGGCTATATCGAAAAATCAACCGAAATTGTTAGAGGCTGGAATAAAGTTATTGGTTGCGCTTGCGAGCGGGCTTATTAAAGCAATTCCCGACTTATTAAAAGCGATACCGAAGATTATAAAATCTATTGTTGACGGGTTCGCCGATAGCAAGTCGAATATGTTAGACGTAGGCTTAAATCTCTTGAAAGGAATTTGGGAGGGAATTAAAGACGGCGCGGGCTGGCTTAAAGATAAAATCACGGGATTTGCGGGCGACGTTGCGGGCTGGTTCAAAAAGACGTTCAAAATTTCGTCGCCGTCTAAACTTATGGCGGACGAAGTGGGCGAATATATCGGCGAGGGTATCGGCGTCGGCGTGCTTGACAGTATTCCGACGGTCAAAAAGCAACTCGGAAAATTTGCAGGCTTTGTGCAAGATAATCTCGGCGGAATTAAAAGCGGTTTGTCAATCGGTGCAAATGGAAGCGGCGGCGGTTATGCGACAGGGCGCGGAAATACCGTTGTAAATGCTGGAATGACCGTAAACTATAACGGCACTCTTTCCCGTAAGCAGTTGAAGCAAATCGAAAACGACCAATATACAAGGGTTAAAATGAAGTTAAAGGCAGAGGGGGCGATATAATGTTCGATTTGAAATTAGAAAATGCAAACGCAAACGTTGTGAATATAAACGACGGCGTAAAATATCAAGTTTTAGGTTGTAGCGGCTTAACGCCCCCGTCCGCCTCTATCTATACGGGCAAAAGCCCGAACCGAAAAGGCGTAAAATATAACGGCTCGACGCTTAACGAAAGAAATATCGTTGTGCAAATAAAGATACTCGGCGACATTGAGAAGAACCGCAACGCCTTATACGAATGGATTGATACGGAGCAATATTGCAAAGTATATTATCGGAACGGCGAAAAAAACGTATATTGCGAGGGGCATATACAGGACTGCGACGCAGACTTTTTCGTCGATAACGAAATAATAAGCGTTGCTATACTTTGCGAAAATCCGTATTGGAAAGACTTGCAGACGATAAGCGCGGGAATATCCGCATTGTTGAAACAATTTACTTTCCCGTTCGCAATCGACAGCGCGGGCATTCCTTTCTCTACAATGCGAGATAATAACACTACAACTATTGTCAATTCGGG
>JBJEVA010000039.1:0-5417 GCA_051884115.1 Candidatus Coproplasma sp. | reverse complement strand
TAGGGCTATGCCCGAAACTGAAAAACCACCCGCTATGCGGGTGGATCTTTATTTGTTATTAACAATAAATTTTTGCATACCGTTGCCTCATTTTGATGAAGTACTCAAACACTGTGGATTGCGCCCTTGAAAGCACTCTGCCTATTTCGGGAAAGCTCAAGCCTTTTATACGACACTCCAAAGCAATACGCATATTCTCAGTCAAATTAAGGCTTTCTACGATTTTATCATAGGCGGTATAGTCTTGTGTCGTTTCTTCTTGTAATTCGTCGTATAGGTGCGTTAAAGCATCGTAACATACGTTTCGGTAGTTGTCGCGTATTTTTCGACTCATTAGTTTCATCATTTTCCTACAACAAGCAATCTCTATAGTAATAGGCTTGCCTTTCTTTGAATAGCCTATTATATCATTCAAGTGTTTTCCGTAATGTTCGCAAAGGTATAATGCACCTTCTTGGACTAAATCGTAACTGTCACTGAATACGTAGCCAAATTCATTTTTGTGGAGTATATCCACATATAAATCTGCGTGCATTTTTTGCATACTGCTTCCCATATATCCAATTAGGAAGCGTGTTTCAGCCATAGCTATCAGTTCCGCCATAGCAAGTACGTTGTTTTGAGAGATTTCTTCTTTGAGAATGCTAAAACTATTCTTTTCTTTTTCCATTTTTGTTTACCTCCGATTTATTTAGCCTTTCGGCAAAAACGGAAGTAGCACCGGGAAAAGATTTAAGTCGTAAAATAAAAGTTACAAAAACGGAAGTCAACGGAACAGCAAGAATAATTGCGTTGTTGTCAATAATAAATACCTTTTTGAAAAACAAAAAACCAAGGATGAGAGAATCTTCCTTGGCTTTTGATTATTCATTGATGTTTTCAGCAATTATTTTTGCCGTTGACTTACGCTTTTCACTGTGATACAAACGCAGACGAAAGGCGATAAATCGGGGGGGTGGTATTATTGTTGAAAAAAGTGTCCATAAAAATGTGTAACAACAAGCACACGCCTAATTGCCAAAGTCGCAAAATCCTTTCGAGTTTGATTGACAGTCTAGCAATCACATCTTTACCAAAAAACGACACAACATTACAGGAATAGGTAATTGGGGCTTATCAAAACTTATTGTATCTTATGGAAGCTGTTATTTGCTATAATGCTGATTTGTTCTTTGATAATATCTGCGATTTCCTCGGGTGTTTCTTTTCTTCCGTTTTTTACCCATACAGTCAAAATACTGATAGTGAATCCCGTACGGATAGACATAAAATACTCCCCATGCTTAATTCCCAATCCTGATAAATTGCCGTATTTGCTCTGCAGAATATCGGCATTTTTCATATGGCAGGAATAGATAATGTCCTGTCGGTTGATTTTTATCAGACATTCTAAAATATCGCTATGCTCCATCCAATATTTGAAATAATGCTTTGCAAAGTCAACTTCGTTTAAAAACATATCAGGCGTGCAGTCGCAAAGTGCCTCGCGAAAACATGTATCGCATTTCCAATAAAGTACATCTGCGGTATTGTCGAAAAGTCTGTAAAAAGTAGCTCTGCCCACGCCCGTTACTTTTTGAATATCTGTTACGGTAATTTCGGTGAAATATTTTGTTTGCAAACACTTCATTAACCCCTCTCCGATTTTCTCCGCCGACCTGATTGCTCTCTTGTCATGTGCGATATGATACATATTTTCGTCCTCCTGTTCCATTGGCAAAAATAATCTTGTGGAACTATTGTATCACAAAATAAGATATGATACAATAGTTTCATAATAAAATTTCCAAAAAAGGAGGTTGTTTATGAATTTCTTATATTGGTTCGTAGGTCAGGGCTGGTTATATCTGATGGCAGGCTTGGGTATTTTCCTCACCATATGGCTTGCTACGCATTGGAAAAAATATGATTGGCTAAACAGGCTTGGAACGCTTGCAATTATCGTGCTGGTATTCCACGTCTTTGAAGAATGGGTTTTACCGGGAGGTTTCCACTATATTTATAACGAAGGCTCGGTTGCGCCAGACAGGTATCCTATGAATCAGCTTACAGATATGATTACCAATCTCGGAGGAGCAATCATTGGTACGGTAATTTTGCTCGTTTGGGGTTTAAATACGGGCGCAGGGATTGCCATTTCCCTATTTAGCCTGTTTGAAGCGGTTATACATTTAGTATTGGCAAATAAATCTCTTTCCGCTTTTTCGGCTATGGGGCAGACGGCGTTCTACGCCCCCGGACTTAATACCGCATTATTCGGCTTTTTACCAATTGCGATAACCTATCTTTTATACTTTATTTTCCACAAAAAAAAGCCAAATTGGAAACAGTGGTTGGGTGGTTTGATTTCCTTGGTCGTCCTCTCTTTTCTGCTCGTAAACCTACCTGAAATGTTGTTAAAGGACGAAAACTCTTCGTTCATATTCCCTGATCACGGCTATTACGACCAATTTATAAACGGTACGGCGCAGAGCGGAATGAGCGGTGCAACGATTGCAACCATTATTCTCGGCTGTCTTTTGGCTGTCGGTTTAATTGGCTTGTGCGTCTATTACTTCGGTGTAAAGAAGAAAAAAATATCAGACGTAATCACGCAGTTGAAATCAACTTTTAATCGAACTACGGAGGAATACAATGCTGACGCTTAATAATATTATTAAAAATTACGGTAGCGGTGAAGAAATTACCAAGGCGTTAAGGGGCGTAAACCTTGAGTTTTCGGAAAAAGGACTTACTTCTATTCTCGGACCTTCGGGGTGCGTAAGACTACGCTATTAAATATCATAGGTGGACTCGACCATTATACGGAAGGCGACCTTTTAATCGATGGCAAATCAACAAAGGACTTTAAGGACTGTGATTGGGATGCATACCGTAACGCAAAAGTCGGTTTTGTATTCCAAAGCTATAATCTAATATCGCATTTATCCATATTGGAAAACGTAGGAATGGCTCTCTCCCTTTCGGGCATATCTGGGAAAGAGAGAGAAGAACGCTCAAAAGCGGCACTCGACGCTGTAGGACTTTCGGCTCATCTCGACAAACGCCCAAACCAGCTTTCGGGTGGGCAAATGCAGAGGGTTGCCATTGCCAGAGCCTTGGTCAATAACCCGTCTATTATTCTTGCAGACGAACCGACGGGCGCATTGGATAGTGCAACCAGCTTGCAGGTTATGGATATTCTAAAGGAAGTATCCCAAAGCCGACTTGTAATTATGGTTACGCACAACAGGGAACTTGCCGAAAAATATAGCGACAGAATTATCGAAATGAACGACGGCTTGGTTGTAGGTGACAATAACCCCGTTGAAGAAGTTCAATCTGTTGAAGTCGAAAAGATGACTAATAAATCAACCAAGATGTCCTTTTTAACGGCTTTAAAGTCCTCGTTTAAAAATTTACTCTCTAAAAAGGTGCGCACCTCGCTCATCTCTATTGCGGGTTCAATCGGTATTATTGGGGTTGCGCTTGTGCTTGCAATTTCAAATGGTATGACCAACTTTTTAAATCAGACCGAAAAGGAAACGCTTTCGGGTTTTCCTTTAAGCATTACGCAGACGGTTGCCGCTGATATGACTATGCCCGATCCGAGCGGAATGAATACGGGTACGTTCCCCAACGACGGCGTGTTCTATCCATATGATAAGAGTGGAAATACCACCTTGCATAAGAATAAACTGACGGACGAATATATTGAATACGTTTCGGCAATGGACTCTACTCTTTACAGCGCAATTTCGTATAACTACGCCGTAGAAATGCATGTCGTAAGCATAGCAGACGACGGGAGTTATAAGCTTGTGGATACTTCGGTAAGTAATTCGGATATATTCTCCACAACGAGCGTTTTCTCGCAGATGCCCGATAATAAAGATTTTATTAAATCACAGTACGATATTCTTGCAGGTGATTACCCTGAAGGTTATAATCAAGTAGCTCTCGTTGTGGATAAAAACAACCGCATTGATACGGTTATTTTAGAGCAGTTCGGTATAGAAATCCCTGAATCATTCACGGCAGATGACCTTATCGGAAGGACGTTTAAGATAATTTCAAACGACGATTATTACGAAAAAACTGAAAACCGCTATGTGGCAGGTAACGACTATAAGGTGATGTATCAAAGCGAAAAGTCAATAACGGTTACGGTGTCGGCAATTATGCGAATTAAGCAAGATTGTTCAGGTGAATTGCTTGCTACGGGGGTGAATTATACCCCTGCATTGACAAAGAAATTGCTTGAAGATAATAAAAGCTCTGCTATTGTCAAAGCGCAGGAAGAAAGTCCTTCGATAAACGTTCTTACAGGTGCGCCTTTCTTTGGTACGGTATCTTACGACTCGGTTATGCAAAAGTTGGGCGGAGACTCAACTCCTACGGGAATACAGATTTACCCTGCTAACTTCGAGGCGAAATCACAAATAAAAAAGTATTTGGACGCATATAACAGCGGTAAAGCAGAAGATGACAGAGTGGTTTATACCGATTTATCGGAGTCTATGTCGTCAGCAATCTCGTCAATGGTAGATACGGTTTCGGTAATCTTAATTGCATTTGCGGCAATTTCGCTTGTAGTTTCAACCGTTATGATAGGTATTATAACCTACGTTTCAGTTGTAGAGCGAACCAAAGAAATAGGTATTATGAGGGCAATAGGCGCAAGGAAGAAGGACATATCCCGCATTTTCAACGCCGAGGCAATCATAATCGGATTTACCGCAGGTTTAATAGGCGTTCTATTAACTTACCTATTAAGTATCCCTGCATCGGCAATTATAACGAGTATGGTCGGTATTAGCTTTACGGTTCTTCTTCAACCATATTGGGCGTTGGCACTCATTGCGGTGAGCGTTCTATTAACGCTTATAGCAGGTTTCTTCCCGTCTAAGATAGCAGCTAAGAAAGACCCAGTAGTTGCTCTCCGCACAGAATAAATAAGATTAAACTTAAAAAGCTCACGGAAATCTTCCGTGAGCTTTTATCATAGTTTAAAATCGCCATTCTATTAAATTTTATTTATAATCCCTATAGGAACTGCTATTTTTGCGTTGCTTTTCTGTGATATGTATATAAATTAATTGTTCGGCGTGTAATATTTACCGTCAACTTCAATTCTATTATTGTTTTGAATAGGTGCTCCTTTTGCACAAGCACGAAGAATAATTTTATCTTTCTCAATCTCATCGGTTTTTTCAAAGTTGCCGTCTGAAAACTGTTCGTCGTTTCCGACTGCAATAATCTTAAAGCCTTTCTCGACAAGATAGGCAGAGAACTGCCAAAGCTTATCGAACATTCCGTAGGAATCTATTATTGCAGAAAAGTCTTCCGCCGGGTGATATACCGTAATTCTAAAGTAATTAGTCATAATGTTTTCTCCTTTGCGTTAAGCCGCCGCTATTTGTTTTATTTGTCTGTTG
>JBJEVA010000038.1:54041-78061 GCA_051884115.1 Candidatus Coproplasma sp. | reverse complement strand
AAAAAATCCTTGGTGATTTGATAATTGAAAATGCGAAATATCTTAATTTCAATTATACCGAGTTTATAGAAAATTTGTATGGTGCAAAAGGGGTTTGCTATATTCACGGAAGTCGAAAACAAAAACAAAATAAATTAGTTTTAGGGCACTCTCATGAAACTGAAATTCCCTCACCTGATTTATCAATAATAAAGAACAGAAACGATAGAATGATTGGAAAGTATGCTCTTACTAACGCAGAGGAGCACTTAGTTTGGTATGAAGAAGCTAATACAAAAAGAAGCCCTGACATAATTAAAAAATATCAGAATTTTTTCAACAGTTTGCAAGATATAAAAACGATCGTCATTATAGGGCATTCACTATCTTCTGTCGATATGGATTATTATAAAGAAGTGGTTTCAAAAAACAGAGATAGCGAAAATCTTAAATGGATCATAAGTTGTCATGATATAGACGGGCTAGATGCAGTTAAAGAATTCAATGCTTTTTGGAGAATACCTCCTGAAAGAGAGATAATTTTTAAACTATAAAAATACGTAAGAAAATTTGTATATAACGGAATTAATAATACGGATAAAATCCGTGCGGAGAAGATAGCTGAGTTAGGCTTGGTTAGATTCGCACGGATTTTTATTTTTTTAAGGAACAAACAAAACTTAACAGAATGATTGTTTCTTTAAACGTCGATAAGCGCTTCTAACTTGCTCTACAATCGACTTTAACAGCTTTCTCGGCTACTTTTCGTCTTTGGTGCTAAAGTGGCTGTAACAACTAAATTTTGATGTCTGTCGTCCATCGGAAGGTGGGCGATATTTTTTTGCCCGATTGCAGGTGTTTGGGAAGTATGTGCTTATCAGTATTTTTACTTCCGTTTTATTTTCGAGGGGATATTTTGGCATAGCCGAGCCACCTTGTCAACTCCGTTTCGGTGCAGGCATTCACGGCGTTGACAAGGTAAAAGAAAGAACAGACAGTTTAATGCAAATGTCTCGCCTATGCCCTTTTTACCCCGTCGAAAATAAAAAAACGGCAGTAGTATAGCGTGTTGTTTATGGTATTGCGTTGGCGGTTTAGGCTGTAAAAAGGAAGTTGACCGCAGTAATAGTAAAGCCTATTACAAGGGCGACTGACGCATTTAGAGCCAAAAGCGGTAGCAAGACCGTGTACGTTATGCTGTGATACTGCCGTATGGAGGTAAAAAGAAATGGTTTTAAAGACAGATTTCAAAGTTTTAACGGAGGTTATCTCTCCCGACAACGTGCTGAAAATGGCGGAGCTGCTTGCCCTTAAAGAGACAAAGTGGCTTACAGGCTACGCAGGAGATTTTGCAATACAGATAAATCACAAGCTGTATGGCGACATTATTAACAAGCACAGGGAGGGTTACGTTCTCTCGGATAGCTACGACTTGGTGCAGACGGTTGCGGTATTCCTCTGCGAACACTTTGGGGAGCATTTAGACGACTATTTCTGCACAATAAAAAAGGACAAACGATTGACAATTAAGATGCAATGTTATCGCCTTATCGATAGGGCAATTTGCACCAAATACCGCATTTCTAAAAGAGATTTGAGTTTAGAAGCCTTAACCAGGAAGAATGAACTTAAAACAGAAATGACCTTATTTGAAGACAATTACGATTATACGGTGGTGGACCATATCGTATCTCAACTGAACTTGTCGGAACTCTTTGTAACCATTTTAAATTGCCGAATGTCCAACACTAGCTTTCCTGCAATAGGCAGGATAGTTGACCGCTGTATAAGTACGGTTTGGAGTGACTTGAACACCATTCGTAAAAGGTACTTAAAGTTGATGGGAAGCTATGAAAACACTCGCAAATAAAGGAGCTGAAAACTCAATGAAAAAATGTGAGAAATTAACAAATGGCTGTAGTGTGTGCGCTTGGTTTTTAACAAGTGGCGCCTGTCGGCGCCAACCAAGCGCACACACTACAAACTCAACAAAAATCGATAAACAAAGAAGCGGAGGAACGGGCGTTTGCGCTGAGCCGCTTGCAAATCGCCCGTTCTTTCTCTCCGCTGTTTCTTTGTATTTATTCGGTTCAATGTGTTATGAAAGCGTGTGCCGGTATATACGCACAAAAATTCACGTCGCAACAACGTCGCATAAAGGTAACAAAATGAGCTATTTAGTCAACAACAGTTGCGGTTTTGGGTACAGAAATGCGCTATTATTTTCCTTTTAAAAGGTTTATATTGTAACCAACCAAAGCAAATCACCTGAACGAAAAGGCAATTGAAACATTAAAAATTTAACCGTATTGATAACTTGGCGGTGCGCAACGGCAGGTTTCAAGGCGGAGAAAATAAAGTCACAATAAGCAGTAAAAATTGCATAAATTGGTGCTGTTTGTCGAATTTTGAACATAAAATAATTCATAATCGGAGGTACAAAAATGAAAAGACCTAAGCTTAATTATAGATTTCACAACCCCAATAAAAACGACGACGAACTGATTAAAGTTCTTTTAGACGTATTGATAGAAGCCAACATGAAGAAGGCTGAAACCGCAATAATGGAAGGTATGAAATTGCTTGAAAGTCAGGAACAAGAACGAGCAAATACCCAAGAAAAAATTTCACAAAACTAATTTTCGCAAACGTCGAAAACCCGAAATTATACATAGTATAGGGGACAAGCCTAACCTCTGTTAAGCAAACAGTCTTTCAGTGGTAAAGCTTTCCCCAAACTACAACGCAATAAAGGCAGGGGGACTTTTTGTGGAAAACTTAATAACACGAAAGGACTGCCTAAAAAATTTAACCAAAGGAGGATTAACAATGAACATTTCGGCGTATTGCAGGGTTTTGAAGGATAAGGAAACGCTATTTTAATTCTCACAAAAATCGACATAAATATTATAAATCTCGCATATATTTTCCCATAGAGGGAAACGATATGTGGGATATTCATATGCGCATACTTGCAGAAGCGGAATTTATAGTAAAGACTTGCGGTACGGTACGCTCCTGTGCGTCTAACTTCGGCATTTCGAAATCAACCGTACATAAAGACGTAACCGAAAGGCTTGCGGAAATTGATATTGGGCTGTATGCAGACGTAAGAAAAATACTTGCTAAAAACCTTTCAGAGAGGCATATCCGAGGGGGAATGGCTACAAAACGCAAATACGAAAGCCGAAAGAAGTTATAAGAATAGCAAACAGGGGCAGGGGGCAAACGCCTGCCTTTTTGCATATGTTGGGGGCAATGGATAAAAGTTGCCAAACGGTAAAAACACACCGAAACGGTTACTTAAGGTGTTGCAAAACGGTAGCAGGTGTGATATAATAGCACTACTAAGTGATTGTTAAGAGGAAATAAAATTGAGTAAAAAAGCAAGATTATTTTTAGGTTTTTCATTAATTATAGTTGCGATAGCGGCAATTGTTCTTTCTGTTATATTTATTGGTGATACGTCTTGGCAACCGACTTTTGAAGAAGCTTTTGCAGATAGAAAACAAGCTTCGGATAAGGATTGGAGTGTTGGTCAGTATCAAGTAAAATCCTCAGTCGGTAAAATTTATTATGAGAATTGTGCTTATTGGATTTATGAGTCTGAAAGTGAAGAATTAGCTGTGGTCGGGTTTAAATACGACAGCAAGAAGAATAAGTATAAATATGAATTATCTGGCTCATTTGGTCAAATTGATGATTTGTTTGGTTATCAATCAATTCCATCGGAAGGTGCTTATTCAATAACCTTAGATAATGAAAATTTATGGGGTTGCAGAGTGCATGACGGACTTACACCTTACGTTAACGGTGAAAAGGCGAGAATATACGCTACTTATAGTATAGAATATAACGGAACTACTTATTCAGTAGATTGGTGGGATATTGTCGGCTTTGACCATAATTTATATGATACAATGACGCTTGAGTTTTTGGCAGAATAATACGTTTGTTTAATAGCATTAATTATTCATAAGTACGAGATGAGTTGATTTCAATAGGGGCAGGTGGCAAACGCCTGCCTTTTGCATACGTTGTCGAAACGGGTACTCCAAGGTATTGCAAAGCGATAGCAGGTGTGGTAATATATTGGTATGTGTATATCGCTAATTCACTGACACATAAATTACAAAAGCTTGTGGGAGGGGTCAATGTTAATTACAGATATTTTTGATGGGTTTGATGAGGACTATATTTACATAGACGGTTCAAAAGATTTGTTTTGCGAATATGAAGACAGACAAATAGTAAATTGTACCGAGGAATTTTTGAATTTAGGTTTTCTTTCAAGCGGTAGATGGGATATGGGTGCAGAGTATAATTATAAATGCAAAACTTGTCCCTACTTTCGCCACGATGCAGGGTATTATTTTGGCAAAGGGCAATACAGCAACAACTTTGAGCAGAAGGAGAAGTTTGATATTGACGTTAAAACCACCGAAGAACTTGCAGAAGTCGTTAAGCACATGCCAAACGCCAAAGCGTTACTTTTGGGTAACGGGAGAGATACCGACCTTTCCCCTATTGAAAACTTAAAAGGGCTTGAATATGCGCGATTAGATTTAGGCAGCAAAAACGTTTTATGGGATATGAGCAAAACTCCTAACCTTAAAATTTTGCAAATTTGTTTTGGAATTTCCCCTCCGTTGCTCGATATGCTTTCCAAAGCAAGTAGCGTGGAGTATTTATATTTTTATCATAATACCTCGCAGATAAACCCAACCGTGTTGCCGTCGTTTGATTTTTTTGATGGAATGAAAAGTTTAAAACACCTTGTTTTATCTGGAATAACCAACTTGTCAAGGAAAATTGATGCATTGATAGAACTACCCCGACTTGAAAAATTGTGGGTATCGCCCAACCTGTTCCCGATGGAAGATTACGCCAAATTTGAAGCCAAAAAGTTTAAGATATTCAGCGAATACGGAATATTTGAAAACAATGGTGATTACGTTCACCCTCTCGGTATAGGGACAAGAGAATTTAAAACCGAAAAGGCAAAAGCCAAGTTTTTGGTAGAGTATCATTTGCTGATGGACAGATATAGATAATATGGTTATATAAAAGAATCAACGGTATGTTGTGTAACAATAACCAACGAGAAACTGCTGTAACAGGAAAACGCGTAAATAGAATTTAGTAAACACCTGCCCTTTTGCATATGTAGGGGGCAATGGATAAAAGTTGCCAAAACGTTTAAAACTCACCGAATCAGTTACTTAAAGGTGTTGCAAAGCGGTGGCGGATGTGGTAGAATATAAAAATAAGCTATTGTATATATGGAGCAATAATGAAAAAGTTCATTTTAGCAATAAAAATAATTTTTAGCTGTTTATCATTAACCACAGCTGTATTGTTTTTCTTAGCATATTATTTTCCTGATAAAACAATATTTTTAAATATTGCGTATCCTTTATTGGCGATTTGTGCGATTAGTCTGTTTATTTATTCTTTAATAAGAATTATAAATAAACGCAATAAAGAATAGAATGCAAAGTGGCAGGTAGATACACCTGCCCTTTTGCATATCTTGACGGCAACGGATAATGTTGCCGAATCAGCTACTTAAAGGTGTTTGCAAAGCGGTAGCAGGCGTGGTAGAATATTGATACAACTAAACTATTATATTCTAAATAATAAACCATACGTGAATAAACTAATTTTATGTCTTGCTATGGTTTGTGTTCGGTGTAGGGAGTATATGTAATGTCTGGCGGAGAATATG
This sequence comes from Candidatus Coproplasma sp., assembly GCA_051884115.1. Taxonomy (GTDB): domain Bacteria; phylum Bacillota; class Clostridia; order Christensenellales; family Borkfalkiaceae; genus Coproplasma. Next base: position 72,354 of record JBJEVA010000038.1, on the reverse strand, counting down.
CTATATTAGTCGTAATGATAGTTCTAATTGCCTTCCTTTTAATTGTAATAATCAGTGAGTCAAAATTTGTGGACTTGTCTATGCGACAAGTTCATTTTTATTTTTATATCCACCTTATCATTTCATTTTCCCAGCCATAAAGAAAAATTCACAATATTTACATAAAGCATTTTGGCTTTAATAATTGAAATGACAAAACATTTATGATATAATAAAATAGGTAAATGTTTTTTACTTAACGCGTAAAATTTTTTACAGGGGAATAAAATGACAAAATTATTGGGCATAGACGTTGGCTCTACAACCGTAAAAGTTGTGGCAATCGGCGTAAGCGGTAACATTTTATATAAGTCCTACGTCCGTCACTATTCCAAGGTTAAGGAAACGGTGCTTGCAGAGCTTTATAACGTACTTTCTCTATATCCCGGTGAGTATTGTGCTTGCATAACGGGTAGTGCAGGGCTGGGGCTTTCTCAGCGTAGCGGAGTGCCTTTCGTGCAGGAAGTTCAGTCGGCGTTTACGGCAATACGCAAGTACTATTCCGATGCAGACGTTGCGATAGAACTCGGCGGAGAGGACGCCAAAATCATCTTTATCACGGGCGGAACCGAACAGCGTATGAACGGCAGTTGCGCAGGCGGTACGGGTGCGTTTATCGACCAGATGGCAACTCTTTTAAACGTAACAGTAAAGGAGATGGACGAACTTTCTTTAAAGGCAGAGAGGGTCTATCCCATAGCCTCCCGTTGCGGTGTGTTTGCAAAGTCCGACATTCAGCCCCTTATAAATCAGGGCGCGAAGAAGGAAGATATCTCGGCTTCGATTTTCCAAGCGGTAGTTGACCAAACCGTTTCAGGTCTTGCACAGGGGCGCAGAATAAAGGGTAAGGTCCTCTTTTTAGGCGGACCTCTGCACTTCTTACAGGGACTTAAAAACGCCTTTAAGCGTACCCTAAAGCTCTCTGACGAGAACGCAATATTCCCTGAAGACGCACCCTGCTTTATGGCAATCGGCGCGGCGCTCCATTCCTCAACGGTAAAGAGTGCAGACTTAAAAGATATCATTCACTCAATAGAAATTGCAGGCGGTAGCGATGAAATAATAACGGGCAAACCCCTCTTTGAAAACGAAGAGGAGTACAACGCCTTTGTTGCACGCCACCGTTCAACCGACTTAGATTTTTGCGATATCGCAACCTACGAGGGCGGTGCATACTTAGGCATAGACAGCGGTTCAACGACTACTAAACTCATCTTAATAACCCCCGACAGCAAAATTCTGTATTCGCACTACCAGTCGAATAACGGTCAGCCTCTCGATATTGTAATCGATAAGCTCAAAGAGATTTTTAAAATATCGCAGGGTAAAATTAAAATTTTGGGCAGTGCCGTTACGGGCTACGGCGAAGATTTAATTAAATCAGCCATTAAAGCCGACTTCGGAATTGTGGAGACGGTTGCCCACTTTAAGGCGGCGATGCACTTTAACCCCAAGGTTGACTTCATAATCGACATCGGCGGACAGGACATTAAATGCTTTAAGATAAAGAACGGGGCAATTGATTCGATTATGCTTAACGAAGCTTGTTCATCGGGATGCGGTTCGTTTATTCAAACCTTTGCAAAGGCAATGGGTATGGAGATAGATAAATTCGCTCATTGCGGTCTATACGCAAAACACCCCGTAGAACTCGGCTCACGCTGTACCGTCTTTATGAACAGTGCGGTAAAACAGGCTCAAAAAGAAGGCGCAACGGTAGAGGATATCTCCGCAGGTCTCTCCTCGTCAATAGTTAAGAACGCAATATATAAGGTAATAAGGGCATCAAGTGCAGAAGAATTAGGCGAAAACATAGTAGTTCAGGGCGGAACGTTCTTAAACGACGCCGTACTTAGGGCGTTTGAAAACGAAACGGGTAAAAGAGTAATAAGACCGGGTATAGCAGGACTTATGGGCGCATACGGCTCTGCTCTCTACGCCCTTGAAAATACGGTTGGCGAAAGCACTACGCTTAGCGAAGAGGAAATCAACTCCTTTAAATACACTTCAAAGGCTACCAACTGCCACGGCTGTACCTCCAATTGCAGTATAAATATAATAACCTTTGGCGATAACCGCCGTTTCGTTTCGGGCAATAAGTGCGAAAAGGGAGCAGGGTTAAAACCTGCCTCCGCCGAACTCGATATCTACACTTATAAACAGGAGCGATTGCTTAAATGTGTAAGCGGTTCTAAGGGCAAGAGGGGGAAAGTAGGCTTACCCTTGCAACTCGGTATGTACGAGCAACTCCCCATATGGGCAGGCTTTTTTGAAAAATTGGGCTTTGAAGTCGTGTTAAGCGAAAAGTCTTCCCGTCAACTCTATTTCTTAGGTCAGCACACCGTGGCAAGCGATACGGCTTGCTACCCTGCAAAGCTTATGCACGGGCATATAGAAAGCCTTTTGGATAAGGGAGTTGACTTCATTTTCCTCCCCTGCGAAAGCTATAATTTAGACGAGCATTGTTCGGTAAACCACTATAATTGCCCCGTCGTTGCGTATTATTCAGAGCTTTTAAAGGCAAATAACGAAAGGCTGACTGCCGAAAACTTCATAATGCCCTATATCGATTTAAACGTAGAGAAGTCAACAATTGCAAAGCTCAATTCGTCTTTATCGCGTTTCGGCGTAAGGAAGGGCGAAATCAAACCTGCTCTTAAAGAAGGATTTGCAAGGCTTGAAAAATACCATAACGATATACGCGAAAGGGCAGACTTCATAATAAATAAGGCAGAAGAGGAAGGGAAGCAGATTGTCGTTTTGGCAGGTAGGCCCTATCACCTCGACGCCGAAATAAATCACGGAATAAATAAGCTTATAACCTCTTTGGGTATGGCTGTTCTCTCGGAAGACGCCGTGTTTGAAAAGGCAGGACAGGTTAAGGTAAACGTACTTAACCAGTGGACGTACCACGCAAGATTGTACCGTTCGGCACAGTACTGCTGTGAACACGACAACACAAACCTTGTCCAACTCGTATCCTTCGGTTGCGGAATAGATGCAATCACCACCGACGAAGTCAGGGCAATTATGGAAAAGAACGGCAAGCTCTATACCCAGATAAAAATCGACGAGATTAACAATCTCGGCGTAGTAAAAATAAGGCTCCGCAGTATGCTTGCGGCAATAGAAGAAGGCAAACGCAAAAGATAAAATATGGAAGAGAAACAAGTTACAGACTATACGGAAAACTATCCCGTATGGAAAGACGAATATAAATCAACTTATAAAATTTTAGTCCCCGATATGCTCCCTTGGCACTTTGCCATAATAGAAGAGGTGTTAAGGCAGGAGGGCTATAACGTAGAAATACTTAAAAACGAAAGTCGGGCGGTCATCGACGAAGGGCTTAAACACGTTCATAACGACACGTGCTATCCCTGCCTTTGCGTCGTCGGTCAGTATATAGACGCACTTAAAAGCGGTAAGTACGACCTATCGCATACCGCAGTACTCATCACTCAGTCGGGCGGTGGGTGCAGAGCTTCCAACTACGTACCTCTCATTCGTAAAGCTTTAAAGGCAGAGTTTCCGGAAGTCCCCGTTGTGTCGGTAAACTTCTCAGGTCTTGAAAAGAATTCGTCCTTTAAAATAGGTATGGGGCTTTTACTTAAGCTCGCCTATGCAATCTTTTACGGCGATACGCTTATGTGGTGTTATAACCAGACAAAGCCGTACGAAGAGGAGGAGGGCGCAACCGATAAAATAAGGGATATCGTTGTTGCAACCGTAACCGAAAGCTTTAAATCGGGTAAATATAAGAAGTTTAAAAGCATAAATAAACAGATAATTTGCGCATTCTCTGCCGTTCGCCGTAAAAAGGAAAAAAAGGTTAAAGTGGGAATTGTGGGCGAAATTTACGTTAAGTACGCTCGCCTCGGCAATAACGGTTTGGAAAAATTCCTCTTATCCGAAGATTGCGAACCGGTTGTTCCCGCCTTAATGGACTTCGTTTTGTATTGCATAGTCAACAACATAAACGACGGCTACCTATACGAAAGAAAGGGCATTTTCTGGCAAGTTAATAAACTTTTATATAAAGTGTTGTACGGAATGCAGAAAAAGCTTATAAAGCTCTTTGAAAAGAACGGAAACTTCGAACCCATTCACGACTTCGAGCATCTGCGTGCCTGTGCTGATAAGGTAATAAATCAGGGAGTAAAGATGGGCGAGGGTTGGTTAATTCCTGCGGAGATGTCGGCGCTTGCCGAAACGGGAGTTAAAAACGTAGTCTGCGCACAGCCCTTCGGCTGTCTTCCCAACCACATCGCGGGTAAGGGTGCGATGCGAACCTTAAAGGAAATTTATAAAGACGAAAATATCGTCGCCGTCGATTACGACCCTTCAGCAACCAAGGTCAATCAGGAAAACAGAATAAAGCTTATGCTTGCCACCGCAAGAGAAAATATGGGGATAAAATAATTGGGATTGTTTCAATTATAAAGGAGAAATATGAACGAACTTATTGCTGTGTGCGGACTCGACTGCGAAAAGTGCGAAGCGAGAATTGCTACTGTAAATAACGATGATACTTTACGCCAAAGCGTTGCAGAAAAGTGGAGCGAATTAAATAAAGTAACCATAACCCCCGAAATGATAAATTGTACGGGTTGCCGTACGGAGGGGGTTAAAACTCCCTTTTGCCAAAGCCTGTGTCCTATTCGTATTTGCGCAAATGACAAGGGTTTTAAAACTTGCGGTTCCTGCACTGAAATGGAAGACTGTCAAACACTATCAATGATAACAGCCACAAACTCCTCCGCAAAAGATAGGTTGAAGACTTTGTAATAAAGTAATAAATAACATTATAGTTATAAGGAAAAGCTGATAAATCAATAATTAAAAACTTCAATCGCTAACCAAGCCATCACAACAAACCGCCCCCGAAATTTTGATTTCGGGGGCGGTATATGTTATCTAAAAAATTTCAAATCAGTGGCTGTATCTGTTGTTTGCAACGTTGTCTAAGGAGAGCTTAGCCTTTTCAACAACCTTCTCTGCGGTAAAGCCGAAGTATTCAAACAAATCTTTTGCCTTGCCGGAAACGCCGAAGCTCGTCATGGTAATCAGCTCGCCGAAGTCACGGCAGTACTTGTACCAAGCAAAGTGGCTTGCCGCCTCAACGCAAACTCTCGCCTTGACGTTCTTAGGAATAACGCTGTCCTTGTATTCTTCGCTCTGGCTCTCAAATACTTCCATACAGGGAAGGGAGATAACTCTTGAAGCAATGCCCTCTTCGGAAAGCTTCTTTTGAGCCTCCATACAGGGTTCTACTTCCGAACCGCTTGCAATTAAAAGCACGTCGGGAGTGCCTTCGCAGTCGGAAAGCACGTAACCGCCTTTAAGCGCATTAGCACCCGAATGTTCATAAACGGGTAAATTCTGTCTTGTCTCAACGATAACCGTGGGCTTGTTTGAAGAGAATGCAGAAACGAATGCCGCACTCGTCTCCTTGCCGTCGCAGGGGCGGAATACGTTTATGTTGGGAATGGAACGGAGCATTACGAGCTGTTCCATAGGCTGGTGCGTAGGTCCGTCCTCGCCAACGCCAATCGAGTCGTGGGTCATAACGTAAACCACGGGTAAATTCATAAGAGCAGACATTCTTATACCGGGTTTCATATAGTCGGCAAAGGAGAAGAAGGTAGAGCATACCGCCCTCAAACCGCCGTGAAGCTGAATACCGTTGCAGATTGCGCTCATGGCGTGTTCACGGATACCGAAGTGAATGTTGCAACCCTCTCTGTGTTCGGGTGAGAAGTAAGCGCTTCCTTTAAGTTCGGTTTTAGTGGAGGGAGCAAGGTCGGCAGAACCGCTCATAAGATTGGGCGTAGCCTTGTAAATAGCGTTTAAAATCTTACCTCCGCAACTACGCGTAGCTTCGGGTTTGTCGAACATATAAAGACCGTCAACGGTCGCAAAGTCAACTCCGCCCTTCATAAACTGCCTGTACTGTACGGCAAGCATAGGATATTCGCTTTCGTATCTTGCAAACAGTTCGTTCCATTCGTCCTCAGCCTTGCGTTTTTCTTCGGCAATAGCCATGCAGTGTGCTTTAACGCTTGCAGGAACCTCGAAGGGTTCTTCGGTCCAATTAAGGTTTTCTCTTAACTTAGCGACGTTCTCTTCACCGAGGGGCGCGCCGTGGCAGTCTGCACTGCCTTCAAGGGGACTTGCGTAACCTATCTTGCTCTTGCAGATGATTACGGAAGGACGGGTTAAGTCCTTTTTAGCCCTTTCGATAGCCGTCTTTAAAAGGGAGAGGTTGTTGGCGTCGTTAACTCTTATAACCTGCCAACCCTGTGCAAGGAATCTCGTTGCGGGGTCCTCGTTGAAAGTGGGGCTTATGTCGCCTTCGATGGTTATATCGTTGCTATCGTACAACAAGATGAGTTTGCCGAGCTTTTGTGTGCCTGCAAAAGAACATGCCTCGTAGCCTATACCCTCTTCCAAACATCCGTCGCCCGTTAATACGTAGGTGTAGTGGTCAACGATGGGGTAGTCGGGTCTGTTGAAGATAGAAGCAAGGTGCGCTTCAGCAACGGCAAAACCGACTGCGTTGGCAAGTCCCTGACCCAAAGGACCGGTCGAAGTTTCAACTCCCAAAGTCTTGCCGTATTCGGGGTGGCCGGGGGTCTTAGAACCGAGCTGACGGAAGGACATCAAATCTTCTTTTGTCAGTCCGAAGCCGAACATATGCAAAAGGGAGTAAAGTAGCATAGAGCCGTGACCGGCAGAAAGAATGAATCTGTCGCGGTTATCCCAAGAAGGGTTTGTGTAGCTGTATGACATAGCGTCGGCAAACAGTTCATAGCCGATGGGGGCAGAGCCTAAGCAGATACCGGGGTGGCCGGACTTTGCTTTTTCAATTGCCTCTGCCGAAAGAACTCTTATTGTGTCAACGCTTTTCTGTTGTACGGACATATAACTTCTCCTTAAAGTAATATTTCTATATATTTGATAAATTATTCTTCAATAAACTTTTTCAATGCGCTTAAATCGAGGAAAGGGTATTTAGCGACCATTGCGTAAAGGTATTTAGCCATAAGCTTAACACCGCCTTTCACGTTACTTGCAAAGTTTACGGGCATAACGGGGTCGTGAACGCTCATACGAACAAGGGTCCAACCGTCGCCCACGCCTTGACCGAAGTTAAGCCTTAACCCCTCGTAATTTACGGGAGAGGGAGTGGCCACGTTTTCTATTTTCGCAAAGTGTAAAACCTCGTTTATTACTCTCTCGCCTTCAAGTTTAAAGTTTTTCGACCTGTCGTTAAATTTAATTCTGATTTCGCACTCTTCCTCAGGTAGTTTCAAGTCTTTAATAATATCGCTTAACTTGCTCTTAGCTTGTATCTGACGGGAGAAAGCTATTAAAACTTTACAGATAAGGTACGCGCCGTCGTCCAAGAAATAGTTATCCATATATGAGGCATGACCGCTCGTCTCTATTGCAAGGGGGCAATATTCGCCCTCTTCGTTGCGCCTTTTAGCTTCGTTAATGACGTTTTTGTAACCGCGTTTAAACCTAATATGTTTTCCGCCGTGATTTTCAATAAATTCAGTAAGTCCGTCGCTCGTTACGCTGTCGGTAACAATGGTGCAGGGTCTTTCCTTTAAAAGGTCTGCGGAAACCAAGGCAATCAAGCTATCCCTGTTAATGGGTGTGCCGTCGCCGTCAACGACCCCCGCTCTGTCAACGTCTGTGTCAAAAATTACGCCTAATTCGGCTTTAGAATAAAGTACGGCATTCTGCAGTGCCTTCATTGCTTCGGGCGCTTCGGGGTTAGGCGCATGCGCAGGGAAACGCCCGTCGGGGTAGAGATTTATGCTTCCCGTAGTAATTGCGCCTAAGGGCTGTAAAACCTTCTTAACAAAGAATCCGCCCACGCCGTTGCTCGCGTCGGCAATTATTATGTGACCGAAGAGGGGTGCACGGTTTCCCGTAGCCTCTCTCACCGTTTCGACTAAAATATTGCTGTACTCGTCCATAAAGGAGGTTGTGGTAAGCCTACCCGAATTTTGGCTTTCAAGCTTTTCACCTCTCTCTGCAAGCAATAAAATATTCTCCACGTCTTTGCCGTCAAGTCCTCCGCAAGGCGTGAAGAATTTAAGACCGTTCATATAATAAGGCAGGTGGGAAGCGGTTATCATAACCGAAGCGTCGCACCCGTAGTCCGACTTTTGCAAGAGCATAAACATAGAGGGGGTAGAGCTAAGTCCGCACCCAACTACTTCGCACCCGCAAGAGAGCATAGCCGAAGTTACTTCGTTAAAGATAGGTTCGCTGGAAAGTCTGCAATCATAGCCGACTGCAATTTTAAGTTGGCTCTTGCCCGTCTTTTCAGAGAGCCATTTAACAAATGCGTTAGTGATATCGCAAAGCGAATCGGGGGTTAAGTCAAGGTCTCTGCCATCAACTGCAATGGCAACTCCTCTTACGTCGGTACCGCTCTTTAAATGCAAATACGATTTCTTCTCCATAATAACTATATTATACAATAACTTATTTTCAATTACAAGCGTTTGAAGGGTGAAGGGTATAAAAAATAAACGCATAAATATAAGCAAATATTAAAAAAAATAAAGTTTTTACTTTAATTGAATAAAATTTAATTATCGGCTTTAAACACTTTATTTTTTCTGTTCGGCGTGATATAATATTTGCTAACAATATAAATAGTTTAAAGAGGAATTATGGCAAAAGACAGTTTTGTAGAAAATATTGCAGATATAGAAACAGATTTTCCGCAGTGGTACACGGACGTATGTAAAAAGACTCAGCTCGTCGATTACGGCCCTGTAAAGGGTACTATGGTTATCCGCCCCTACGGCTATGCTATATGGGAAAATATCCAAAAGGAAATGGACGTTCGTTTTAAGGCAACGGGCGTTCAGAATGCATATTTCCCCCTGCTCATTCCTATGAGCTTCTTTACAAAAGAGGCGGAACACGTAGAAGGGTTTGCTCCCGAAGTCGCAGTCGTAACTCACGCCGGCGGAGAGGAACTTGCCGAGCCTTTGGCAATTCGCCCCACCTCGGAAACGATTATAGGAAATATGTATTCCAAGTGGCTTCAGTCCTACCGCGACTTACCCATTTTAATCAACCAATGGGCTAACGTTATGAGGTGGGAAAAGACCACCAGACCTTTTCTTCGTACTTCCGAATTTTTATGGCAGGAAGGTCACACTTGCCACGCAACCGAAGAAGAGGCTATGGAAGAGACGATGAAGATGCTCGACGTGTATAAGGAGTTTGCCGAAAACGTACTTGCAATTCCCGTACTCTGCGGAAGAAAGACCGAAAAGGAAAAGTTCGCAGGCGCCGTCGCAACCTTCGGTATGGAAGCTATGATGAAGGACGGTAAGTCCTTGCAGTCGGGTACTTCCCACTATCTCGGACAGAACTTCTCTAAGGCGTTCGATATAAAATTCTTGGATAAAGACGGCGTTCAAAAATACGCTTACACCACAAGCTGGGGTACTTCAACAAGAATGATAGGCGCTGTAATTATGGCTCACGGCGATGCAAGGGGACTCGTTCTTCCCCCCAAGGTTGCACCCTATCAGGTAGTTATAGTTCCAATCGCTTCAAAGAAGGGCGGTGTGGTTGAAAAGTGCGAAGAGATTAAATGTGCTCTGGAAAAGGCAGGGGTAAGGGTGATTTTCGATAATTCGGATAATTCCCCCGGTTGGAAGTTCAACGAATGGGAGATGAGGGGCGTTCCCGTAAGAATAGAAGTGGGTCCTCGCGATATAGAGGCAGGCAAAGCTATGGTATTCCGCAGAGACAGTCTTGAAAAGAGCGAGTACTCTTTGGAAAATCTTACGGAAAGTATTGTTAAACTTCTCGATACCGTTCAAAAGGATATGCTTGTTTCGGCAAGGCAAAGGCGTGACGAAAGGATAGTTAAGGCAAGCGATATGGCAGGCATACTTGAAGGCGTCGAGGGCGGTAACTTTGTAAAAGCAGGTTGGTGCGGTTGCAGGGAGTGCGAAGACAAGATTAAGGCAGAAACCAATGCAACGGCAAGGGTTATGTGTGAAGAGCTTGAAGATGAACTCTGTGCAGTATGCGGAAATAAAGCCAAGCACACCGTTTATTTTGCAAGGGCTTATTGATAAACAGATAAAAGCTACGGCAAATTAAATTCTTATAAAGGAGCAAAATAAAATGAAGTATTGTTCAAATTGCGGAAAAGAACTTCCCGACGAGGCAGTTTTCTGCCCTGCTTGCGGTAAGTCGGCAGACGACGGGGTTAGTGCAGATTTCGGTTTTGACTCAAATTCGGGCAACAGCTCAAACAAAACAAACGCCTCTGTGCCTAACAACGTCAATCCTCCCGTTGCAGACAGCTATTCTATGCTTTCAATCCTCGGATTCGTGTTTTCTTTTTTAAATTCGTTGGTAGGACTTATAATAAGCATAATAGCCTTAAACGACGCTAAGAAGACGGGTAGCGAAAAGTCTAAAACCTTTGCAAAAGCAGGAATAATAATTTCCTCCGTTTGTATGGGGTTAGCTGTTTTAGCAGGAATAATAACTGCCATAATCAGCATTATTTTTGCCATAGGCATCGGCAGTACAATTCCCTTATATTAAATAAAAATTTTCTTCCCTGTACTAAATAGTGCAGGGAATTTTTTTGCCTTTCTTCTATTGCATTGAAGGCACGAAGTATGGTATAATAACTGAGTATATATGGACGTCGTAAAGGAAAAACTAAAACTTCTGCCCGAAACTTCGGGCGTATATGTAATGCTCGATTGCTACGGCAACGTAATCTACGTGGGTAAGGCACGCGTGCTAAAAAACAGAGTACGCCAATACTTCCACAACTCCCCCAAACCCGAAAAGGTTATGAAAATGGTGGAGAATATTGCCGACTTCAATTATATTATCACCGCCTCGGAAATAGACGCTTTAGCTCTTGAAAACAACCTTATAAAAAAGTATAAGCCAAAGTATAATATTCTGTTAAAGGACGATAAAACCTATCCCTATATAAAGGTAGATTTAAGGGAAGATTACCCCAACTTTTACGTCACAAGAAAGATAAAAAAGGACGGTTGCAAATACTTCGGTCCCTTTATGGGCGGAATAAATTATAAGGATATTTTGGAGTGCTGTCAGCTACTTTTCGGCGTCCGCCTATGCAGAACGCAAATTACTTCTAAGCCTAAAAGGGAGTGCTTAAATTACCATATAGGAAAGTGTTGCGCTCCCTGCGCACATAAGATAAGCAAGGAAGAGTATGCCGAAAAGGTAAAACTTGCCCTGTCATTTTTGGAGGGGAACTATTCAAAGGCACAGGATATTTTAAAGCAAAAGATGCTTGTCTCCGCCGAAAACGAAGCGTTTGAACTTGCCCTCGATTATAAAAACAAACTCTCTATGCTCTCTAAGTTAGAGGCAAAGAGAATCACTTCCATAAATAAACCCCTCGATGCCGACGTCATAGCATACGCCACTAACGGTCTATATTCGGCTGTAAACCTTCTAATCACCCGTAAAGGCATTATGCAGGGCGGAACTTCATTTGCGTTAGACGACGCCCACGTCTCCGACGGCGAAGCTTTAACTTCTTTTATCACACAGTACTATTCGGTTCACGAACCGCCCCCCGAACTCATTGTTCAGGAGTGTTGTGAAAGGGAGTTTATAGAAAACTTCTTTAAGGAAAAGTTGGGTAAATCGATAACCGTAACCGTCGCAAAGCAGGGCGTAAAAGCCAAGCTTTCGCAAATGGCACAAAATAACGTAAAAGACTTTTTGGAAAAGTCAGTCGATAGGATAAAGCATAAGGACGATATGACGGTCAACGCGTGTAAGAGATTGCAAACCCTTTTATCGCTCTCTCGCTATCCGAAGCGTGCCGAGTGCTACGATATCTCCAACGTTTCGGGCGTCGATAAGGTGGGTTCTATGGTCGTCTTTACCGACGGGGAAGCGGATAAAAACGCCTACCGCCGATTTAAAATAAAGACGGTGGAGGGGGCTGACGACTTTGCGTCCTTAAAAGAAGTGCTACTTAGAAGACTCTCAAAACTTGGTACGGACGAAGAGGAGAAATTCCCCAAACCAGACTTAATAGTAATAGACGGCGGTAAAGGTCAGCTCTCGTCTGTTAAAGAAATCTTTGAACAGCTCAAAATAGAGGGGATAGACTTAATATCCATCGCAAAACAGGACGAGGAGATATTCACTTTAAACTCCCCCGAAAGCATAAAAATTCCCAAAAGCGATTATTCACTTAGAATGGTTCAGCGAATGAGGGACGAAGCCCACCGCTTTGCCGTAACCTACTTCCGCTCCGTTCATACCAAAAACGCATTGAAGAGCGTATTATCCGAAATAGACGGAATAGGCAAGCAAAAATCGGTTGCACTAATTCAAAAATTCTCCAACGTCGGCAATATCCTAAACGCCACCGAGGAGGAGATTGCTTCAACCGAGGGGATAGGAAGGGTGCTTGCCAAAAAGATTAAAGACTACTTGAACAACAACTTGAAATAAATATGAAAGATTTAAACTATAAGCTCATTGTATCCGACTTCGACGGAACGCTTGCAAACTCCAAAAACGAAGTGCCTTCATTTGTAGTGGAAGAAGTAAATAACTACGTTTCCGCAGGCGGTATCTTCGCCGTTTGTACGGGCAGAATACTCCCCAGCATTTTGCCGAGGGTGAGGGAAATGGGCTTTAACGGCTTAGTAATCGCCTCTCAGGGCTGTCAGATTGCAGAAATTTCGACGGGCAAGCTCATAAAAAATTGTGTCTTTTCTCGGGAACAGGCGTATAAAATCTGCTCTTATTTAGAGGCGTTGGACGTAAATATTCAGCTCTATTCGGATACGGGCTTTTATTCCACCCTGCCAAAGGACGAACCGCACTTAAATTTATACGAGAGTATAATCGGCATAAACGCACTACATTTAGATATCCCCCTGTCGCGTTTCGTAAAGTCTGCGGAGCCTAAATTCTGTAAGACGGCAATTCTCGTTAAACAGGAAGAAAGGCAGGCTCTTTACGAAAAAATTAAAGCATACTTAGGCGACGAGTTCGACGTAACGTGTAGCGCAAAGGTCTTAATAGAAATCTCTCCTTTGGGCGTAACCAAGGGCGAAGCGTTAAAATATTTAGCTCAAAGGTTTAACGTGCCTATGCAAAAAACCATTGCAGTAGGCGATAACTTAAACGATATTTCCATGATAGAGGTAGCAGGGCTTGGCTGTGCGGTGGGCAACGGAGAGGACGAGCTGAAAAAAATTGCAAAGTACGTCGCCCCCACCTGCGACGAGGGTGCGGTTGCGGATATTATTAAAAAATTCGGGTATAAAAATGATTGAAATTTTAGCGCCGGCAGGCGATGAGCAAAGCGCGTATTCGGCAATCAATGCCGGTGCAAACGCCATATATTTAGGGCTTACAAGCTTTTCGGCAAGGAGTTCGGCAAAAAACTTTGACTTTAAAAGCTTAAAAAAACTTATAACGCACGCCCATTTTTTCGGCGTAAAAATCTACGTTGCAATGAACACTCTCGTAAAAGAGAGCGAACTTTCTTCCTTTGTTTCAACCGCAGTAGAGGCTTGGAACACAGGCGTTGACGCAATAATTTTGCAGGATTTATACCTCGGCTCATACCTTAAAAAGACCTACCCGCAAATGGTTTTGCACCTCTCAACTCAGGCGGGAATATGCAACGAGTACGGTGCAAGATATGCCAAAGAGTTGGGCTTTGACAGGGTGATACTTGCTAGGGAAACCAAACTTTCGGACATAGAAAAAATAGCAAAAATCATAGAAACCGAAGTGTTTGTACAGGGTGCGCTCTGCACGTGCTTTTCAGGTCAATGCTATCTGTCCTCATTTGCAGGCGGAAATTCGGGCAACAGGGGTAAGTGCAAACAACCCTGCAGAAAACGCTATAAAATCAACAGAAAGGGCTTTGAAAATTACGCCTACCGCATCTCGCTTTCCGATTTAAGCGTAGGCGAAAATATAAATAAACTAAAAGAGGCAGGCGTATCTTCTTTTAAAATCGAAGGGCGTATGCGCCGTCCCGAGTACGTCTCCTCGGCAGTAGCCTACTATAAAAAGCTGTTAAATTGTGAGGACGCTACTTCCCAACTCTCAGCGTTAAAACGCACATATAACAGGGGCAATTACACAAAAGGGCTTGCTTTCGGGCAGGATAAGTCGTTCATATCCTCCGCCGTACAGGGGCATATTGGCGAATACGTAGGCACCGTTTGGGTAGAAAACGGAAAATTCATCGTCCGTACCTCAATGCGTTGCAACACGGGCGACGGCTTTAAAATTCTTCGCGACGGCACCGAACTTTGCGGAGCGGTTTATGCAGGGCAGGCAAAAGGCGGAATAGAATTAAAAAGCTCTACCCGTCTTAAAAACGGAGATAAGGCGTTCATAACCACAGACACAAAGTTAAACGCCGAGTTGCTTGCAAATAGGCGAACGGCAAAGGTATATATAAACGCATATTTTAAGTGCGGAGAAGCTCCCGAAGTTACGATAAACGGACGTAATTTCAAGGCAGATTTTATTGCCGAAAAGGCAACGGGCAGACCGCTTACCGCCGACGACGTCAAAGTATGTTTTTCAAAAATCGACGCCTATCCTTTTGAAATAGAGTTCGGCGATATACAGATAGACGGTGAAATATTTATTCCCGTTTCACGCCTAAATTCCTTCCGTCGTCAGGCGTTCGCTCAGTTTTTTGAAAGCTTTTCAGAGGAGAGGGAGGAACTTAAATTTAAACCCATTTCCACACCCTCTCAAAGTATAAAACAAAACTCTGCCGTTTGCGTAATCGCCACTAACTTGAACGGCGTAAAGGCTGATATCGGCGTACTAAAACCCGACAAATACGACGGTGATTTAACCAAATATTTTAAAGGCTTTAACGGTGAAAAATTTCTCTATCTTCCACCCTATCTTTCGGGTGAGGATATCGGGCTGATAAAATCAGCTCTAACCCCGTTTGACGGCATATATTCGGGGGGCAATTACGCTGTACCCCTTGCAAAAGAACTAAATAAAAAGCTGTTTGCAGGGGTGGGATTTAACCTCTCCAACACCATTTCAGTAAGCCTTTGTCCTGCCGATTATAAGGCGCTTTCAAAGGAACTTACTATTGGCGAAACAAAGCCTCTCTGCACCCATAATACCTTTGCTCTTACAGAGGGAGATATAAAGGTAATGGACCTTATATATTGTCCGTTTGCAAAGACCTGTAAAGAGTGTGATAAGAGGAGCCTTTACGAACTTACGGACGAAAGCAACAGGGTTTTTCCCCTTCGCCGTTACACTTTGTCGGAGTGCAGATTCGAGTTATTCAATTGTGCAAACCTCGTCTCTTCACGCTCGATTACGGGGCAAATAAAGGAAATAACTATCCCAAAAGAAAGCTATAAATCACACACCAAAGGTCACACCGAAACACCCGTTTTATAAAAATAGAAATACCTGTTTTATAAAATTATTTGTAATAAAGACTTATGAACAAACAAAATTATTCTCGCCTTGAACTCAATAAAATACTTTTAGCGTGTTCGGAGTACGCCGTGCTTGATAGTACGAAAAATATGCTCTGCGCCCTTTTGCCGAGCGGAGAGTTAGAGGAAGTGCGCTCTCGCCTTGCTCTAACTTCGGAAAGCGATTTGCTTTTATATAAGTACGGCGTAGGCAAGATAGAGTACTTCCCCGAACTTTCAAACGTTTTGACAAGGGCAAAGAAAGGTTCGTCGCTTTCTTGTGAAGAGCTTACCGATTGCAAACGCCTTTTGCGTTCAGCCCGCTGTGCTTATTCAGATATAGTAAAAGCCGATAGCGATATAGTTAAATTAAAGCAAACCGCGTCGGCCATCTACTTCGACGAAAATCTCGAAAGGGATATAGAGGAAAAAATTCTCCCCGACGGAAAAATCAGCGACTATGCCAGCGACGCTCTCTTTTCAATACGTTCAAAAATAAGAAGTCTTAACGAACGCATACGTTCCACCCTTGCAGAGTACGTTGCAGGCAAGGATTCGCAGTACTTGCAGGACAGCTTGGTGACGATAAGAAACGACCGCTACGTAATTCCCGTAAAGGCGGAGAGCAAGAATAAGATTAAAGGCTTTATACACGACCGTTCCGCATCGGGCGCAACCTTCTTTATAGAACCCGAATACGTTTTAAATCTAAATAACGAACTCGTCGCTCTAAGCATAGACGAGAGGGAGGAGATTGAAAGGATTATAAAATCCCTCTCTTCGCGTGTGGGCGCAATGGGCGACAAACTCATAGCCGACGCTCAAATTCTCTGCGAAATAGATAGCTATTACGCCCGTGCCGAATACGCATATTCAATGAAAGCGGTATGCCCCCAAGTCAATAAAAGGGGATATATCAACATCATCAAGGGCAGGCACCCTTTGATAGATAAGGATAGGGTAGTACCCGTCTCTGTAGAGCTCGGAAAGGACTATTCGTTCCTCTTATTGAGCGGAGCCAACACGGGCGGTAAGACGGTTACTTTAAAAATGGTAGGACTGTTTTGCCTTATGGCGGAGTGCGGTCTGTTCATTCCGTCTAACGGCGGAAGCGAAGTGTGCGCCTTCAACAACGTGTTCTGCGACGTCGGCGACAGTCAGAGCATAGAAGACAGCCTCTCAACCTTTTCCAGCCATATGACAAATATAATTAAGATTTGCGATAACGCCGACAGCGACAGCCTTGTTCTTATAGACGAATTGGGTGGCGGTACCAATCCGGACGAAGGTCAGGCAATAGCCTCCGCCGTTGCCGAACACCTTCTAAACGTAGGCGCTAAGGGCATAATAACCACACACTTCACGGCGTTAAAAGAATTTGCATATTCTCTCGGCGGTATGGAAAACGCTTCAATGCAGTTCGACAGCGCAACCTTAAAACCGCTCTACACAATAAAAATAGGTATGCCGGGTGCCTCAAACGCACTCGCTATTTCAAGAAGGCTGGGGATGAACCCCGACATACTCGCTAAGGCTCAAAGCTATCTTTCGGACGAAGGCAGGCGTTACGACAATATTATAAAGAGAGCCGAGGACGCAAGGGTAGAGGCACAGGCTTCGTTAGACAGGGCGAACGCACTGCAAAACGAATGGGCGCAAAAGACTGCGGAGGCGGAAAAAACTCTATCAGCACTTGAAAAGCAGAAGAACAGTTTGACTTTAAACGCTCGTGCAGAGAGTAGAAGAATAATCAACGAAAGGACGGCAAGGGCGGAAGAGCTTTTGGAAGAGCTTGAAAAGCTTATCGCCAAGGATAGTATTACCGAGGCAGATTTAATAAGAGCAAGAACGCTTAAAAACCGCATAGGCGACGAGGCGTTTGAAGAGGGAGAAGTTCGCCCCGCGTTTAACGTAAGGGACGCCCGTCCCGAAGATATGAAAGTAGGTGCGCAGGTGTTTGTAGAGAGCTTAGGCTCTAACGGTACCGTGGTCTCCTACAACCCTGCCAAAAAGGAAGCGGAAGTAGCCTGCGGAGCAATCAAGGCAAGGGTAAATATATCAAAGTTAAAAATTACTCCTCCCCCCGTAGAAGACAAGGCTAAGCAAAAACACGCATCAGTTAAAGAAAGGGTTAAAGTAGTTAAGAAATTCTCGCCCTCACAGCCATTGTTCGATATCAACGTAATAGGTATGACCGTTGACGAGGCACTCCCCGAAGTTGAAAACTTTATCGATAAAGCCATAACCGACAATTTAGAGCAGGTTAAAATAATTCACGGCGTAGGCACAGGCAAATTAAAAAATGCCATAGCTCAACTTTTAAAAAGGCACCGCGGTGTAAAGGAGTTCCGCTCGGGTGTGTATGGCGAGGGGGAAATAGGCGTTACGATAGTTACGTTAAAGTAACTTACTTCTCTGCGTATATACGTCGCAATAGTTCGTCGCCTTTACGTTTTGGCTCAGTCATTTACGATTTATGTAAACTCCTGTCGCCAAATCCGCAGGCTTCTGCTCTTGCTCGTATCTATGAAGAGGGACTTAGTTGGGTGGTGACTTCGTAATTGCCTCGGTGCGGTAGGTCGTCATTGCGAACAACGCCTTTGGCGTTGCGTGGCAATCCCAGAGACATAAGTGACTATCTACCCTTGGCTTCCCTAAAGAATAGGGAAGCTGTCGCCATACCGACTGAAGAGTTTGATATAAAATGGTGTGGTAAGCCGTCATTGCGAGACGACTATAAGTCGGCGTGGCAATCCCAGAGAACGAAGTCTGTTTTT
>JBJEVA010000038.1:0-53941 GCA_051884115.1 Candidatus Coproplasma sp. | reverse complement strand
TGTTTGATTAGTGAATAGTTGGTTAAAGGTGTAAGCAATTAAGATACATAGTCAAGGCATTGCCTTGTTTGATTAGTGAATAGTTGGTTAAAGGTGTAAGCAATTAAGATACATAGTCAATGCATTGCCTTGTTTGATTTGTGAATAGTTGGTTAAAAGTTAAAGCAATTAAGATACTTCGTAGTGGTCGCACCACCGTGGCAATCCCAGAGAACGAAGTATGAACTTATAATAATAATCACCTAATAATAATCACCTTACGTCATTGCCCTCGGACTGCAAAAAAAGCACATACTGCAACCCACCTACAAATAAAATAGTAATAGCTTTTTATTTTTAGGGGTAAACTGTTGAAAAATAGATTAAAATCGGTTATAGTAAATGTCGTGCTTTGCCTTGTGGTAATAACCGTATGTCTTGTCGGTTTTACGGGCGGAGAGTCGCAGTCGGTCTCAACGGAAGAGCATAAGGTCTATTATTCCGCCGAAAACGGCGATGGCGTAAGCTTGATGTTTAACGTCTATGAAAACACTTCTAACGTCCAAAAAATTATGGATATCTTAGACGAATATTCGGCAAAGGCAACTTTCTTTTTGGGCGGTTGCTGGGCGGACGATAACATCGACTGCGTAAGGGAGATAAATAAAAGGGGTCACGAAATCGGCTCTCACGGATATTTCCACAAAGACCATTCGGCAATGACCTATCAACAAAATCTCGAAGAAATCCGCCCAAGCGTACAGCTTATAAACGCAATGCTCGCTCAGCCTATAAAGCTCTTCGCACCCCCGTCGGGCGCTTACAATATGGCAACGGTAAGCTCTGCGGAGTCTTTGAATTTAAAGACTATAATGTGGTCGAGGGATACAATCGATTGGCGAGACAGCGACGTTAACTTAATAATAAGCAGGGCTACTAAAAACCTTTCAAACGGTGAATTTATTCTAATGCACCCCAAGGATGTAACCGTAAAAGCACTGCCTAAAATACTTGAATACATAAAGCAAAACAATTTGAAAACCCTAACGGTTTCAAAAAATTTAGGAGAATAATGGTACACTTTAAACAACTGAAAAACGGCGTAAGGCTTGTAGTTAAAGAGATGAGCGGACTTATGTCCGTAACGATGGGCATAATAGTAGGCACGGGTTCCGTGTATGAGAGCGATAAGGAAGACGGTATTTCCCACTTTATCGAACATATGATGTTCAAGGGAACAAAGACGAGGTCTGCTTTCCAGATTTCAGACAGAATGGACGCAATCGGAGCACAGGTTAACGCCTTTACCTCAAAGGACGTTACCTGCTACTACGCAAAGTCAACCTCGCAGAACGCCTCTTCTGCATTCGAAATTTTGTCCGACCTCTTTTTAAACAGCATATTCCCCGAAGACGAGATGGCAAGAGAAAAGGGCGTAGTTATTGAAGAGATAAATATGAACGAGGACACCCCCGACGATTTATGTCTCGATTTACTGTCAAGTGCGTTTTTCGGCAAGGAGAACTACGGCAGAAATATCTTAGGAAGTAAGCAAAACGTACAGGGTTTTACCCGTAAGGAGCTTACAGATTACATTTCCGAAAGATACGCCCCCGACAACATAGTAATATCAATGGCGGGTAATATCACCATAGACCTTGCCGAAGAGCTTGTAAATAAATATTTCGGGGTTCTTCCTGCCCGTAAAACTACACCCCGTTTAATCGACGTAAAGTTACAGGGCGGTCAACTTTTAAAAAAGAAGGATATAGAGCAGGTTCACATTGCCATAGCTTATCCTTCAATGAAGAGATACGAAAGGCTTTGCGACGCAACGCAGATTATGAACGCAGTGTTGGGCGGAAGTATGTCGTCAAGGCTTTTCCAAACCGTAAGGGAGAAGATGGGGCTTGCCTACACCGTATATTCTTATATATCATCTTACGAAAAGTCTGGCGCACTCACCGTGTATGCAGGGGTAAACGCCAACACCTATCAGCAGTCCGCCGAGGCAATATATGGCTGTATTGCCGAAATGAAAAAGAACAAGATGAGCGAAGACGAGTTTAAAAGGGGTAAGGAACAGCTTATGTCCTCACTCATCTTTGCTCAGGAGAGTACAAGCTCGCAAATGCTCTTATACGGCAGAGAGCTTATGTATTCAGGCAAGGTCTATGACTTTGAAAAGAGGGTAAGCGATTTAAACGCCGTAACGCTTGCCGACGTGTGCGAGGCGATTGAGTATAACTTCGACGAAAGGTATAAGGCAACCGCCCTTGTGGGCAACGTGGATAAGCCTTTATCATGAGCAAACTCGAGGGCTTTAAACCCTATTTCAATAATGACAGCAGGGCGTTGATATTAGGAAGTTTCCCTTCTGTTAAATCAAGGGAAGAGGGATTCTATTACGGAAACCCGAGAAATTCTTTTTGGAAAATCATTTCAGGTTTTTTCTTTCAAGAAGAGCCTAAGACGGTACAAGACAAAAAGGAACTGTTATTAAAAACTCAAATCGCCCTTTGGGATATAGTTACGGAATGTGAAATAATAGGTTCGAGGGACGATAGTATTAAAAACTATACGACTGCCGATTTAAGCTTAGTATTAAATTCCGCCCCCGTAAAATTCATAATATTGAACGGCGGAACGGCTTACAAAATTTTTAAAAAGGCATACGGCAAAAACATAGGCTCGGACGGAAGGTTACAAACGGGTGAAAGGCTCATAAATCTAATTGCCCTTCCTTCCACAAGTCCTGCCAACGCACACCCTAAAAAGGATATATGGTATGGGGCTTTATCACAAGCTTTTAGATGAACTTTTTGCGCTCTCGGACGAAAGTTACGCAAAATTCCACAGCACTTTACTACATAACCAAAGTATAAAAGTAATAGGCGTACGCACCCCCTTAATGCGTAAGATAGCAAAAGAATATTACACCTTAATAGACGAACTTCTGCTCTTCCCCGACGAGTATTACGAAGTAACCTTTATAAAATTTACAGTAGCTTCAATGCTCCCGTGGGAGAAGTTTATTAAAGTAATAGATAATTTAGTTCCGCTTATAGACAATTGGGCGACCTGCGATTGCTTTAAGGCTAAGTGCATAAAAGCCCGCAAAAAGGAATTTTTGCCCTATATTCAAAAATATTTAAGTGAAGATAAGGAGTTTTATCAGCGTTATGCCCTTGTAACGCTCCTCCATTTTTACGTAGAGGAAGAGTGGCTCGATTTAATTTTCGATAGTATAAAAACCTGTAACTGCAACTATTACTACGTAAGTATGGCGTCGGCATGGCTTATAGCCGAAGTGATTGTTAAATACTTTGGCGAGGGCGTTAAACTTTTATTATCTGCAAAGCTTGACAGGCAAACGCACAATAAAGCCATTCAAAAAGCCTGCGAAAGCTATCGCCTTGACAAAGAGAAAAAAGAGTATTTAAAAACTTTAAAAATATAAATCTACCGTAAGGAAGAAAAAGGAAGAAAGAATATGCAAATATCGGAAAAGATTACCTCCGAATTTAACCTTAAACCCGAACACGCAAACAACGTAATTGCGTTGCTTGACGAGGGTAACACAATCCCCTTTATAGCCCGTTACAGAAAGGAACTGACGGGCGGTATAGACGACCAGCTTTTAAGGCAGGTAGCCGATAGGTACGAGTATTTAACCAACCTTGAAAAACGTAAGGCAGAGGTTGCGACCATTGTAACAGAACAGGGCAAAATGACAGAGCAGTTGTCGGTGGCAATCGAGGCTTGCTCTACTATGACCGAAATCGAGGACGTCTATCGCCCCTTTAAACAGAAGAAAAAGACGAGGGCGTCTGTTGCTATTGAAAAGGGCTTACAGCCCCTTGCCGATTATATTTTATCTCAGCAAGGCGACCCCTACGTTATGGCTAAAAGTTTTATAAGCGGAGAAAAGGGAGTAGAAAGTGTTGCCGACGCTATAAAGGGAGCGCAGGATATCATTGCCGAAATCATCTCCGACAATGCAGAGCTTAGAAAAAAATTGCGTAACCTTGTCGAAAACCACGGCGAAATGCAGGTTAAACTAATTAAAGACGACGGTAAGGGTACGTACGATATGTACGCCGACTACGCAGAACTCGTTCCCGAAATAAAAAATCACAGAATACTTGCTATTAACAGGGGAGAAAAGGAGGAGTGCCTCCGTGTAAAAATCGCCTTTGACCCCGATATGGCAAAGAGAGTTTGCGCGGTAGGCTACGTCCGCTCTAAGGGCGTTAGTGCCGACCTTATAAAGGAATCGGCTTCGGACAGCTATGATAGACTTATTCAACCCTCTATTGAACGTGAAGTAAGGGCAATACTTACAGAGAAGGCAAGCGAACAGGCGATTCATATGTTTGAAGTAAACTTACGCCCCCTCTTGTTGCAACCCCCTGTTAAAAATAAGGTGACAATCGGTCTCGACCCGGGATATCGCACAGGCTGTAAGGTTGCCGTAGTTGACGGTACGGGCAAGGTGTTAGACACAGACGTTATCTTCCCCGTTCCCCCTCACGAGAGAATTGAGGAGAGTAAGAAAAAGCTTAAAACGCTCATTGCAAAATATAAGGTTGACGTAATTTCCATAGGCAACGGTACGGCAGGTAAGGAGACGGAAATCTTCGTTGCCGACCTTTTAAAGGAAGTTGAACGCCCTGTTGTCTATTCTGTAGTTAGCGAAGCAGGCGCAAGCGTATATTCGGCAAGCCCTCTCGCCGCAGAGGAATTCCCCGAATACGATTTGACCAAGCGTTCGGCAATCTCGATTGCAAGGCGACTTCAAGACCCTTTGGCAGAGCTTATAAAAATCGACCCTAAGTCGATAGGCGTAGGTCAGTATCAGCACGATATGGATAAAAAGCGTTTGGACGCGGTTTTGGGCGGAGTGTTGGAAGATTGCGTAAACAGCGTAGGCGTCGATTTAAACACCGCAAGCGCATATCTTCTCCGCTACGTTGCAGGGCTTAACGCAGGAACGGCTAAAAATATAGTCGCTTACCGTGAAGCAAATGGAAAGTTCACCAACAGAAATCAGCTCTTAAAGGTGCCTAAGTTAGGTGCAAAGGCGTATGAACAGTGTGCAGGCTTCTTGCGTATAACCGACGGCGAAAACATCTTCGACAATACCGCCGTTCACCCCGAAAGCTATAAAAAGGCAGAAAACCTTTTGCGTCTCTTCGGCTACTCCGCCGAGGACGTTAAATGTGGCAATATAAAAAATTTACCCGATAAAATCAAGGAAAAAGGAGCGGATAAGGTGGCGGAAGTTTGTTGTTTGGATAAAGCTACTATGAACGATATCGTTACCGAACTTTTAAAACCGGGTAGGGATATAAGGGACAGCTTGCCTTCCCCTGTACTCCGCAGAGATATTCTCGGAATAGAAGATTTGTACGTGGGAATGGTAGTAGAAGGTTCCGTCCGCAACGTATGCGACTTCGGCGCGTTTATAGATATAGGCGTACATCAGGACGGACTTGTTCACGTCTCCGAGATAACGGATAGGTTTATTAAACACCCCTCCGACGTGTTAAAGGTAGGTCAGCACGTAGAGGCAATAATAATTTCGCTCGACGTAAAAAAACAGCGTATCGGTCTTTCCATAAAACAGCTTAAAAAGAGTGTTGCGCAGTAATTATTGGCTAAATTAAAGTTAAGTATGGGTAATACGCAGATAATGCAAAGTCATAAAACCCCTTGACAAATTTACGCTTTTGTTATATACTGTCATAGCAAAACTAATTGTAGGAGAAAAAATATGTTTGAGAAAGTATCAGCTATGCTTGCAGAACAGCTTGGAATACCTCAGTCTAAGGTCACTTTAGAGAGCAAGATTATCGACGACCTCGGCGCAGACTCACTTGACGTCGTTGAACTTTTAATGCAACTCGAAGACGAAACGGGTAAGACCATTCCCGATGAAGAAGTTACCCAAATCAAGACCGTCGGCGAACTCGTAAAAGTACTTGAAAAGCTTTAATTAAAAATAAATCAAAGTAAGTGGGGGCGTGTTATCACGCCCCCTTTTCTATAATGTTTTATCTTAATCCTTCATTGCTCATATCACCCGTCATTGCGAAGGGCGTTCACGCCCTGTGGCAATCTCATAGATTTAAGTACGGAATAATCTTGCTTTCCCTAAAGAATAGGGAAAGTGGCACGAAGTGCCGATAGAGTTTGATATTTTTAATAATACACCCTTACGTCATTGTCGCTCCACCGTTTGATTAGCGATAAGTTAGTTAAACGTTTAGGCAATTAAGATACATAGTCAAGGCATTGCCTTGTGGTCGCACCACCTGTGGCAATCCCAAAGTCCTAAGCGACCGCTTACAGTAAAATATAAGTACTGCTTATTTAAAACATAATTTATAAATATAAATAATTATAGATAAAATATTCATCATTTCTTGACTTTTTATACATAAAGCAATAGTATATGTGCATATTTAATGAATATGTAAATTTATGAGTTAAATAAAACTTTTAATTATAACTTTTTGGTTTTAATTGGCAAATATTTATATATTTCAACCTGAACTGCTGAATCTTGTTACTGATTTATAAAACGGTTAAAAAATAATTTATCCAAACTGTTTCATAAGACTCTCAGACAAAGCTCAACAGCGGGCTGGAATAAGGAGGCATATATTTATGAAGAACAAAAAAAGACTAGCTGTTGCATTGTTGTCGGTTGCCTGCGTTTCGGCAGGTGCTTTTGCGCTGACTGCATGCAGTAACAACAACGACACTACCGACAATCGCGACCCCGATATCGTGGCTGTATATAACGCCTATGCTGATACTGTAGAAAACCCTTTAAGCTACGACGAATGGCTTGAATCGATTAAAGGCGAAAAGGGTGACAAAGGCGATAAGGGTGACAAAGGCGATAAGGGTGCAGACGGTCTAAATGGCGCAGACGGCAAAGACGGCGCTGATGGTAAGGACGGTACAAATGGTAAATCGGCGTATGAATTGTACGTTGCCAGCCTACCCGAAGGTACTACGCCTATGAGCGAGGCAGAATGGCTCGAATCGCTTAAAGGTCAAAATGGCGAAAACGGCAAAGACGGTGCGGAAGGACAAAAAGGTGAGGATGGCAAAGACGGACAGGACGGCAAAGACGGTGCAACCTGGCTTACGGGAGACGTAGCTCCCGACGAATCCGTTGTGGCAAACGCAGGCGATTTGTATCTCGATACCGCATCTTGCAAAATCTATAAAATGACGGCTGAGGGCTGGGTTGAAATAGCAGACCTTCGCGATACGCACGAACATAATTATAAATTTATAACTACGTTAACTTCCGACAATGGTGAGACGCTTGAACTTATGTATTGTGCTGAATGTGGTGAAACTAAGGTACAGCAACACACTCACGAATACGGCGAATGGCAGGTTACGAAGCCTACGGCAACCGAAACAGGTCTTGCGGTAAAGACTTGCAACGGCAATGCAGACCACAAAATCGAATTGACCCTCCCCGTTCTCGGCGATTCTTCATATCAGACGGAAGTAGTTAAGGCGCCTACATGTGTAGAAAACGGATTGACCAAATATACGTATGAACAGGATGGCGAAACGGTAGAATTTGAAGTCGTTGAAGAGATGACAGAGCATACATATGAAGAAACTATAATTGCACCCGACGGAATCGAACAGGGTAAAGTTGTAAATAAGTGTTCCGTTTGCGGTGACGAGCAGGATGTTACAACTTTCGACGCATACGTTGTATCGCAGAAGAATGACAAAACTACTCCCGTAATGCTCGGCGATGCAGGCAAATATCTTGTAAAATGTGCTACTGAAGGTCCTGCAACATATTTCGGTTTTACTGCGGATAAGGCAGGTGAATATACGCTTGAGTTGGAAACTAACGGCGTAAATAAGTATTTCCAATACGGTTATTTAGGAACGACGCAGGTTATGGGCGGACGTGGTCCTATTTCGGGAATCGATTATTTTACGGCAGAGAAAAACGGAAATTATTATGTTAAATTTACTCTAACGATAAGCGAAGAGCAGGCTTCGGAAAAAATGAACTTTGTCATTCAGGTTAAATCGTTTGACGCAGAAGGTTCGTATTATTGTATGAATTTCACAAGACCAGAAAGCGACAGCTATTACAAAACTTTCTCAGTGCCCGTAACCGATACCTATCTTACCGTCGATGGTGCGCAGGATGAAGGTTCTGTCTATACGGTTCAAATACCTAAGAGCGGTTGGTATAAGTTGACCGTACCCTCTGATAGCGGAATAAGCGTAGATAAATACGTTAAAGGCGTAGAAGAGGACGGCTCGGACGATAAATACGTTACCTTAGTAGATGGCTTTGACGGTAACAGCGGAGTGTTCGAGGCTTCCGAGGGCGAGGCTCTGACAATGATTTTCTACAATGCTCAGGCTGTCGGAGATTTCAATATCATACTTGAAGAGACCGAAGAACCCGTTGTCGAAAAGATTTACGTTGCCCCCTCTCAACCCGCTACCTTAACGGTGGAAGCAAAGAGTACTTGTACTGTCGAGGTTGCAGACGGCGTGGAGGAAGGTAAGTACTTGCTTGCTATGAGTGGACAACTTGAGAAGCTTAGACCTATATTAACCGTTCAAATAAACGATTCGGAAACGGTTTATTGGTATCAGGTAGGCGCAACCGACGATTGTGGTAAGGATTTATCCCGTACTCTTACGCTTAAAGCAGGCGACGTAATTACTATCGTCAACCAAGGTACGTTACTCGTATCGTTAGACCTTTCTATGAGCGTAGTAGAGGAAGAAGAGGCAACGCAGACTCTCGGTTTGGGAGACGAAGGTGCGGTAGAACTCGCTTTCAGTGCAACTGATAATGTTTATCAAAAGACCGTAACGATTACGGATGAAGTGGTGAGCGGTAGCTATAAAGTAACTATTACCAAGGCGGACGGCAGTGCGTTTGCAAACGGCGAATACGTTGCCGTTACTGCCCCTGACGACGTTATGAAAACTTTTGAAAGTTCGGCTGACGATACGGCGTCTCTCTCGGGTACTGTAACGGTAAACGCCGAAGTTACCAAAGATTTTGTCGTTACATATACTTCAGGCGACGTAACGCTTAAAGTAGTGCTTGAAAAGGTAGAGACAACCGAATAATTGTATTTAATCATACTTGAAGTGAATCTATTCATTTAAGGGCGGGCGACGGCGCGTATGCGTTGTCGCCCGTCTTTTGCTTTGCGTTTTTCACCCCGTAATAAGGTTTTTGCATAGAATGGTAATAAAGTCTTACGGGAGAAGAATTGTCTTGGAGTGGTTTGCGAATTTATCGGGTTGGGTTCAGGCGCTTTTCGCCACGCTCTTTACGTGGGCAATGACTGCGCTCGGCGCGTCATTGGTCCTTTTCTATAAAAAGGTGGGCAAATCCGCCTTTTGTATAATGCTTTCAACTTCTGCCGGTATTATGCTTGCCTCGTCTTTTTTTTCGCTGTTGCTCCCCGCCTTAGAACAAGGGGGAGAGTATGCGTATATCGTCTTAACGTCAGGCTTTGTTGCAGGCGGTTTTTTAATAATTTTCTGTGACCTTTTAATTAAACGCCTAAGCAAAAGCGAAGGCGGTATGCGTTCTAATGCCGTTATGTGTATCGCCGTAACCGTGCATAACGTACCCGAAGGGCTTGCGGTGGGAGTAGCTTTCGGCGCCATTTCTCAGGGCGGAGACTTGGGGGTGATTTCGGCAATAATGCTCGCCGTGGGAATAGGAATACAGAATTTCCCCGAGGGTATGTGCGTAGCCTTCCCGTTACGTGCAAACGGAATGGGCAGGGCAAAAAGCTTTCTAATCGGTCAGCTTTCTGGTGTGGTGGAGATAGTTGCAGGCGTAACAGGTGCAATCGCCGTGTCTTTTGTCAGCGGAATACTGCCCTTTGCACTCGCCTTTTCTTCGGGTGCAATGGTTGCCGTTGTCTGTTCAGAACTCGTCCCCGAAAGCTTTTCAACAGATAAGTTAAAGGCGACTATCGGCGTAATTGCAGGCTTTGCGCTTATGATGATTTTGGACATAGGCTTAGGTTAAGTACTTTGCGTCTTGAAGGAAAAATTACTTACCAAAAAAATCACTTAAAAATTAAACTCTTTTCCGCATAAAACAAATTTTTCCAACCAAACTATGGGTATGGAAACAAGTAAAACAAAGACAAGGACTCCCCGTCCGTCAGTAGTCTTAATAGGCGGAAGTTCAGGTATCGGGTATGAAACCTGCATAAGGTTGGTAAACCGCGGTTGGGCGGTAACTAACATTTCGCGTACACCCTGCAAAAACGCCAAGGTAAATAATATTTCTGCAGACGTAGCTTATGGAACGGACGCGTGCGACGCCATAAATCAAACCGCCGAAAAAATGGGGTTAAACGCCCTCGTCTATTGCGCAGGTTGCTCTATGGCGGCACCCATAGAATACGCAAGAGAGAGCGATTATAAATATCTCTTTGAAGTCAATTTTTTCGGTGCGCTAAGGGCAATGCAGACAGCTATCCCCTTTATGAAAAAGAAGGGCGGTAAAATTGTGCTTGTCGGCTCTCTCGGGGGCGACGTTCCCATAATTTTCGACGCCTTCTATTCGTGTTCTAAGTCGGCGTTAGAGATGCTTGCAAGGGAGGCTACCACCGAGCTTTCACCGTACAGAATTTCCGTAACGGCTCTCCTTCCGGGCGGAACGGCAACCAGCTTTTCCTTTAAGCGCAAGGTCTATACCGAGGAGGAAAACGGCTCTTACGCAAAGTCGGTTAACCGTGCCGTAGCCGCTCTCGCCAATATGGAACAGGGCGGAATGAAACCCTCTCGCGTAGCAGAGGATATTTGCAAAATACTAACCGACGATACTCCTCCCATAATCAAAACTTGCGGAGTAAAAAATGCGACTATGCGCTTCGCTTCCCGTGTGATGCCCGAAAGGATGACCGAATATTTAAACGCCAAGATGTTCAAGCAATGAGAAAGGAATACGATTTATCCCGCAGGGACGAGAGGGAGAGCTTATATAAAGGCGTAAAGCGCAGGGAGGAGAAGAATGACAGGTAAGCATAAGGAAAACTACAACAAAAACTACCTCGCCTACGTAAAAACGCAGGACCCTCCCACAAAGCATTTCAAAAACTGTCTTTCGGCTTTCGGGGTGGGCGGATTTATATGCTGTATAGGTCAGTTCATTCGCTATATGTTGGAATTTGCAGGACTATCGGGCGACGTGCTTGCAGGCACTGTTTCGGCAATTCTCATATTTATCGGCTGTCTGCTTACAGGTATAGGCGTATATGACAGGATAGGCAGGCACGCCGGAGCCGGTTCTATCGTACCAATAACCGGGTTTGCAAATTCGGTTGCTTCCCCTGCAATAGAGTTTAAAACCGAGGGTTGGATATACGGTATGGCGGCAAAGATGTTCACCGTCGCAGGTGCAATTATAGTGTTCGGCGTATTTTCGGGAGTGTTGGTCGGTATTATTTATTCCTTTTTATAAGCGATTACGCAAAATATTTGTTATTTTAAAAACTAAACCACAATATCTTGTGTCTTTTCCAAATATTTCATTTAGGAATTTTAATAAAACCGTTGACAATAAATATGTCGTATGTTATAATCAGTTTGAAAATAAAGAGGACGTGCCGTAACTGACGAAGTTTATGCGGATAACCGCAGGGGAACGGCGTATTGTCCTTTCCTTAAAGCCGTTCGTCTGGGCATTATTACTTAAAACATAAGTAGTATGCCTTTTTTTATACCAAGCTTTTATGGGGGAGATTATGACGGGTCGCATACATTCTTTTGAATCGTTCGGCACGGTTGACGGACCGGGAATAAGATTCGTCGTGTTTATGCAGGGTTGCCCTATGCGCTGTCTTTACTGCCACAATCCCGACACGTTTTTATTAAAAGGCGGTAAGGAATATTCCGCAGAGGAAGTTGCAAAAAACGTCCTCCGTTATAAAAACTATTTCGCTAACGGCGGTGGAGTAACGGTATCGGGCGGTGAGCCTATGCTACAGGCTGAATTTGTTGCCGAGCTATTCTCAATCTTAAAAAAAGAGGGCGTTCATACCGCACTCGACACGTCGGGCGTTATGTTCGATTGCAAAGATGAACATAAGTTTGACAAGCTCTTGTCGGTTACAGATTTAGTTCTGTTGGATATAAAGCATATCGACGACGAAGGGCATAAGAAGCTAACCGGTCATTCCAACAAAAATACCCTTGCCTTTGCAAAATATCTCTCCGATATGGACAAGCCTATGTGGCTCAGGCACGTATTAGTCACGGGGATTACCGATAACGACGAGTATTTAAGCCGATTAGCGGAATTTATCAAAACTCTAAAAACGGTAGAGAGGGTAGAGGTTTTACCCTACCACACAATGGGCGTAATAAAGTACGAAAAGTTAGGGCTTGATTACCCTTTAAAAGGACTTAATCCACCCGACCCCGAAAGGGTTAAAAACGCAAGGCGGATTCTAAACGCAAAGTAAGCTTATGAAAGATTTAACGGGAAAATGTTTAATAGAAATAGGCAACGGCTGTGCAGGCTGTTACGAGGCTATGTACGACTGTAAAGAGGTTGCAGATAAATTCGGTTTAAGGTTTGTAGAGCTTGATATGGAGAGCGATTACGAACAGGTAAAAGCTTTTGAAGTTGACCGCGTTCCTACCATAATATTGTCGAACGACGGCAAAATTATTGCAAGGTGTTCGGGCTATCAGCCTACAGAAATATTAGAGCTTTGGGTAGAAGCTAAGCTTGAAAATAATTAAAGACTATACAACGTAAAAAAGATAAAGAGGAAAAAATTATGCAGTTTAAACAGTGGGAGGGCTTTACGCCCGGCAAATGGTGCGACGACGAAGTAAACGTCCGTGATTTCATTCAGCATAACTATACCCCTTATGAGGGCGACGGGAGCTTTTTGGAAGGACCTACCGAGGCTACTCAAAAACTCTGGAAGGAGATTTTAGACCTCTCCGAACAGGAGAGAAAGGCGGGCGGAGTATTAAAAGCCGATACAAGAACTATCTCCACTCTCACAAGCCACGGCGCAGGCTATATCGATAAAGAACTTGAAAAGATTGTCGGCTTACAGACGGACGAACCCTTCAAACGTTCTCTGCAACCTTTCGGCGGTATAAAAATGAGCGAACAGGCGCTCAATATGTACGGCTACGAACTCGATAGCGAAGTTAAAGATATCTTTTCAAAATACCGCAAGACTCATAACGACGGCGTATTCGACGCATACACTCCCGAAATGAGGCGCGCTCGTACCGCCCACATTTTGACGGGTCTGCCCGACACCTACGGAAGGGGCAGAATTGTAGGCGATTACAGGCGCGTAGCCCTTTACGGCGTAGATTATCTTATCGAGCATAAACAGCGTGATAAGGATTTTATGGACGGCGATATGACGCCCGACAGAGTGCGCGACAGGGAAGAGCTTGCCGACCAGATTAAGGCGCTTAACGAGTTAAAGAAGATGGCGCAAATCTACGGTATGGATATATCCAAACCCGCTCAAACGGCACAAGAGGCTATTCAGGCGCTCTACTTCGGCTATTTAGGCGCGGTAAAGGACCAGAACGGCGCAGCAATGTCAATCGGCAGAAACTCCACTTTCCTCGATATCTATATAGAACGTGATTTAAAGAACGGCACTATTTCCGAAAAAGAGGCGCAGGAGCTTATAGACCACTTCGTAATGAAGCTTAGAATAATCAAGTTTATGCGTATTAAAAGCTATAACGAATTATTCTCAGGCGACCCTACTTGGGTAACGGAATCTATCGGCGGTATGGGTATAGACGGCAGAACGCTTGTAACAAAGAGTTCGTTCAGAATACTTCACACCCTCTCCAATTTAGGTCCTGCACCCGAACCCAACCTTACGGTGCTTTGGTCAAAAAATCTCCCGAAGGCGTTCAAAAAATTCTGTGCCGAAATGTCCATTCAGACTTCTGCGATTCAGTACGAAAGCGACGACTTGATGAGACCTGAGATGGGCGACGACTACTGCATAGCCTGCTGCGTAAGCTGTATGAGAGTGGGCAAGGATATGCAGTTCTTCGGTGCGAGGGCTAACCTTGCAAAGTGCCTATTATATGCAATCAACGGCGGTAAGGACGAGCTTGCAAAGGATAAAGTAACAGGCAAGCCCTTACAGGTTTCGCCTATGTTTGCCCCCGTCACGGGCGACGGCCCTTTGGACTACGACGACGTTATCGCCAAGTACGAGCAGATGATGGATTGGCTTGCAGGGTTGTACGTTAACACCCTCAACCTCATTCACTATATGCACGATAAGTACTCTTACGAGGCTTTGGAAATGGCTCTTCACGATACAAAGGTACGCCGTTTCTTCGCTACGGGTATAGCAGGGCTTTCGTGCGCTACCGATTCGTTATCAGCAATAAAGTACGCAAAGGTATATCCTATTAGGGACGAAAGCGGTTTAGTCGTTGACTTTAAAACGGAGGGTGACTTCCCCAAATACGGCAACAACGACGACAGGGCGGACAAGATTGCAGTATGGCTTGTAAAGACGTTTATGAGCAAAATCCGCAGTCACTACACTTATAGGGACAGTATTCCCACAACTTCCATCTTAACCATAACTTCCAACGTTGTCTATGGTAAAAAAACGGGCAATACCCCCGACGGAAGAAGGGCGGGCGTACCTCTTGCTCCCGGAGCAAACCCTATGCACGGCAGAGATTCTAACGGTGCGTTGGCTTCGTTGGAGTCGGTTGCAAAACTCCCCTACGAATACAGCAGAGACGGTATTTCAAATACCTTCTCGGTAACGCCTGCAAGTTTGGGCAAGGACGACTGATTTACCCACGGCAAATTAGTACTCAATAGAAAAACAAATCAAACAATTAAGGAGGAATTAAAAATATGTCAAAGGCAGACAATCTTGTAACAATGTTAGACGCATACGTAGCAGACGGCGGTCATCATTTAAACGTAAACGTATTCAACCGTGAAACGCTTTTAGATGCACAGGCTCATCCTGAAAAATATCCTCAGCTTACAATAAGAGTTTCGGGCTATGCGGTAAACTTCAATAAGCTTACAAAGGAACAGCAGGACGAGGTTATTTCCCGTACTATTCACGAGTCTTTATAAATTTTATCTGTAAAATTTGGGCGCATCGTACTTAAAAATGGTACGGTGCGTTTCTTTTTTAATAAAAAATGCCGTTTTCCGTTTACTTTTAACATACATTGTGATATAATACCAAGTATTTAAAAGTATAATGCGAGGACTATATATGGCAACGAATATAAACGGACTTCTCATTGAAAAAGGCGTACTACTTAAATATGTCGGAAACGATAGCGAAGTAGTAATACCCGAGGATATTTTGCGCATATCTCCGTATGCTTTCTCCAATTGCAAGGAGCTGAAAAAAATAGTAACCCCCGTTAAACTAAAGAGCATAGGAAGGGGTGCGTTTTACGGCTGTGATAATTTAGAGGAGGCTACAATCCCCGGTAGGCTTTATAACAGGGCTAAGGGCGGTAAGGCTTTCCCCATAGGCATAAAAGTAAATTTCCGTTTTTACGCAACGTCCTGCGATTTACTCAGCGATACGGATTATTCGGACGTCTATGAAGATGAAGAAGCCTTTTTAGCTTCGGGTATAGACGACCCTTCATTGTTTGATGATAACGGCGACTATAAGTCTGCAAACGTAATAGATAACGCACAGATAAAGGAAACAAATTTTAACGCAATAACCGACTCTGCGGAAAAGGAAGGCAATTTAGAAAAGGCTGAACTTAGTATAGATAACGGGTTAGATTTGCCCGACGACGATTTGGACGACAGAACGATTGAAGAGCGTATGTCCGATATCATTCCTTTGGACGAAGAACAAGAAGCCGAAGAGGAAAACGAAAGCGTAACCAACTTGGGTGATTACGTCATTGCAGGCAATAAGGTTATTAAGTACGTAGGCGCGTCAAAGCAGACCGCCGTTCCCGACTATATACGCCGTATTGGGGAAGAAGCTTTTGCAAATACAGACGTTGAAAAGGTTACTTTGCCCGAAGGGTTGGAAACGATAGATAAGAACGCCTTTTCTTGGTGTCGCTATTTAAAAGAAATAAATCTGCCCGAAGGGCTTAAAGTAATAGGCGACGGGGCATTTGCAAGCTGTGAGTCGTTAGAAACAATTCAATTTCCCCAATCATTAAAGTTAATAGGCGCAGACTCATTCAGGGCGTGTAGCGCTCTCTCGTCGGCGCATTTGCCGTCGGGCTTAAACGTAATAGGTCGCAGAGCGTTTGATTTTTGCATATCTTTGGAAAATATGAGTATTCCCGAAGGTGTACCGAATATTGCAGAAGGGGTGTTTTCGCACTGC
The DNA here is from genome assembly GCA_051884115.1 of Candidatus Coproplasma sp. Lineage (GTDB taxonomy): Bacteria > Bacillota > Clostridia > Christensenellales > Borkfalkiaceae > Coproplasma. Next base: position 37,556 of record JBJEVA010000038.1, on the reverse strand, counting down.
GAAAAGCTCGACAGCGTAACCCTTCCCTCAACGCTTAAAACGATTAGCGCCTGGGCGTTTGCCGAATGTTATTCGTTAAGAGGGTTGAGCTTCCCCAAAGGGTTGGAGAGCATTGGCGAAGTTGCGTTTATGAATTGCCGTTCGCTTGTCGCATTCGATTTGCCCGATTCGGTAAAGACAATAGGCAGGCAGGCGTTCATCGGCTGTCAATCGCTCCACCTCGTAAGCCTGCCTTCACACCTTGAAAAACAGGTTAAGCCCACAAAGGCGTTCCATAGGCTTTCATCTTTAAAAATAAATTACCGCGAAAACGCCGAAAATAATGCTTTTAACTCTGATAATTCAAACGTTGAAAATGAAAGCTTAGAAAACGTTGTTATAGAAAACTGATATGGCTTTTTCTCACAAAAGAAAGTCGGGGTTAAGTAAAGGGGTTTTATCGGCAATAATAATTACGGTCATAAGCTTTGTGGCTTTAACTGTTTTAATCGTCGTCAATCTCTTTGTCCCGATAAAATATTTAAGCACGTATGCTTTAAGCTATGAAATCAGGGAAGAGGGTACGGGAAGAATAACGTATATAGACGTCGGTACGGGCGAATGTATTTTATGTGAATTGCCTGACGGAAAAGTACTTTTAATCGACGGCGGTGACGGCTCTTACGCAAATCAAAAACGTATTCTTACAACGCTTAACTCCCGTAAAATAGAAAGTATTGATTATCTAATCTGTTCTTCTGTGAAGGAGGAACATTGTGGCGGACTTGCCGAGATAGTTAAGTATAAAAAGGTAACAAGGGCATATATTCCTTACAGTACGAACACACGTATAACCGAAAGCTATTATTCCTTTATATGCGCCCTTGAAGAGAGCGGAGCAGAGGTTAAGATTGCAAACGTAGGCGAAGGGGTGAACGGCGAAAATTATTTCTTCACTTTTTTATCGCCATCTACCTATTTAAGCCAATCCTCCGAGTATGCGGATATGAACGCTCTGTCCAATAAAGCAAACATAGACAACGCGTCGGCTGTGGTATGGTTGGAATGTGACGGAATATCCTTTGCGTTCACGTCAGACGTTCGGGAAGACGTGTTTAAAAAGATAGTCGATTCATACGAAATGTGCAAAGCGTTAGGGCAGAAGTACTGTCCGCAAGGCGATAAACGTGTCGAGTTGGAAGAGTGTGATTTTGTAACGGTGTCCGGTCACGGAAACGATAAAAACACCTATGCCCCTTGGTACGATATTACTCTTCCTGAAATTGCCCTTTTAGGCATAGGCGAAAATTCTTCGCAATCGCTTTCGACTGAAAGCCTTTTCAACATAGACGGCGTTGGCGCCGAGTTATATATAACAATGGATAGCGGAAATATAACCGTCACCGTAAAGGACGGAAAATATTTTTTAAATAAGGAGAAAAAATGAAATTAACTACCGCAGGTGAATCGCACGGCAAAATGCTCGTCGGAATAATAGAAGGGCTACCTTCAAATATGCCCGTGGATATTGAGGAAATAGATAGATACTTATCGCTTCGCCAAAGCGGTTACGGCAGGGGCGGTAGGCAGAAAATAGAGAGAGATAGGGTGGAAATCCTTACGGGTGTGAGAAATAAACTCACCTTAGGAAGTCCCCTTGCCTTCTGCGTAAAGAATGCCGACTACGAAAATTGGCGTCCATTTATGGCACCCGAAGGCGCGGACGTTACTAAAAAAACTTTAACAAGGGTTCGCCCCGGACATGCCGATTTAACGGGTATTATAAAGTACGACCAGACGGACGCAAGGAATATCCTTGAAAGGGCAAGCGCAAGGGAAACGGCGGTAAGGGTTGCAGGCGGAACGATTGCAAGGCAATATTTAAGATTGCTCGGCGTAGAGGTAAGCGGTTACGTTCAATCTCTCTGCGGAATAGAAGATACGGCATACCACACCTTTGAAGAACTTGAAGATTTAAAATCTCAACCCCTGTTTATGGCGGATAAAGAAAAACAGGCGGAGGCTATGGCGCTTATTGATAAACTCAAAGCCGAGGGCGACACCGCAGGCGGAAAGATAGAGATAAGGGTAAAGGGACTTAAAAGCGGTTTCGGAAGTTGTATGACCTACGATACGAAGTTAGACGCCATTTTATGCTCTGCACTTATGAGCGTTCAGGCGATTAAAGGCGTAGAAGTAGGTATGGGCTTCAATGTGGCAAACCTTGCAGGGAGCAAAGTACACGACGAAATTGAATTAAAGGACGGCAAATACGTCCGTACAACCAACAACGCAGGCGGAATAGAGGGCGGTATGTCCAACGGTGAGGAGATAGTTCTCCGTTGTGCAATGAAGCCCATTCCTACGCTTATGAAGGGTCTTAAAACGGTAGATACCGCCACGGGAGAAATTGCTGTTTCGGCAAGCGAGAGAAGCGACGTCTCGGCTATTTGCGCTTGCGAAATAATTTTAGAGAGCGTAGTTTGTACGGCGCTTGCCGACGTCGTTTCAAAGAGACTCGGCGGAGATAATATAAAGGAGGTTATAGGGCGTTATTCGCTCCTTCCTTAATATGCAGGATATAGTAATTTCAACCCCCAATCAAAAGAGTGTAATTCATTGCGGTTGCGGTGTTTTCAATAAATACGCCCCCCTGCTCAACAGTAAAAAGCTGTTTATAGTAACCGACTCCAACGTCTATGCATTGTATAAAGATTTAATATCTTCTACGTTTAAAGACGCTCCCGTTCACGTGTTCAAGGCGGGTGAGGACAGCAAGAATTATAAAACTCTACTTGCCATTCTAAGGCATATGCTTAAATGCGGAGTAACCCGTTCCTACACGGTAGTAGCCTTTGGGGGCGGTGTGGTAGGCGATATAACGGGTCTTTCGGCTTGCCTCTATATGAGGGGGGTAAACTTAGTTCAGATACCCACGACGCTTTTATCGCAAGTGGATAGCTCTGTCGGAGGTAAGACGGCTGTAGATTTAGACGGCGTTAAAAACGCAATAGGCGCGTTTTATCAGCCGTCGGAAGTAATAGTTGACCCTATGTTCTTTGCAACTCTGCCCAAAAGGGAGCTTCGTTGCGGTCTGGGCGAAATAGTAAAATACGGTGCGTTAGACGCAAAAATCTTAGCTCTGCTTGAAGAAAATGCAGACAACCTCTTCAGCTTTGACTTTTTAGAAAGGGTTACGTATCCCTGTATAGAGCATAAAGCAAAGGTGGTATGCGAGGACGAAAAGGATACAAACGGCATAAGAAAGACGTTAAATCTCGGTCATACTACGGGGCATGCATTCGAGCTGTATTTTAAACGCAAATCCCATGGTGAGTTTGTGCTTATCGGCATGTATTACGAGCTGTATATGGCTGAAAAACAGGGCATATGCACAAAGGATTACGCCGACAGATTGCGTAAGCTTATTAAAAAAGTAATAAAGAAAATTCCTGCATACGAACAGGCGGACAAGGCTTCGGAGGTTGCTATGTACGATAAAAAGAACGTCGTGCGCACTTCAGTCTCCGTGGTTGTTCCCCAAACCGAAGGGAAGAGTACAGAGCTTGTTCTTCCAATAGATGAGTATATAAAAACCGTCTGCGAGTGTGCGGACAAACTGAGGTGAATTATGGCAAAACTTGCAGTTATAGGCAAGGACGTATCAAAGTCCGCAAGCCCTTCTATTCATACTTTTATCGCCCGTGAGTTAGGGCTTGATATGACGTATGAAAATATATCCATTCCCGAAGATAAATTCGAGGAGGAGATAGAAAAGCTTTTAAAGGAATACGACGGGTTTAACGTAACCATTCCCTATAAACTCTCGGTTATTCCCCACCTCAAAAAGATTGAGGGCGATGCACAAACATTCGGTGCCGTCAACACCGTGGCATGTTCAACTTTAACGGGTTATAACACCGACGGGTTAGGCTTTATGCAGATGCTCTCTGCCGAAGGAGTAGAGGTAAAAGGGGCAAAGGTTATGCTCTTAGGTGCAGGCGGTGCAGGCAGAAGCGTAGCTAAAAAGCTTATAGACGGCGGTGCTACCGTAGAGATATACGACAGGTTCCAAGAAAACGCTAAGAAGGTTGCCGAAGAGTTTGGTTCAATAACCGTACTAAATGAAATAGTTCCCCACCCCGTCGATATAATCGTAAACGCAACGGGCGTAGGTATGCACAAGACGGAGGGCGTTTCCCCCGTTTCGGAAGAGGTTATAGCTTTGTGCAGAACGGCTGTAGATTTAATCTACGTACCTGCAAAGAGCCGATTTTTAGAGATTGCCGAAAGCTTAAACAAAAAGATAATAAACGGCTCGGCAATGCTCTTTTATCAGGCTTATTATTCAGACAGCTATTATTACGGCTTTACTCCCGACCCCGTAAAGTCGGCAGAGCTTTTCAAAAAATATCAAAAGGAAATCAAGTTATGAAATTCTTGTTTATCAACGGCGTCAATTTAAATATGACGGGCAAGCGTGAAAAGTCTGTCTATGGCAGTCAAACGCTTGAAGAAATCAACGCATATATCGCCGAGAAGTTAAAGGGCGACGAGTGCAAGTTCTTCCAGAGCAATATAGAGGGTGAAATCTGTACTGCAATCCATAATGCAACAGCCGATGCAATCATATTAAACGCAGGCGCGTTCACCCATTACAGCTATGCTATAAGGGATGCGATTGCTTCAATTTCAATCCCCGTTGTAGAAGTGCATATGTCCAACGTCCATGCAAGGGAGGAGTTCAGAAGACAGTCCGTCTTGACCCCCGTTTGCAAGGGTGAAGTGTTGGGCTTCGGTAAAAATAGTTACGTCCTCGCCGCGGAGAGTTTTAAACTGTGAACGTAGTATTATGCGGAATGATGGGTAGCGGTAAGACGGCGGTAGCTTCAGCTTTTGCCGATTTATACGGAGTGCAGATTGTCGATACGGATGCGGTTATAGTCAGCCGTTACGGCGAAATTAACGCAATCTTTGCAAATCACGGAGAAGAGTATTTCCGCAATATAGAATCCGAGGTCTGCAAAGAAGTGTCTATGCAGTATTCAAATGCCGTAATATCTTTAGGCGGTGGCGCCGTGTTAAGGGCGCAAAACGTGCAGAACCTTAAAAAGACAGGTAAAATAATCTACCTAAAAGCAAAGGCTCAGACCATAATAGAAAGACTTCAAGGCGATACGACAAGACCTCTGCTTAAAGGCGGTCTTGAAGAAAAGGTCAACTCGATTTTAGCAAATCGCTCGGCTATATACGAGGGTGTGGCAGACGTCGTAATAGAAACTGACAGTCTTACCCCTGAACAGATAGCAAAGGTTATAAAGGAAGAATTGTTATGAAAACCGCACTTATAACGGGCGGAACAAAGGGAATAGGAAAAGCTATTGCACAAGAATTTCTGCAAAAGGGATACGAGGTAATTTTAAATTACGCTCACGACGAAGAGACGGCGCTTGCAACTCAGGCAGAATTTAATATGTTAGGCTACTGTCCCGTGCTTATGCGCGCCGACGTCTCGGACGAGGGGCAGGTTAAAAAGATGTTCTCGGAAATTTTCCGCCTTTACGGAAAGATAGACGTGCTTATAAATAACGCAGGGATATCGACTATAAGGGTAATACAGGATACTTCTCTTTTCGATTGGGAAAATATCTTTGCCGTCAATACAAGGGGAGTGTTCCTCTGCAGTAAGGAAGTCGTTAGCAGTATGATTTGCTCAGGGGGCGGTTCAATTATAAACATATCGTCAATCTGGGGCGAAGTCGGGGCAAGTTGCGAAGTGGCATATTCTGCGTCAAAGGGTGCGGTAATTGCCTTTACAAAAGCCCTTGCAAAGGAATTAGCCCCTTCTAACGTTCGCGTCAACAGCGTATCCCCCGGAGTGATTGATACGGAAATGAACTCACATTTATCCGAAATGGAGATGGAAGAACTCATATCCGAAATCCCCGTAGGCCGTTTAGGCACGGGCTCAGACGTCGCAAAGGCGTGTCTTTTCCTTGCGGAAAACACATATATCACAGGCGAAGTAATTTCAGTCGGCGGTGGTTTTGCAAAATAAGAAGTGACAAAAAAAGGCAAAATTACCGCCTTTTTAATTACTCACAAAAAGATTTTAAAAAAAATCGAAAAAAGTTTGCCGAAAATAAAGGAAATCGCGGATTATTTTCGTATATAGATAGTGTAATGGATAATTTTAAGTCAATAATTCAAAGGCGTTACGCTTTCGAGGAAGAATTTCTATCACCCTACTCAGCCAAGTCCGCCAATACAAAAGGCAGGGACAGGGCAGAGGAGCCTTGCGCCATGCGCACCGAATACCAACGCGACAGGGATAGGATTATTTACAGTAAGGCTTTTATCCGTTTAAAGAATAAAACTCAGGTCTTTTTCTCCCCCGAAGGCGACCATTACGTAACAAGGCTTACCCACGCTTTGGACGTATCGCAAATAGCAAGGTCTCTTGCGAGGGCATTAAGCTTAAACGAAGATTTAGCAGAGGCGATAGCGTTAGGTCATGATTTAGGGCATACCCCTTTCGGACACAGCGGAGAGAGAATTTTAAATAAGCTCTCCCCTAACGGCTTTAAGCATAACGAGCAATCGGTTAGGGTTGTAGAGGTTTTGGAAAAAGACGGCAACGGGTTAAATCTAACCTTTGAGGTAAGGGACGGCATTTTAAATCACAAAAAGGGCTTAATGCCTGCCACGTTAGAGGGTATGTGCGTTAACATTGCCGACCGCATTGCCTACATAAATCACGATTTAAACGACGCGATTCGCGCAGGAATATTAAAGCTTGAGGACGTACCAAAAGACGTAAGGGCTGTTCTCGGCAACACTTCGAGGGAGCGAATAAATACTGCAATAACCTCTGCTTATTTAACAAGCGTAGGCAAGCCCTTTGTTTCGCTCGGAAAGGAAGTCGAAGAGGCGAGCGATGAGCTTCGTTCGTTTATGTTTAAGAACGTCTATCAGACAAAGTTTGCTATGGGCGAAGAGGAAAAGGCGGAGCGTATGCTCTCGGCTCTGTACTCGTTCTTTATGGACAAGCCCGAAAAATTGCCTCAAACCTATATAAATTTAATGGAAAAATATCCCAAAGAACAGGTGATTTGCGATTATCTGTCATCTATGACGGACAGATACGCAATATACATATTTAACAATTTCTTCGTGCCGAAAGGCTGGAACTTCTCCGACGAAATGGTCTAATGGTTTAAGCATAGTTACGTCGGCTTTTAAAATAAAAAAGGCGTTAAATGCCGATACTAAAAAGTAAGATTTGAAATTCAAATATGGGTGGAATAACCGAGGAGTTCAAAAGAACGCTCAAAGAAAAATTAAATATAGTAGAGATAGCCGAAAGCTATTTCACCCTTGAAAGGAACGGCGGAAACTACTGGGCTTGCTGTCCCTTTCATCACGAAAAAACGCCCTCTTTCGCAATAAACGAGGCAGGGCAATTTTATCATTGCTTCGGTTGCGGTGTGTCCGGCGACGTCATTAAGTTCGTTCAAGAGATGGAATCGCTCGACTTTATGGGCGCCATAAAGTTGCTTGCACAAAGGGTGCAACTGCCCTTGCCGGAAAATACAGACGACGATAAACGCAGTATAGAGTTAAAGCGTAAAAAGGATTCGATTCTCAAAATACTAAACGATACCGCACACTTCTATTTCAACAACCTCTCGTCAGGCAATGCGGAAGCGCACGTGGCTTATATATTAAAGAGGGAAATCCCCGCTTCTATGGTGCGAACGTTCGGTATGGGCGCAAGCTTAGATTTTAACGGTTTGCCCAAATTCCTTTTATCAAAAGGCTATTCAAAGCAGGATATAATAGACAGCGGTGTCGTAAACGAAAACGAGGGAAGGCTTACAGACGCACAGGGCGGAAGGCTAATCTTTCCAATAATAAACTCCTACGGCGAAGTAATAGCTTTCGGAGGTAGGGTGCTTAACAAGAGCAACACTGCAAAATACGTAAACACTCGCGATACGTTAGTATTCACAAAGCGCAAAAACCTATTTAATATCAACCTCGTTAAAAAACTCAAACGCTCACAGACGGTTAAAGATATAATTATGGTAGAGGGGTATCTCGACGTCGTTTCACTGTATAGCGCTGGGTTTAAAAACGTTGTGGCGAGTATGGGTACCTCACTCACACAGGACCAGGCAAGGCTTATTAAAAGGTTTGCCGAAAACGTCTATATCAGCTACGACGGCGACGGCGCCGGTCAAAAGGCAAACTTAAGGGGTATGGACATACTCAAAGACGAGGGACTTAACGTCAAAGTAGTTCCCCTTCCGGAGGGAATGGACCCCGACGACGTAATTAAAAAATTGGGTGCCGAAGGCTATCAGAAGTGTTTAGACTCTGCTATGCCGTTAATAGATTATAAGCTATCGGTCTTGAGTAAGGGCTTCGATATCACAAAGACGGATGAAAAACGCAATTATATCGCATCGGCGTTAGAGGTAGTAAAAACTGCTGATTCGGAGACGGAAAGGGAAGAGCTTTTAAAACAGCTCCGCGACAAAACGGGAGTTTCGTTTGAAGCGCTTAAACGCGATTTGCAAGGCGTGGCACAGCCTAAAAAAGAAAAGAGCGAACAACCTTTAAGAAAGAAAGACGAAGTCGATGCTACGGGTAAGGCTTCGCGGTTTGTGATATCGGCGTTTTTATTCGGGGCAGACTTTACTAAAGGACACGACGTTTCGGAAGTCGATTATACCAACGATGTCCACGTCATTATCTCTAAGTACATAAAGACCAAAGAGCTTATGGAAGAGCAAATTCGCCTTTCCGAGCTGTTTGAGTTTTTTGAAGAAAACAGTCCCGAAGCAGAGGAGCTTTCACGCATACTCGACTATTCAAACGGCGGTGGATTTACGGGTGACGTCGCAGAAAAATATTTTAACGACTGTCTCTCAAAATTAAAAATTACAGCCATCGAAAAAGAAATAGAAGATGCGGGTAAAAGTTTAGCTAACGCACAAGATTTAAAAGAAAGGGCGTCAATAGCGCAAAAGATAGCTCAACTTACAAGACAAAAGGAAAAATTAAAAAACGGTAGCAAACAATAATTTGCACCGTATAATCAGGAGAAAAGATGAATATATCCGACCAGAAATTAAACGAAATTTTAAAGCAGATTATCGAAACTTATCAGTATAAAGGTGCGATAACCACCAACGCTCTTTGCGACGTGTTGGAAAAGTACGAAACGACTCCCGCACAGGTTGACTACGTCTATAAGTCGATTGCGGAAGTCGGCATTCAGATTATCGACGAGGCGGAAAGGGATAGGGAGTTATACGAACAGGCGCTCTCGGACATAAGCTTAGACGACCCCGTTAAAATGTATTTAAAGGATATAGGCGAAGTCCCCCTTCTTTCGGCTGACGACGAAATCGAACTTGCAAAACTCATTCAGGAGGGCGACGAGGACGCAAAGAAAAAGCTCTCCGAAGCAAACCTCAGGCTTGTTGTTTCAATTGCAAAAAGGTACGTCGGCAGGGGTATGCTCTTTTTAGACCTTATACAGGAAGGCAATATAGGCTTAATGAAAGCCGTCGAAAAGTTCGACTATCAAAAGGGCTTTAAATTTTCGACTTACGCAACCTGGTGGATAAGACAGGCTATAACCAGGGCTATTGCAGACCAAGCCCGTACCATTCGTATCCCCGTGCATATGGTCGAAACAATAAATAAACTCACCCGTGTATCAAGGATACTTTTACAGACTTTAGGAAGAGAGCCGACCCCTGCGGAGATAGCAGAGGAAATGGGCGTATCGGAAGAGAGGGTAAGGGAAATTCAAAAGATAGCGCAGGACCCCGTATCCTTGGAAACGCCTATCGGTGAAGAAGAGGATTCTCATCTTGGCGACTTCATTGAGGACGACAGGGCAGTCACCCCTTCGGACAGCGTATCTTCAACAATGTTAAAGGAAACGCTTATTACCGTTTTAAGTTCGCTTACACCCAGAGAGGAGAAGGTTCTCCGCCTTCGTTACGGCGTTGACGACGGCAGGCCCAGAACGCTTGAAGAGGTGGGCAGGGAGTTCAACGTTACCCGTGAAAGAATAAGACAGATAGAGGCTAAGGCTTTAAGAAAGCTCCGTCACCCTTCACGTTCTAAACATCTTAAAGACTTCCTCGACACCTAATGGACAGGCTCGAAAAAATCTGTTCCTATCTTGACGAATGTCAAACGTTAGCCGACGTCGGTTGCGACCACGGCTACTGCACTTTACAGGCATTTAATAGCGGTAAATGCAAAAGCGCATATATCTCCGACGTAAGCGAAAAGTGTCTTGCTAAGGCAAAAACCCTTTTAAAGGACTATATAGAAAGGGGAGTGTGTAAGGCGGTTTGTTGCGACGGACTTAAAGATATTCCCAAAGATTGCGAACAGGTACTTATAGCAGGTATGGGCGGAATGGAGATAATTAAAATTCTCTCCGAAGGCTTTATACCTAAAAAATTTGTGTTGCAACCGATGAGAAACTGCCAAGAAGTTCGTAAGTTTTTATTAGAAAAGGGTTGCGCAATTACCGCCGACGACGTATTTTCAGACGGTAAATTTTACTTTATAATCAAAGGGGAGAGGTTGGGACAAACACAACCCTATTCGCCTTACGAGTTATCATTTGGCAGGGACAGCCTTAAAAATCCCGTTTTCAAAGAGTTTGCCTTACAGGAAATCGGAAAGGCAGAGGGCTATTTAAACGCCTGCACAAATGCTCAAAGCGCAAAGACAATTCAAAACGGAATAGACTTTTTAAAGGAGGCGGTAAGCCTTTATGACCTGTAAAGAAGTTTTAAATATATTAGAAGAGCAAGTTGCCCCCGTAAAGCTATCGGACGATTTCTGCGCCAAGTACAAAATGTACGATAACAGTGGAATAATAATCGATACGGGCAACGACGTTATAGGGGCCGTTTTTTCTTTGGACTTTTCCGAATCGGCTGTAAATCAGGCAATTGAAAAGGGTTATAACCTAATAATTACCCACCACCCTGCAATTTACGGCGGAATATCGCGTATAGATATTTTTCAAGACGCTAAGAGCAGGGCAATAGAAAAGTGTTTAAAACACGGCATATCTGTTATATCTATGCACCTCAATTTCGATATCGCGCCCGAGGGTATAGATTACCATTTAATGTGCGGTTTAGGCGGAAAGGCGGGCAAACCTCTTGCTACTGTGGAGGGGGGAGCATACGGCAGGGTATATGATATAACCCCCACCCCTGCAGAAGATTATATGAAGCAAATCGATAAGACCTTCCGCACAAAACGTGCCGTATTATACGGCGGTGAAGAAGCAATCTTTAAAAGGGTTGCGTCGTTCTGCGGAGCAGGTTGCGACGACTCGGCTATGGCATACGCAAAGAATGAAAAGGCGGACGTCTTAGTCTCTTCAGATTTAAAACATCACGAGATAGCAGAACTTGTTGAATGCGGTATCGCCGTAATAGAGCTTACGCATTACTGTGCGGAAAGCTACGGTTTTGAAAAAATATATCAAAAAGTTAAAAACATATTGCAAATGCCCTCGTTATTCGTCTATGACGAACGGGTTGCGTAAAGCAAAAGGAGAATATTATGTCACAGATTTCACAGCTTTTACTTTATCAGGATAAGGATTCCGAACTGCTCAAAATAGAGCAGGAGATTGCAGGGTCCGAGGAACGTAAAAAATATGTTCAGACGCGTAATTTTATGAAGAAGGCGTCTGAAAAATTAGACCAGTTAGAGGCTAAGTCTAAAGAACTCATTGCAAGGGTTAATTCTTTGGAAGAGCAGTACAAAGAAATTTCCGATACGCTTAAAGACTTTGAACATATCGACGAACTATTAAACGGTGGCGGAGATTTGTCCTTCTATCAGCGTAATGCAGGGCAGATTGCAGAAGAGCTTAAATCCTTAAAAGGGGATATAGCAACGCTTGCAACTACCGCAAAGACGGCTACCGAAGATTATCAGAATTTAAAGAAAAAGGTTTTATCAACCCAAAAGCAATATCCCGAGGTAGAGACGGCATACCAGAACCTTAAAAATGAACGCAAAGGCACAATCGATACTATTAACAAGGAACTCGATGAGCTTGCAAAGGGAATAGACCCTGAAATATTGAAAAAGTATTTGGCAAAGCGTTCAGAGCGCATCTTCCCCATCATCTGCGAAATTACAGCCGACAGATGTTCAAAGTGCGGAATAGAGCTTTCGATTGCGGATAAGGACAAGGTTTCGGCAGGTAACGTGGTAGAGTGCGAAAACTGCCATAGATTCCTCTATAAAAAGGCGTAAAGATTATGGATTTTAGCGGTAAGACTTTGGCGGTTTTCGGCGACAGCATAGCCTACGGTTCGGGCAACGACGGCGTAGGGGTTGGCGAATATTTGGCTCAGGATTTGGGTTTTAAAGTGCTTAAATATGCCGTAGGCGGTGCAAGGGTAGGCTTTAAGGAAGGTAAAAATTGGCTTATCGGACAGGTGCGTAAGGCGATTGCGGACGGTATTTCCCCCGACTACATAGTTTTCGACGGCTTTACTAACGACTGCAATATCTCCGATGGTGAAACTCTCCCCGACGTGCCTTTAGGTGAAATAGGCGAGGGGTACGTAGGTTACGAAATAGAGGGAATAACCAAGGAAGACACGTTCAGCCGTTGCTTCGAGTCGGTGTTATACACCCTTTTATCTGCCTTTCCCAAGGCAAAAATTTTGTTCTTCCGCCCTCACAATATGGGCAGGAGAGACGATAAGCTTCAAAAAATTTACGGTGAACGCGCCATTACACTCTGCAAAAAGTGGGGCGTTGCCTACGTTGATTTGTATTCGGAAAGCGGAATGAACACCTTTATTCCCCTTCACCGCGACTTATTCACGTTCGATAGTTACGGCTGGGGCAGAGGCGACTGTACCCACCCTAATACAGACGGTTATAAGTTAAAATACATACCGCTTATCGAGGCAAAAATAAAATCTCTTTAAGGTGATAAAATGAAAGTTTTAATGATAAACGGAAGTACTCATAAAGACGGAACGACTTCTTCCGCTTTAAAAGTTATAGAAGATGAGCTCAAAGCGCAGGGAATTGAAAGCGAAACGGTGTGTTTAGGCACGTCGGCAGTACATACTTGTATGGGCTGTTACACTTGTAAAAAAACGGGTAAGTGCGTATTTGACGACGACCCCTTAAACGAAATAGTAAAAAAAGCAAGGGAGGCTGACGGTTACGTTTTTGCTTCACCTGTTCACTATGCTTCCCCGGCAGGCGCATTAGTTGCGCTTTTAGACAGACTGTTCTGCGTATGCGGAAGCGATATGCAGTTTAAGCCTGCTTCAAGCGTCGTTGTAGCAAGGCGTGCAGGAACCACGGCTTCCTTCGACGTGTTGAATAAATACATACAGATAAACAATATGTTGCAGGTGCCTTCTACCTATTGGAATATGTGCTTCGGCGCAAACGCTCAGGACGTTGAAAAGGACGAAGAGGGCAAGACGATTATGCGTGCCATAGCTTCTAATATGGCTTGGCTTTTAAAGCTTTTAGAAAACGCAAAGGGAACAGAACTTGAAAAACCCGTCCTCATTGCAAAAGCAAGGACAAATTTTATAAGGTAATATGAAATACTATATAGGCATAGATTTGGGCGGGATGAGCGCAAAGTGTGCCGTTTTAGTTGACGGTGCGCTTTGTGGCGTCTGCCGTTGTAAGACGGATAAAAATAATACTCCCGAACAGACGGCAACAGACCTTGCAAATTTAGCCGAAGAAGCGATTAAATTAAGCGGAATTGCAAAAGAGCAAATAGGCGGAATAGGCATAGGTTCTCCCGGCATTATCGAAAGCGGTAAAGGCATAGTGGCAAGTTGGTCAAATTTCGGTTGGGAAAACGTAAATCTCTCTCAGCTTGTCGGCGAAAAGACAGGTTTGCCCGTATATGTTTTAAACGACGCTAATTCGGCAACCTACGGCGAGTATGCCTACGGTTCGGCTAAAAAATACCGCTCAGCCGTAATGCTTACAATAGGTACGGGCGTAGGCGGAGGAGTAGTTTTCGACGGGGTTCTATTCGAGGGTAACGGCGGAGCAGGAACAGAACTCGGTCACGAGGTTATACGCTTTGGCGGAGAGAAATGCACCTGCGGAAGGAAGGGCTGTTTAGAGGCATACGCCTCCGCAACCGCACTTATTAAACAGGCTAAAAAGGCTATGGCGTTACATAAGGAAAGCCTTTTATGGCAGTTGTGCAATCAGGATATCGAAGCGTTAAACGGCAAAATAATTTTTGACGCCTATAATGCACAAGATAAAACGGCAAAGGCGGTAGTTAATAAATACCTTACTTATCTTGCGGAGGGAGTAATAAATTACGTAAATATCTTCCGCCCCGAAGCAGTGATTATAGGCGGAGGCATAAGCGCACAGGGAGAGATTATAACCAAGCCCTTGCAGAGAAAGGTAAACAAATTTAGGCTCGGCGGTAAAAATTCACCGTCCGTAAAGGTGGTTTCGGCAACGCTTGGCAACGACGCCGGTATATTCGGTGCGTGCGCATTTGCCGAGAATAAGAGTAAAAACTAAGTTCTATAAAAACAAACTAAACGGCTCGGCGGAAAAATTTCCGCCGAGCCGTGATTTACAATATTTATAATACCTGTTAAGGCGTAACCCTGTTAATATCTCTGGGGAACATTGTGGCGTTACGCACGTTCTTAAAGCCAAGTAAATGCATAGTAAGTCGTTCAAGTCCAAGACCTAAACCGCCGTGAGGGGGCGCACCGTACTTATGGAGCATAAGGTAAGTTTCAAACTCCTCGGGGTTCATACCGAGCTTTTTCATCTTCTCAACCTGCATATTGTAGTCGTGAATTCTCTGACCACCGCTGGTGATTTCTATGCCCCTGAACAAAAGGTCGAACGAGAGCGTAACTTCGGGGTCCTCGGGGTCGTCCATAGTGTAGAAGGGACGTTTTTTAGAGAGGTAGTGGGTTACGAACAGGAAGTCGGAATTGTACTGTTGCTTAGCCCATTTGCCGAGGAAAGCCTCTTCTTCGGGTTCAAAGTCCTTCATATCGGTAATATTTTTAAGTTTCTTTACGCACATTTCCTTTGCATCTTTAAAACGTATGCAGGGGATAGTGGTGATTTCAGGAATTTCACACTTTAAGATGTCAATCTCGTTTGCGTATTCCTTTTTAAGAAGTTCCATAATGTACTTCAACACGCCCGTTTCCATATTCATTATGTCGGTAAAGCTTTCAATGAAGCCCATCTCGAAGTCCATAGAAATGTACTCGTTAAGGTGACGGGAGGTGTCGTGGTGTTCTGCCCTGAATACGGGTGCAATTTCAAATACCCTCTCATATACGGGAACGAGAGCCTGCTTATAGAGCTGAGGACTCTGTGCAAGATAGACTTGCTTTCCGAAGTAGTCGAGCTTAAACACGTTTGTTCCGCCCTCTGCACCTGCAAAGTTGATTTTAGGAGTATGCACTTCGGTAAAGCCTTGGCTTGATAAATACTCCCTAAAACCTCTTTGAATACCCTCTTGAATTTTAAATATAGCCCTTTCCTTAGGGTTCCTTAAAGTAACGGGGCGGTAGTCGAGGTTGATGCTCAAATCGCAGTTAATCTGCTTTTTGGAAATTACGACAGGGGGGATAGAGGCAGGGGTGGAGAGAATTTCGATGTTGTGAATCTGCAATTCGTATCTCTCGCTTCCGTCTCTCGTTTCACTTTTTACGACCTTACCCGTAACTTTAACAGAACACTGTTCAATAAGTTTTTCGTCTAACCTGTAATCCGAAAAATCGGGTGAATAAACGCACTGAACGGTCTCCCTTGCAGTTCTAATAATAATGAACGCAAAGTCGGACATATCCCTTATATTATGCACCGCACCCTTTATGGTAACAACTTCGCCAACGTGGTTTTTAAACTCGGAGTAGGGGGTTGTCGTGCAGGGCACTACACCTGTCATTTCTTCCATATTTTTTTCCTCATTAAATATTTTATATCAAATACCTTAACAATAAAGGTTAATTTACCCTATAATTTTACGGCAATATTAAATAAAAATCAACTAATTTTTTCCAAAATAAAAAATCCGCTTATGCCGTGTATGAATAAGTGTTAACCCGCTTCTCGCAGGTGGGTGTGACGAAGCGAAAACTATTCGGACTTTCCGTAAAAATTACAGACCTTGCCTATTTCCGCGAACATGCACTCCCGATTTTTATATTGTGGATTACCCCTTTATTTCATATCACGCACACAGCAGACTTATTTAACGCTATGATTATAACACTGACTTTTACTAATTGCAATAGTTTGTGCAAAGTTTAAGCCTGTAATATCCAAAACTTAAGCGGTAATTTTTGTCAGCGTTACGTGAACTTTCAATTCAATGTAAAGTTTGACAACCAAAACTTATTACCGTCTTTTCGACTTTATTCTTTTAAATTCTCCACTATCTTTTCTTTTTCGACGGGCATTAGCCTTTATAATACTTTTCACGATGCAGGTCTATATAGAGTACGCCTTGGCGGAAAACTTTTGTATGGATTTCATATTGCTATTATCTGCCAAATGGGCAACAAAGAATACTGCTTCATATTGGAGGGTTGCTCTCTCTTCAGCTTTGGGTGCCTGCTTTGCCGTAGTATTTCCGCTGTTTTCTCTTAACGCGGGTTTGGGCGTTATAATTAAAATCGCTTTCGGGTTTTTAATGTGTGCGATAGGCGGAAAGTATTCAACTTTTAAAGGGTATTTAAAGTTTTCTCTTACGTTTACGGCAATAACCTTTTTAACGGGAGGGTTGCTTATAGCTCTATTTTCTCTTGCCAACCTTTCTTATGAACAAGGCGGGGGCTATTTAATCTCTTCCGTGCCGATAGGCATACCCATTTTTGCGGTAACGGTAATAGAAATCGTCATTAAAAAACTCTGTTCAAAAATTGCTTTACGGCGTTCCGTAGAGGCGGTATGTAAAATAACATGCGGTAAAAACAGCGTCGTCTGTAAAGGGTTTTACGATAGCGGAAACAAGGTATTTTTAAACGGTTCCCCCGTAACGGTTATACCTTCTTACGTGGCGCAAATGTTAACAGACGTAAAGAGTATAAAAACATTTGCAAAAATACATACTGTGGCAGGGGATAGCGATATTCCGATATTCACGGCGGAAAAGATAGAGATAGACGACGGGGAAAGGCTTTTAAAGTTAAGCGGTGTTTTATTAGGGGTGTCACCGCAACGGATAAATAAAATCGTGCTTCACCCCGACCTATCGGAGGCATCATAAATGTTTGAAAAAATCAAAAATTTTTTGCGTTCTCTCTTTGGGCGCAACACTCTCGACTACATATGCGGAACAGAGGCGTTGCCGTTGCCCTTATCTTCAGAGGAGGAGAAGGATAAAATAAACCTTTTAGAACAGGGTGATGCGGAAGCTAAGGCGGAGCTTGTCGAGCATAATTTAAGGTTAGTCGTCTATATAGCCAAAAAATTTGAAAATTCAGGAATAGACGGCGACGACCTCGTTTCGGTAGGTACGATAGGACTTATTAAGGCAATCGATTCCTTCCGTTCGGATAAAAACATTAAGCTTGCAACCTATGCTTCGCGCTGTATCGAAAACGAAATACTTATGTATCTTCGCCGAACTTCAAGGGCAAAGCAGGAGGTCTCCTTCGACGAGCCGTTAAACACCGATTGGGAGGGCAACGAACTGCTACTTTCCGACGTTATGGGTACCGACGCCGATACGGTTTATTCCCGTGTGGAAGGCGGAGTTGAGAGGGAGCTTCTAAAAAAATCTCTGACAAGGCTTAGTCCGAGGGAGCAGATAATAATGCGTATGCGCTTCGGGCTTGACGGCGGAGAAGAGATGACCCAAAAGGACGTTGCCGACAGTTTGGGTATATCGCAAAGCTACATATCCCGCCTTGAAAAGAAGATAATAGCAAAGCTTAAAAAGGATATTTCAAAGCAAATTTAAGTTAAGACTTTGTTGTACATATGGAGGTAAAAATTTATATGTACGACAAAGTAGTTATCTGCGGTGTGCAGACGAGCGGACTTCCCAAGCTCTCCCAAAAGGAGCAAGAGGAACTTATGTTCAAGCTCAAAGCGGGGGACGAAAACGCAAGGGAACAATTTATCATAGGCAATATGCGCCTTGTACTTTCGCTTGTCAAAAGGTTTTGGTCAAAACGTG
The DNA here is from genome assembly GCA_051884115.1 of Candidatus Coproplasma sp. Taxonomy (GTDB): domain Bacteria; phylum Bacillota; class Clostridia; order Christensenellales; family Borkfalkiaceae; genus Coproplasma. The sequence goes on along the minus strand of JBJEVA010000038.1, from coordinate 19,336 downwards.
CCAACGCCGACGACGTGTTTCAAGTGGGGTGCGTAGGACTTATTAAGGCAATAGACAACTTCGATATATCCGTCGGGGTTAAATTTTCCACATATGCCGTACCTATGATTATGGGGGAAATCAAAAGATATATAAGGGACGGAAACTCGCTTCGGGTATCTCGTTCTATACGCGATACGGCGTATAAGGTTTTAAAGGTAAGGGAGAAGTTGGAGGAAAAAGACGACGACGTAACCTACGATAAAATTGCCAAAGAAATGAACGTAGCCGTTTCCGAAGTTGCCTATGCGTTAGACGCTATCTCCGACCCCGTAAGCCTGTTTGACCCTGTCTATAATAAGCAGGGCGATGAACTGCTCCTCGTGGACCAGATATACGACGCAAAGAATAACGACGAAAGCTGGACGGAAAAGGTAGCTTTATACGAGGCGCTCTCACACCTTGATAAACGTGAAAAGAATATTCTGTTTTTAAGATATTTCGAGGGTAAGACGCAGACTGAAATTTCAAAAGAAGTAGGTATATCTCAGGCTCAGGTTTCAAGATTGGAAAAGAATGCTTTAAAACAGATTAAGGCAAAGATAAGCTAAAAACAGTTTAATTAGACGGCGGTGCATAACAGTATCGCCGTCAGTTTTTAAATTAAATTGCTTTACAAACAGAGTTAATTTGCATAATATTAAATATATATCAAGCAAGCGAGGTGTTTTTGTGAAGCTTATAGATTTTTTGTCCGATATGCTTTTCCCTAAACATTTCACCTGTTTGTTGTGCGATAAAGAGGTGTTCGAGGGCGAAGATTTTTGCGAGGATTGTAAAAACAGCATACCGTTAAACAACGGAGCAACCTGTCCTGTATGCGGAAGAAGGACAAAAACGGAAGAAATCTGCCTTGAATGTAAAAACTCGCTTCCCGTCTTTGACAAAGCCATTTCGCCGTTAATTTACAAGGACGGAGCAAGGAAGCTTGTTCTCCGTTTTAAAAGGGGCAAAGCCTACCTTAAAGAATTTTTTGCCGAGAAAATGGTTAAAAAACTATCGCTCTTTGATGATGCCGACGCTCTCTGCGCCGTGCCTATGACTAAGCGCGCTCAACGTCGCAGGGGCTATAATCAGGCAGAACTTATCGCAAAGGAAATATCCAAAACGACGGGTCTTCCTTATCTTAAATCAGCTGTTGTTAAAAATAAGGCAACCTCTGCGCAAAAGGAACTCAGCCGTAAGGAGAGGGCGGAAAACTTAAAGGGGTGTTTCACCGCCGATAGACGAATGGTAAAGGGTAAAAAAATTGTAGTTATAGACGACGTGTTGACCACAGGCGCAACAGCAGACGCAATCTGCAGAGAACTTAAAAAGAAAGGTGCTGAAAAGGTCTATTTCTTAACGGCTACCTCGGTTGAATATCAGGGCAATTTAACTTAAAGTAAAAACCGTCCGTGTCGAAAATTCGGTACGGACGGATATTTTATTCACTTTTTACTCATTTGTTCTATAATATGCTGAGCATAAGCTTTTGCAACGTTAATATTAGTCGTCTTTTCAAAGCCGTGGAAGAACGCGTTAGAGTTGACTTCACAAACGTATTTCTGCCCGTTTTCACTAAGAAGCAAATCTATTCCGCAGTAGTCCAGCCCTAAAATATCAGCCGTTTTTACGCACAATTCAGCCGTTTGACTGTCTATATTGTAAGGCTTTGTATTACCGCCTAAGGCTACGTTAGAGCGGAAGTCGCCGTTCGATTGCCTTAACATACCGCCTAAAACTTTCCCCCCTACAACAATGACGCGTAAATCCCTTCCGAAGCTCTCTTTTATAAACTTTTGGTAGAGGTGGGGTCTGCACTTAAACTCATTGCAATACTTTATAAGTTCACGTCTGTCTTTTGCAAGGAAAACACCCGCCCCGCGTGAGCCGTAGCACAGCTTAACCACAACGGGATAACCCAATTTCTGCTCTAAATTATCTATCGCACTCTCGTCAATTTCAATACTTTCGTCATAGCATAAAGGTGCGGGAATTGTAAGCGGAAGGGGAACGTTATGGTTAGATAGTTCTAAAAACGTCAGCATCTTGTCATCGCAAAGCTCTATTGCGTTATAGCTGTTAAAGGTGCGTATTCCACACTTTTGCAACCCCTTTAAGACGTACTTGTCCTTGTCGAGATAAATGCAGAAGTCGTAATTCTTTAAATTCGTAAATACTTCTCCTCCCACACAAACGGGGTAAAATCTGTTGCGGATAATATCTGTCGGCACGCCAAGATTTTCCAATTCTTGTTTAAGGCGCATAGCTTGGGAGTCGTACTCCTCAAAGCTCATATAGGCGTTTTTTAAAATAAGACCTTTCATAACTAACAAACCGAAAAAGATGTCTATCGTATATGTGCGCAGTCCTAAAAAGAACTGCGCACATAATTTTGGTGAAGATAAATGGACTTGAACCATCGACCTCTTGCATGTCAAGCAAGCGCTCTAACCAACTGAGCTATACCTTCATTGTATTTACTATAACATACGCAAGGCAAAAAGTTCAAATCATTTAACGCCATTTTAAATAAATTATACAAATCAAAGCAAATAAACCCGTAAAATACCCCGTTTGGCAGTGTTTGCTTGACAAAACCTACCTATTATGTTATATAATGATAAGTTATACACTTTTTTAGGAGGGTTATTATGAAAAACCAATCAAGTCTTACTTCACTGCTTTCTGCATACGGAAGGTGTTACCATTCCGAAAACGAACAAAATCCGATTTTCAAAGACGGAATAATAAAAAAGCTTTTCACCGAAGAGGAATATAATTCAATCGCAAATTACGTTCTAAGCGGTAAAAATTTCTTCTGTCCCGATATACAGTTTGAAAACGATAGGCAGGCGTTAAGTTATTTAATAAACACTCAAATAGCTCCCACGCCCGTCTGCCGTTCGGCTTACTGCGAACAGGCGTTGAGGGTGGCATATCTTTCAGGTACGCGCCAATACGTAATTTTAGGTGCAGGGTTAGATACTTTTGCGTATAGGCAAACCAACGCTCTCACAAAATGCGAGGTGTTTGAAATCGACCGACAATCGACCCAAGAAGACAAATTAAACAGAATAAAGAGAGCCGACTTAAAAATTCCAAACAATCTGCATATGCTCACCGCCGACCTCACCGCCGATAATCTTTTAGAAAAACTCACCTTAAACGGCTTTGATAGAAATAAGAAAACATTCTTCTCCTTGCTCGGGGTAAGCTATTATTTAACAGAAAATTCTCTGCAGAAGTTGTTTTCACAATTGTCTGAATTTATGGCAGAAGGCAGTTCGTTAGTATTCGACTACGGCGACGAAAACTTATTTTTATCACAGGAGAAAAGGGTAAAGAATATGCTCGCAATGGCTGAGGCAGGGGGAGAGCCTATGCTGTCCTGTTTCAGTTATCACCGCCTTGAAAAAATGCTTGAAGACAGCCGTCTGCTAATCTATGAGCTTCTCACACCCAACGAAATTCAGACCCAAATAATCAACCCTAAAAACTCTCGTCTAAAACCTTTTGAACACATAAACTACGCCTTAGCCGTTAAAAAATAAAGTTAAAGTTCAATGCGGTTAATTAAATTTCAAATCAAACCGCAACGCTTCGCCTTAATTTTCCACCCGTAATAACCAACCCGCAAAGTCTTTATAATAAAAAATATTGACTAACAAACTCGAATTTGATAGAATATAAACGTTAAGGTGGGTAAGCAAATGGACGAAAAGAAGCGTTATAGAAAATATCTAAAAGAAAACCGTTCGGCAATAATTTGGCTGTCGGTTTTGTCGTGCATTGTTTCCCTTTTAGTGGTAGCGTTTGCGTATTTCACAAAGCTTTTGATAGATTCCGCAGGCAAGGGAAATAAGTTTATAATTTACGCAATAATAACAGGCGCGCTCATTCTTTTAGAAGTTGGTTTCAAATATCTCTATACCTACTTAATAAACCGTAAAATCTATCACACAGAAAACGCCATAAAGAAGCAAACCTTTTTGGCATATTTAGAAAAAGATTTCCGCGAAGCGGAAGAGATTGAGGATGCCGACGTACTCAACCGTCTAACCTCCGATTGCAGGGTGATTGCAGAGGGGATAATAACCTATATCCCCGAATTTGCAGGCTTGCTTTCAAGAATAATAGCGTCTTTAGCGGTGCTGTTTGTAATCGACCCCGTCTTTGCAGGCGGTTTGCTCGGCGTAGGTATAGTCGTATATTTTGCGACAAAACTTCTCCGCAGAAAAAATAAAACCTTGCATAAGCAAACACAGAAGGCAGAGGGCGAAGTGCTATCCTTCTATAAGGAAGGCATTGCACATTCCTTTTTGTTCAAACTGTTCGGAAACGGCAAATACGTAAATAGCCGTTGCGACGATATACAGGCAAAGTATCAGACGGCAAGGATGAGGTATGCAAGCTTTAATATCTTCGTCAATTCCGCTTTTTTGATGTTTATGCGCGTCTCGTACCTTGTCGCAATTTTGTGGGCGGTAATTGCAATAACCAACGGCGGAAGCGTGGGCAATCTGTTTTTAATGGTCCAGCTCATCGCCCAAATTGAGGGGCCATTCAGCTCCATTTCGGGGCTACTCCCTAAATACTACCGCACTTTGGGCAGTATAGAACGTATCTTTGAACTTGAAGGCAGGGAGCAAGAATCTCAGCTTGAAATTTTAAACTTCGATTCACCCATAATAGTCGATAATATTTCTTTCTCATACGATAAGGAGCAGTCGCCCGTAAAGGAAGTTTCTCTGCAGATTGCACCTAAAGATTATGTTGCAATCGTAGGCGGAAGCGGATGCGGAAAATCAACTCTTTTAAAATGCATAATGGGAATGTATAAGCCCGATAAAGGTATGGTAACTTTTAACGGAGAAGATATAAAAAAATGCAGAAATCTCTTTTCATACGTACCGCAGGGCAACTTTTTAATACCGGGGACGATTAAGGAAAACCTCTGCTTGTTTTCACCCGAAGCAACGGCGGAAGAACTTGAAGACGTGCTTAAATTGACAATGCTTAGCGATAAAATCAACTCCCTTCCTAACGGGTTAAATAGCCCTATATCCGACTTTGGCGCAGGGCTTTCCGAGGGTGAAGGTCAGCGATTGTCTATCGCGAGGGCTTTGCTTGTCGAACGCCCCGTGCTTGTGCTTGACGAATGTACTTCCGCCCTTGACGAAGCGACCGAAAAGGCAATTTTGGAAAATATAGTTTCGCTTGGAAAGACGGTAATTATAGTTTCGCATAAGCCTTGCGCAGTGGGTTATGCAAATAAAGTTTTCCGTTTGGGCAAAGACGGAGAGGAGGGCGTATGAAAATCTTAATTCAAATAATTCGCTCCGTCCTTCACGGCGAAAAGTTTAAGACAAAGATAGACGAAAACTTACTTGAATTGGCAAAGTTCCACAGCGTAGCCCCCTTTTTGTATCCCTGTATGGACAAGGAGGTAACCGAAAAGGAAATTGCAGACAGAGTAACCGAGATATATTTTTCCTCGGCTCGGTGCGATTTAATTCAGCTTTGCGAAAGGGAGGCGCTCGAAGCCGATTTTGAAAAGGCGCAAATTCCCTACCTTGCGTTAAAGGGAATGGTAATGAAGTCATTATACCCCCAAACGCACCTCCGCACTATGGGCGATTTGGACTATCTCGTTTCGCTAAAAGACTTCGATACCGCAAAGAAGATTATAATTGAACACGGCTATAAGGCAGACCTCAATTGCGAACACCATTTAGAGTTTAATAAACCCCCGTTTATGATTGTCGAGCTTCACAGGCTTTTAATAGAAAAGGACGAGATAGGGAGGGAGCTGTTAGAAGACGTTTTGTCGCGGTGTAAGGTAAAGGCGGGAAAATCTTACGCTCTCGAAATGAGCGACGAAGATTTTTATTTGCATTTAATGCTTCACCTGTTGTTCCATTACGTTCAAGGCGGAACGGGGCTTCGTTCTTTTATCGATATTTATATTTATTTAAAGGCTAAACCTTCGCTTAACCGCGAATATTTATCCGCGTCGTTTGCAAAGACGGAGTACGCAAGTACAGTCGCTTTAATCGAAAGATTTTCTTATGATTTGTTCGAGGGGAACGCCTTGGACGAAGAGGAAAAGGCAATGCTTTTGCGCGTGGCGTCCTCCGGAACATACGGCACGTTGGATAATTTGGTTCAGTCCGATTTGCAAAAAAATAATAATTCAACGGCAAAACTTGTTGTGCGTAAGCTCTTCCCGACCGTTAGGTCAATGAAAGGTTGGTACCCTGTATTAAATAGGGGTGCAGGAATTTTACTTTTACCTTTTTTCTACGTTTGGCACGTTTTAACAAGAGTTTTCAGTAAAAGAAGCTACGTCCGCGTTAAGGAAATGAACCGCGCAAAAAAGAAAAATAAAGGTAAGTAATCAGTTTTAGTATTTATAATCAGTTTTAACAGCCTCGGGGAGTAAGAGTATTTCCCGAGGTTTGTAATTTTAAATAATAAAACTTGATACGTTTTAATAATTTATTGTAATATTTAAACTTCAAATATGTACTTTTTTGTAATAAAATATAAAATTTTAGTAAATTAGTGTTGACATAGTTTTTGGTAAGTGTTAAAATATAGCATATAATAATATATTAAAGCGCAGGCATGCCTGCGCGCGATTGTATTGCAATCGCGCGCAAACACCTCTGATTGCTTTAAAATTTATAGGGAGATAGAATAATGGAAAACAAGAAGCTTTTTAACCAACCCGAAATCGAAGTTATCCACTTTGATGAAAAAGACGTAATTACCGGAAATACTTCTCCGAATGCTTACTCGTCTAATGGTACTTACGGTATAGAAAGTATCAAAGGTTTCTTTGATTTAAGCGTTTAAGGGCATTTAGGAGTTTTAATGAAAAAGATTGTAAAACGCATACTTGCCGTAATGTTGGCGCTTGCGCCCGTTGCCTTTGCCGTAGGGTGTAGTAATAATAAGCCGAAAGATAACACTTCCGACGTTGTTATAGATAACCCTTCGGGCGGTGACGAAACCACGGGCGGTGGAGAAACCACAGGCAGTGACGAAACCACAGGCGGTGAAGAAACCACGGGCGGTGAAGAAACCACAGGCGGTGAAGAAACCACAGGCGGTGAAGAAACCACAGGCGGTGGGCAAACCCCTTCGACAAAACCTTCCCTCCCGGGCGGTTTAGTTGACGGCGGAAATTTTCAAGGTAATACTTAATTTTAGAATATCAATCAGAGGGAAAATTTATGAAAACAAAAACTAAAGGCATTATTGCTTCAGTAGTCGCAACTGCAATTCTCGGTTCTGCAGTCGGCTTAGGTACGTACTCTTTTGCAAAAACAACTAAAAATAACTTCGGCTTCAAAGGCACATATTCAATCAACGCTTTGGCAGAAGAAACAACAGAAAACAAAGCAACTGCTTCAACTGTTACAGTTGACGGCGTGAGTATTGATGTAACTTCTACATTGACCTTACCGTCTGTTGATAAGAGTTATACACTTTTTGTTAGTATTATCGATGTGGATGATTTTGATGCACTTGAAAATGTTAAACTCGGATATACAGTCAACGGCAAGGTTTATAACGGTCAGAAAGACCAATTAACCAACGTTGTTTATAGCTCGCTCACAGTTACAACAGATGCTGACACAGGAGCGACATCAACTTTATACGCTTATGAGCTTGCAGAAAAATATACATCTATTACGACTGCAAAACTTGTAATTGCAGAAGTTAGCTCATCTAATGTTGGTTCAAGTTCTGCTACACTTACAATTCAAGGTACTGCAATACCTACTGAAACAAATACATATGCATATGATTCAGGTGGTTTTTCTTGGATAGCAGATAAGAATGTTACCACAACTGACGTTCAGACTTGGACTTCCGCAACAACTGGCGGTGCTACATTAGATATACAGCCTGGTGTAATTCTTGAAGCTAATAGCAAGTCAATCACCGTAGGTGAAACAAAGTATAGTTATACAAATCGTCTTAAGCTTAATGGCGCTCCTGGTACTACAACAAAAAATAGTGTTAAAATTGAATTGACAAATCGTTCTTCTATAACCGTTCACGGTATGAGCGGAAATAGTTCTTCTGAACGTTCTTTAATAGTATTGGATAGCAATGGAAAAGAGATTGCAACTGTAATGACTACTGATGGTAATGCATTGTATGAGGGTTTTGTTAACTTAAATCCTGGTACCTATTATTTAGCTACTTCAGGTGCTAATGATAATGTGGGTGGTTATAACATTTATGGTATTTTAATTGGCGCACCTGTTAAGGTTACCTATACCGAAGTGGCAGAAGTTCCTGCAACATGTGGTGCAGACGGTGTTGCACTTCACTATATAGGTTCCGATGGCAAGCTCTACGTTAAAACTAAAGGTGAATATGTTGAAACTACAGAAGCTGAACTTGTAATCCCTGCAACAGGCGAACACACCGCATCAGAAACATGGTCAACAAATTCAGCTGGTCATTGGCATGAATGTACAGTATGTGGAACTGATTTGGATTATGCAGACCATGTGGACGAAAATTCTGATTCAACATGCGATGTTTGTGGCATTACTATATCCGACGTTATCAATTTAACTGTTGATGCATCAGCTTTGACAATTACTGACGGTACCGCATATACAGCAGGAGCAAATATTTATAATGATGCTTTGATTACATTAACGTCTGATGCAAGTGTAACATATAGTGAGGTAACAAATACTACAAAACCTGTTAATCCATTTGCATCGAATGGAACTGACCTTGTTGGAGCTGGTTTTAGAAATACTAATAAAGCTAATAGAAATGCTGATACTGATAAATTTATTTTCACTGCTAATAAGAAAATCACTTTAACATTATATTTTACGTTTAGTAATGATTCTTATAATTCACATAGAAGCGGTACTATTAAATATAGCTATGGAACAAATTCAGTCGAATTAGCATTAAATAAAGAAACCGATAGACGTGATGTAATGCAGAGTATAACGGTTACATTAGAAGAAAATCAAGAATTAACATTCTATGCCACTAATGGTTCTGATGGTACTTCTTTGATTTGGATTTTTGGTTGGAATGCAACAACCTAATTTAACACTATTTAATGATAACCAACAAACGGCGGTGCTTCGGCACCGCCGTAATTTTTTGCCACTCCAACTATACCCGTCATTGCGCCCCCTTGTTTTTAGTCGGTGGGTGGTAGGTCGTCATTGCGAACGAGCCACTTGTGGCGAAGTGTGGCAATCCCAGAGTCCTAAGTGATCAACCAACTCGGCTTCCTATTATACAGGGCTCCCGCAAAAAATTTGCTTGCAAAGATTTTGTGGGAAGAGGAGAGGCAACAGAGCAAACTTTGCCTTTGGTTTTTACCAAAGGCATTAAAGCGCAGTTTGCCTCGACGAGGGAAGCTGTCGCCTTAGCGACTGAAGAGGGGTATAATTGCAACCGCATTAAATTTCAAACTCTATCGTCACACGCTTCGCTCGTGCCACTTTCCCTATTCTTTAGGGAAAGCAAGGGAAAGTCCGCCCATACTCAATGAGATTGCCACGCCGTCCGTAACAAAAAGTTCCGTCCGTCTCGCAATGACGGTGGGTGGTAAGTCGTCATTGCGAACGAGCCACTTGTGGCGAAGTGTGGCAATCCCAGAGTCCTAAGTGATCAACCAACTCGGCTTCCTATTATACAGGGCTCCCGCAAAAAATTTGCTTGCAAAGATTTTGTGGGAAGAGGAGAGGCAACAGAGCAAACTTTGCCTTTGGTTTTTACCAAAGGCATTAAAGCGCAGTTTGCCTCGACGAGGGAAGCTGTCGCCTTAGCGACTGAAGAGGGGTATAATTGCAACCGCATTAAATTTCAAACTCTATCGTCACACGCTTCGCTCGTGCCACTTTCCCTATTCTTTAGGGAAAGCAAGGGAAAGTCCGCCCATACTCAATGAGATTGCCACGCCGTCCGTAACAAAAAGTTCCGTCCGTCTCGCAATGACGGTGGGTGGTAAGTCGTCATTGCGAACGAGCCACTTGTGGCGAAGTGTGGCAATCCCAAAGTCCTAAGTGACCAACCCCCTCGGCTTCCCCCCCCCTTGGGGGGAAGCTGTCGCCTTAGCGACTGATGAGGGGTATAATTGCAACCTTATTATAAAATCAAACTCTATCGTCACACGCTTCGCTCGTGCCACTTTCCCTATTCTTTAGGGAAAGCAAGGGAAAGTCCGCCCATACTCAATGAGATTGCCACGCCGTCCGTAACAAAAAGTTCCGTCCGCCTCGCAATGACGGTGGGTGGTAAGTCGTCATTGCGAACGAAGTGTGGCAATCCCAAAGTCCTAAGCATATAAAAAATCGGTCCGAAAATTTCTTTCAAACCGATTACTTCTTAAATATTTTTTTAATCTTGAATTTCAACTTCTTATACGGTATTCTAATAAAAGTTGTCAACTTCCAAAAGAGGGAGTAGGACTTATACCAAAAGCTTTTCTTAACTTCAATCTCTTTTCCGTTGCGCCAAATTCGCTCTAAAACGCCCAAAACCTTGTCTTTTGGCACGTACTCACGCGCAACGCAATTATCGCCCCTGAACACGTAAATCTCGCCTTTAACGGCAATCACCCTATGCAGTACGCAAGTTATACCGTTCACGCCCTCATAAAGTGCAACCTCGCCCTTTTTAGGCAAGCCCTTAGAAATTAGTACAGTGTCCTTACCCTGTCTAAGTAGGGGCATCATACTCACACCCGTAATTCTCGTTATGTGATAGCCGTTTCTTTCGATATCTTCTTTTGGCGAAAGGTGGGTAATTTCGCCCATATCACTCCTCGATAAAGCCGTTGCTCTTCAAAAGCTCTACGGTGTTTTTAACAGCTTGCTTTGCCTGTTCTTCAGTTGCGTCGTATTCGTTTAAAATTGCCTTTACAAGCTCTTCTTCAGTTGCTCCTTTCTCCAACAACTTCCATAAAAATCCTGCAATTTCATTCATTTTAATAACGCCGGAAAAATCGCTACCCACAGGTATAGCTACAACCTGTCCGTCAAGCTCTTTTAAAACAAACCCCTTTTTAATCTTCATAACTTAATCTCCTTTCTCGAAAGTAATGCCGCTTCGTCGCTTATAGTGCAACTAAGCTCGTAGCAGTCAACCCTTCTGCTTAGCTCGTGCAGAAGCTCGGTAAGCTTAATTCTATGCTCTATATCGTAGGGGAAGGACACCTGCAAAAACATTCTCTTGAACGCGTCGTCTGCGGAAATTCTTTTAATCTCGTTTTTCTCACCGCGTTTTAAAAAGCATATAGCGCCAAGCTTAGCTTTGCCGTTATACCCCGCGTTTTCCTTACCCTGCCAAGGCGAGCCGTAAACGTAAAACTCCTGCCCGTCAAAGTGGAAGAAGGGCTTATCACCGTTAAGAACCTTGCAGTCTTTAAAATTTTTAAGCCAAAGCGCAAGGTGCGTACTCTTGCCGACGCCACTCTTAGCCGTAAATGCAATCGCCTTGCCGTCAACTTCAATATTGGCAGAGTGGAACAAAAAGCGGTTGTAGTCAATCATTTTCTCCGCAATATCCCTGCAAATACCGGCGTTTTCGCAATAGGCAGGCACTTTTATTTCCGAAACGGCAATAATATCCTCGACTTCTTTTTCGCTACAGCTTGCCTTAAAATTAGGTTCGCCCTCGTTACAAACGTACTCTTGCAAAAACAATTCGTTTTCTTTATAACGCGATTCGATTTCGATTATTATGTCCGCAATTTTAACTTTTATCATATCTGTAATATTATACAATAACCGCCGTAAAAAGTCAATTGTGCATATAACAAAAGCAATAATAATTGAATTCCCCCGACTTATCCGTCGGGGGAATTACTGTTCAAGCTTTGTTTAGCTTTAAATTTAGTTAAGCAATGGGTTCGAGAACTATATAAGTAATTCTGCAGGAATCACCCTTAGTAATTGTTACGTCACCCGTTATGCTGTCAACGACTACCATACTGTTAGTTGCTGAATACGTTGTTCCATTGACAGTAAGTCGTTTACCGTCAGAAATACTTGTATAAGAGGCACCGTCTCCGGTCATATAGACAGTCATTTTAAAGTTGCCTGAAAGGCTAAATGTTACAGAACCATTGCTTATGCTATAAGACGTTGTGTAAGTATTATCGCCTACTGTATATTCAGACGCCGTTTTGAAAGAACCTCCGGTAATTGTTACTCCAGCCTCAGTTAACGTAGCATTGTCAGCAGAAGAGAAGATTAACGTCTTTGCCTGTGAAGCGTAAGAATCGTACTTTGCTTTTACAGCAATGTATGTTGTGTTAGCGGCAATTTCTGTCTGCTTTTCTGAGCTCAACTTATTATACAGTGCAACTATTTCAGCACACTCTGTGTTTGTAAGCGCATCAACACTTGTTACTGCATTAAGCTTTGTAGTAATATCTGTATACGCCTGCGCCTGCTCTTCTGCCAATGCAATCTCTGCAAGCTTTGCATTCAACGTTGCAATACCGTCGGTTACCTTGGAGTAGTTAGTAACCTGTGCCTTCTGCTCTTCGGAAAGTCCGTCGTACATATCCTTAACCGTGTTGTACTCTGCAAGTAATTCTGTAATAGCCGTTTCGGTAGTTGCCGTTGAAGGGTCTGCAAGTGCTGTGATTGCATCGTTGATGCCTTCAACTTCGTATTCAACGTAAGCTTCTTCAGCCGAAACGAGGGTTGCATAGTTGGTAACCAAAAGTTTCTGGTCTGCAGTGAGTGCGCTGTATGCGTTTCTTGCCTCGGTAATCTTAGTACCGCTAGACGCATTTACCGTACCGATTGCGTTTATCAATTCAATTACGGGGTCAGCAGACAACTGATTGTAAGTTGCTACTGCGGTAGTAAGGGTGGAGGCGTTGGATACCTGTGCCTTTAAGGTTGAGCTAAGCGCATTGTAAGCCGACTGTGCCGACGTTATCTTGGAGTTACATTCTTCGGTAAGTTCAACCGTACCGATTGCACTAATCAAAGCCTCAACGTTTGCAACTTTCTCTTCATCGGTTACACCGCTCTTGAAGGTCATTGAAGATATCGAACCTTCCTTAGCCTTTTCCGAACTGCGTACATAGTACGTACCCGCGTCAAGACTGCCGTTGTAACTGCCGGTACCGAGGTGAGTGCCGTCAACGTTCGCAATCTCGATTGACGTACCGCTGATGCTTACTTCGGTGTTGTATGCAAGAGTGAATACTGCAATAATATCCTTACCCTTTGCCACGCCGGAGCTGTTCTTACCGTTTACAAAGAGAACTCCGCTTACTTCTTTGCCTACGGCAGACTGCGTCATATCTATTGTAAGACCGCTTTCGGGAACGTCAATTGCGCTTGAAGGCGTTTGCGTAATCATTCTCGTATCTACTGCACTGTAATCGTGTTTAAGAACGCCTGAATACCTTAAGCAGTCCTGACGAGCGGTTACCGCATCGGTCATAGCGCAATCGCTTACCTTGTTTTCGCTGTCGTAGTAGAACAGATTAGGATTGGTATCGAATGCCGAGTAATCGTAAGTCGTGGTGCCGTCAGAGTAAGAGCAAGAACCTGAAATTGTCTGTTCACGGGTGGTTGCCTCTTCCAAAGTGTTGGTACCCGTACAAGCAAAGTAGATATTATTCCAAGCCTTTGCCTTACCGCCGTTCTTGCCGTCGGTTACGTTCTTACAGCCGTCGTAGTAGTTGTTTTCGGAGTAGATATAGCAATTAGCTCTTAATGAGTGTACGTAGGAGAGTGCAGGCTTAGAAATCCAGCTGTAAGGCGTGGTTGTTTCAGAAGCATCGCCATATACGTAGTTGTTGTAGAAGTGAATGTTAGCCTGCCTTGCAAGAGGAATACGCGAACCGCACTGCCACCATACGTTGTGGTGATAGGTTAAGTTAAACTGCAATGAGCTGTCGGAAGAACCTACAAGGTTGGTCTTATGGCAGTACTCGAACCAGTTGTAAGCACAGGTGAAGTACTGACCGCGCTTGAAGTCACAGCTTCCGTCGCCCTCTGCCTTATCGCTTTCAGCAGGGTTTTCGCAATGACCGGGTAAGAAGGTGTTGCGGTGTATCCAGCAATGCTCTACAGGACCGGTGATTTGGGTTCCGCCCTGTACGCCTTCCATACCGATTGCGTCTTCAGTGTATTCGTAGAAGGTTAAATTCCTTACTTCAAAGCTCATACCTTGGTCGCCGGTTGCGTCGCTACCGCCCATGAAGTGGATACCCCAACCGTGAATCTGTGCGTCTTCGCCAACGCCCTCTAACGTGATGTGCTGGCAGTTCTTCATACGGGCCATATTGCCGTTATCGCCAACGGAACCGCCTTCCTGTTCGCAGTCGTAAGCCGTACAGCCTTCGGGTACGTCAACCGTGCCGATAAATCTTATTACAACAGGGTTATTAGACAACATTCTGAAGCCAAGCTTAGAGCCGTTGCCCGTAGTATCATAAGTGTTGCTGGGAACCTTGTTAGAAGTACTGTTGGCATTGTTCATAGTATATTGGGCATTGTTCAGCCACCAACCTATGCCGTCTGCATCCTTACCGTTCCATTTGCTGGATATACCGCTTTCTGCACAGTAAGGAATCTGGAACATTTTAAGGTCTTCGTAACCTGCAACTCCTGAATACTTAGCAACGACGTCCTTCATAACTGTATCTTTATTTTCGTTGGTTACGTAGATTACGATTGCGTTATCTTTAAGCGTGCCGTCGTCGTTATATGCGCCTATGCCCTTTGTGTAGTTGAAGTGTGCATAGCCCGAACGGTCGTATGATTTAATATCAAGAGTTTGAATAGTTTCTCCGTTAGCGCTTGAAGTTACTTTAAAGTTATAGGTATTTCCGCCCTTTAAGCCGAGTACGTCAACTCTTGCGGTGTCGCTGTCAATCTGACGGATAAGTTCGCTATCAACAGCAACGTATTCGCTGTCGTCAGCAGAAGCAAGCTTATAGGAGACTGTCGCGGAGGAAGCATTGGTATCAGCCCACTCGATTGCCGCACTCTCGAAGTTGCCCATAGAGTAGGTTACGCTCATAGTTGATTTAACCCATTTAGCATACAAGGTTATATCAGAAGTGATAGGAGTAGAGAAGTCGAATTTGCTTGTTAAAGCAGAGTCTGTGTACCAGCCCTCGATTGAATAGCCGTCCTTTGTGAGGGATATAGCGGTTGTCTTTTGCCCAGAAATAACCGATTGCGTATCTTTGGTGGTTGAGCCGTCCTTATACGTTACGGTGTATCTTACGTAGCTTGCAGTGATTGTGCAAGTTGCAGTTGCAGAGGAGTTGATGTTGGAGGTTGCAGTAATAACAACGCTTCCTTCGCCTACAACGGTTACTAAGCCGTCTGTGCTTACCGTTGCAATTGCTGAATTGGAAGTTGTCCAAGTAACACTCTTATCTTCCGCATTGTCAGGGGTTACAGTTACGATAAGCTGAAGGGTGTCGCCTACGTTAAGTTTTTCGTTTGAATAGTTAAGGGCAATTCCCGTTACCTTAACAATTTCGTCTTTGACTGTAATTGTGCAGGTTGCGGTAACGCTTGTCGCGTCGTCAGCGGTAGCCGTAATGGTTACAGAGCCTGTGCCGACAGCAGTAACTTTGCCGTTTGCATCAACGGTTGCAACAGAAGTGTTGGAAGATTTCCAAGTAACGGTCTTAACCGTTGCGTTGGTAGGTGCTACCGTTGCTGTTAAGTTAAGAGTATCGCCAACTGCTATGGTTACGGAAGCTGTGTTAAGAGTAACGGAAGTGGGAGCAACGTTGGTTATTGTGTAGGTGCAACTTGCAGATAAAGCTTCATTTTCAGCAGAGGTTGCGGTAATAGTGATTTCACCTGCTTTAAGTGCGGTGACTACGCCGTTAACAACGGTTGCAATCGTATCGTCGGAAGATGACCAAGTAACAGCCGTGTTGTCTGCATTTGCAGGGCTGACCGTTGCCGTCAACGTTTCGCTTTCGCCTACTTTAAGAGAGGATTCGCTCTTATTCAAAGAAACGCTTTCAACCGCTACGGGGATTGAAATGCCTGTAGGAGCAAGCTTTAACATATAGAGTGCGTTTTCGCCGTCACCCTTAGCTATAGTATGAGAGCCTGCAACTATAGTAGTGGTTCCAACATAGTAGCTACCCGATGCGGTAACTGATACGTTTGCGGTGTCAACTTTTATAGCACTATTATCATAAGCATAAAGTGTTAAGGTCATCTCTACAGAGGTTGTAAAGGCAATAGTACCTGTTGAAGCAAGCTTGAGTGCGCCGTTTTTAGGAATAGTTACGCCGTCAACAGTGATTTCGCTGTGTGATATAGCAGAACCACTCACTGTGAACCTGCTGTCACTTGTTCCAAAAGGAATGAATGTAACGGCATCGCTTATGGTGTCACCCGTATTGCCTGTGTCGCCACCACTTGTTGAACTTTCGCTTATCGTTATAGTTAATACGTTAGACGTAACCGAGCTATCACCGTTAGCAGTTGCCTGTACTTTAACGGTACCTACAGCATTCAACGTAAGCGTACTGCCCGAAAGAGTTGCGTATTCGCTACCGGAGGTTATCTTCCAAGATACTGTGCTGTCATAGCTACCCGTACCGCTAACCGTAGCGGATAAGGTTACAGTATCGCCTACAGCACCCGAAGTCTTGCTTGCCGTTGCAGTTACGCTTGTAATTGTAGGTGCAGTGCCTTCACTCGAACCGCCGCCTGAAGAAATGGTTGTGTCACCAACCTTTACAAGGGTGGTAGAATAATTGGTAATTGCAGACTTGAGTGCCGTATTAACTGCATATGAAGGGTCGTCAGTTGAATCTGTGAACTCCCAGACGAAGTCGCCGTGATCAACTCTGCCTGCCCACTTTTCAACCTTTATCTTTGCAACGTCGGGTGTATCCACTGAATATTCATAGAAGTCGGCAGCCGTATCAAAATTGCTGTACGAAGTACCGCCCGATATTGTCGTATAGTTTGAAGGCACCTGTTCGTCACGGGTTGAAGCCTCGTAGCAGTCGGAATCACTACCTGCATCTTTATATGTGATGAGATTTAATTTACCATCAGGACAATCGTATGTATTGCCGAATGACTTGATTATACCGCCCGTTTCGCCTGAGAACGTTCCTTCACCGTCAGCATCAGTACCCTGACCAGAGGAAAGCATAGGGGTTAACTTGGAGGTTGAACGGAAGTAGTTGTTTTCCACAAACGCACTTGCGCCCATGGTTACGCCAACCCCGTATTTTGCGTTGCCGTCGAAGTAGTTATTATAAATATGTACCGTACAAGTCCTGATACGGGGATGACGGGAGTCAGAGTGGTCGTACCAATTGTGGTGGTAAGTAATGTAGTTGCTTGTCGACTCTTCCTTCATACCCTGCAGGTTACACTTACCGCAGTCGTAGAAACGGTTGTAGGAATGGGTTACGTAGGTTGACGTCTTAGTATCGAGCGCACCGTCGCCCTTTATCTGGTCGGCATCGGAACCTGCGTTACCGTAGAAGAAGTCGCAGTTATGTACCCAAACATGGTTATTATCTTGCTGTAAACCTACGTCGTCGCCTTCAGAACTATCACAATTCATAAAACCGATATTGCGCACTTCAACGTTGGATGAACTCTTAATACGAAGCCCCCAACCGTTTGCAGTTGCGTCGTTGCCGATACCTTCAAAAGTTATGCCGTCAGCACCGTCTTTTTGACTTTCATCAATAACAATGTCACCTTTGTCCATTGTTGCAAAATCAGTGATATTACCTATTAAACGAATACTTACAGGACGAGAGTCATAACCCTTTTTTATACCGGTTAGAATATTCTGCAAACCTACGTAGTTTGTGGTTGCGCCCTTAGAACTGGTTACAACATCCAACGATACAGTATCCTTTGTTTCTTCAGTGATATAAAGCACGACTGCATTGCTCTTTAATGTGCCGTCCTCGTTGTATGCGCCCGAAGAAGTGCCGTTTACGAACCCGTAACCGCTTCTGTCGTGAGCCTCAACCTTTATGTTTTTGATTTCGGTGTAGGACTCCATTTCAATTTTGTCAGCGTCGGTGGGAACGACTTTCATATCGTAAGTTCCGGCTTTAAGCCCTACCGCGTCTGCACGGTAGTAGGAGGAGTACTGCCTTACAAGTGCGTCGTCAAGCTTTGTGTAAGAAGATGCAGTGCTTTCTTTAACGTAAACGTTATACCATTCAGCGCCTGAAACCGCACCCCAGGTTATGTAGGAAGCTTCAAGGTTGCCATCGCAGTTTTTTATTTCTGCAGAATTTGTGTTGTTTACAACGAGCAAAGCATCGTTTGCCTGGCTGTTTGCTGTAACTTCCGTTATAATAAAACCAGGATTAGTAATGCTTGCATCTACGTTCATTTGGTTTGCAAACAACGTAGTAGTAGTGTTTTCACCCGTTTTAATTGTGAGCGAGGAATAATATACGTTATTAAGTCCTTTGCTTGTACCATTGTAGGTACTTCCGTCATAGACGTAACCAACATTAACGCTCACTTCTTCATCAAAGTCGTCTAAGTCAATCGCCGTTAGATACAGCTTGTACTTGCCGTCGTTAGAAGTGATGGACAGCGTTTCTGTTGCATCAATCGCCTTTGAGTTGCCGGCTACGTTTAAGTTTACGGTCTTTGCCGTTTCTGCAAAAGCCGAAAGCGAGTATTCACCGTGAAAATTTAAACCGTCGTTACGATTATTGTTTTTCACAAGCGCATACACGCCTAAGCCGGTAGCAGAACAGACAAGCCCTGTTGCCATAACCGCAGTCAGCACTTTTCTGATTTTTGCCTTCATAATTCTACCCCTTACACTATTATATATATATTTTTTTACGTATAATTATCTTCCATAAATAAGATTTGTTTTGTGAAATAATATTTAATGGAAGTATATATTTAACTATTAAAAAAGTTAATCAATGAAAATTTAAATCTGTCGGTTAAATGTTTGTGGATTACTTTTAAGGTAAAAATAAAGAAATAATCTAACAAAATACGAAATTTTCACACATATATTATATTTTCAATTTTTACAAATGTAAAGTAAAAAAACGACAAAAATTACAATTTATTTAAAAATATGGAAACAACTTAGCCTACAATTACACTAAAAAACAGCACCCGTCCAAGGTGCTGTTTTTGTATTGAGTGAATAAGAAATGAGGTGCCACAAGGCAAATCAAGAGTTTCATTATTTAGGGTGATTAGGTTTTAACCGAGCCAATCGCATTCTTAAAAGGTTCTAAAATAAATGTTGTGGTCTAAGAAAAAGGCCACAACATTTTTTCATA
>JBJEVA010000037.1:0-26004 GCA_051884115.1 Candidatus Coproplasma sp. | reverse complement strand
GTCTCGCAATGACGACTTACCACCCCAAACAAGTCCCTCTGGAAAGATGCGAGTAGTTCAAGGCGTGTGAGTACCGCCGACAGGAGTTTACTTTAAATGGTAAATGACTGAGGCGGAACGTAAAGGTTAACACACCAAGCCCATCACTCTGGAAAGATGCGAGTAGTTCAAGGCGTGTGAGCACCGCCGACAGGAGTTTACTTTAAACGGTAAATGACTGAGGCGGAACGCAACCTGACACAGTATTACGACGCATATTTACAGAGAAAATCTTGCCAATCCGCTACAACCGCAGGGAAGCGCTACCCCCTCCATTGTAGGAAGTCCCACTTCGTACGCTTCCGTCTGACAATTATTAGGGAGCGTAAGCGTTAAAATATTTTTTATAACCGTCGGCTGTAACCCTGTGGTGTAACTGTTTATCAGGAAGAATATAGGGTTGTCCGACAGAAGTTGAGAGCAGGTTTTTACAAAGTCGAAAATATCGTCTTCGATTTTCCACATTTCGCCGTTAGGTCCCCTGCCGTAGCTGGGAGGGTCCATAATTATTCCGTCGTATTTGTTGCCCCTTCTTATTTCCCTTTTGACGAACTTCATACAGTCGTCTATTATATAGCGTATGCCCGAAGTTATTTTAGACAGCCTTGCGTTTTCGCCGGCACGCTCTACCATGCCCTTGGCGGCATCGACGTGAGTTACTTCCGCACCCGATTTAGCGCAGGCAACCGAAGCTCCGCCCGTGTATGCAAACAGATTTAAAATCTTAATTTTGCGTTCGGGTTCGCGTAATTTCGCCTCTTCGATGAGTTTACGCATTTCGTCCCAATTGACGGCTTGTTCGGGGAATAGCCCCGTATGTTTAAAGCCCATAGGCTTTACCGAAAAGGTCAAATCCTTATAGTTAACCGTCCATTGCGGAGGGAAAGGCTTTCTTATTTCCCAGCCACCGCCCCCCTTTTCGCTACGGCGATATACCGCGTTTATGCCCTTGTACGAATACAAATCGGAGGACGCGTGCCATATCACCTGAGGGTCGGGACGGAGCAGAACGACGTCGCCCCACCTTTCGAGCTTCATTCCGTCGCCCGTGGATATTATTGAATAATCTTTCCAACAGTCGGCAATCTTCATAAAATTTATTATAATATGTTTATAAAAAAAAGTAAAGCAAAAAGCAGATAAAGAAAACGTCGGGCGACAAAAATTGCCACCCGACGCCATTTTACTACCGCCCGACTTAATTATCCGTTATGCGTTCCCGACAAAAATTCTTTAAGGTTTAATTTAAAGATAAACGCCTTTTCCTACTTTTAAGAAAGCGAGAGAAGATAATCGAACAACGTATTGTAATACGTGCCGAGATATTTCATCGCTACCTCGTCCGCCTGATATAGGGCAATGCGCTCTGCAGGGTCCTCGATTGCGAGATAATAGTCGCGGACTATTATGTACCTTTCAAGATAGGACAGCTCGTAATCGACAACGTAGCCCGTATTATCCGTACCGCTATCGCCCGTCTCACCGCCGTTGGAGGGTTCCTTCAAGGACATATTAAACTGTAACTGTTCGGTGAGTATCTCTATTTCGGTATCGTAATCGGACTGCAACTCTTTCGCCGTCTGTTCATATACGGAAGAATTATTAACGCCGTTAGAACTGACCATTAAACGTAGCTCGTAAAGCTGATTTTGCAGTTTTCTGTACAGCTCGTTTTTCTTCTGTTGCGCCGTCCTTAACAGCTTTTTCTGTACGGTGCTTAACAGCTCCACCTCTTCCTCTGTTATGTTGATAATATCGAAAGTCATTGCGCCTCCTCGAAAAAGCAAGTGACCTTACGGATTTCAGCCCTCGTTTTTCTTATTTCAAATTTAAACGTATCGCCCTTTAACCCGACGGGTATGCGCCCCCTACCATTATAAGTATAGGTTGCCGAGTCGGCTATAACGTCTATTGTAACGTCCGCCGACGCGTCGATGTAAAGACTTTTAAGTGTTTTAACGGGCTTTGTGCCGAAACTTACAGCTTTGCTTTTCCAAACCGAAGCCGTAGCGTAATGGTTGAGGGTTACCGACCCTATTCCGCCTATTTGAGTGTTATAGCAATACAAATTGCCATTTGCCCAAAAGGGGAACTTACACGTTAACCCGAAGATTCCCCACCTCTTTTCGGCAATCTCATAAACCAAAAAGAAGTCCTTTTCACCGTTGTTGCACTCTACGAACAGGACACCGCCGTTGCCCACGTAAATCTTACTGTAAATGCAGGTTTCAAACATAGACAAGGCGAACTCCTTAGTTATTTGGTTACCGTCGAAGGAGTATATTCCGTCAATACAAGGGAAATAGAATTTACCGTTAAAAACAGCTCCTTTGCCCGTAGCGTTTATTCCGCCTAATAGCTGTTGGTCGGGGGAGAGCCTGTAATTACGCGAATCCGCTAAGGCGTGAACGACGGTTATACCCCTTTCCCTAAGACATATTAAATTATCGTCAAGTTCGGCTATCTGAACGATATCCCCGCCGTTCATATCAAGGTCGATATAGCCGTAGCCTTCGACCGAACTGCTCCAATCCAAGACGTTGATTCCCGACCACAAGAGTCTGTAAGGTTTATAAATATCAACCGCAAACAGCCTACCGCAATGTATTATACCGCTACGGATATTGTAGGGAATTTGAATTCGGGTTATGGTACCTTCTATCCCTCCTCGGAGATAGGCAAGGCTGTCATTACAGATGAACAACTCAATTCTGCCATTTTTCTTATCCTGCACGGATACGTGGAAAAAGTGTTTGCGGTTATTAGGTGACGTTTGCAACTGAAATACAGTACCGTACTCACCCGTATTTAACAATCCGTAATTGACGTGACCGGTATTTAACAGAAAGAACACGTTTTCACCCTCTTCGCTATAGAATATATCGATAAAATCCGTAGCCGGTACGTTGAGCTTTCTCTCATACAATTCATAGAGAGGTTTAATACCCTGTTCGGCGTGCATAAAGGAATAAATATACTCTTCGTAATCGTCTTCACCGCCTAATATATCGACGGTAAAGCACCTTGTCTTTAATTTTTGAAGAGTACGACTATTACGCCTTATCATATCCATCTCCTCGGGGGGATTCTCTCCTTTACGGTACTTCTTGCAAGCAGTGCCTCTATTTCGTCGCGGTACTTCTCCTCCCACGCCTTAGACGATACCGCGTCGCCCAACACCAAATAGTGTTCGGCTACAATACCGTACTCGACAAGCTTTTCGCTGACGGCAAATTGCGGATAGCCGAACGTGTCGTTCTCCGAGAACGTGTTGGGGGCATATTCGTAAAATATGGTCAAGTTGCCCGCCTCGGCCTCTATGCCTTTGATACACAACTGCCAATCTATCTGCTTGCCGTCTTTAAGCACCTTTTTGACCCTTACGGGGCGGAGAGAAAAGCTTGAAAGGGCGACTATGCCGGTCTCGGTATAAAATTCGTCACGGGCAGACAAGGGGAAATATCCCCTTGCAAGCTCGTCGAACACGGAATTGAAATAGGTGAGAAAGGCACGTTTTAAACGCGTTTGTTCACTGGTCAAAGCCGACGTACCCGATATGGCGTCTGCGACGTCCTCCCTGCCGACAAGACGCAGTGCCTCGCATATAACTTCTTTAACCGTCATCGCTCACCCTTTACTCTTCAGTAAGCTTAATCAAAGCCTGACCGCAAGGACGCTTACAGAAGAGTTCGGCATACTTAACGAGAGTTGCAGAGTACGAGGCCTTGCCGGCAACCTGCTTTAACACTCTACCGCCCTCGTCTTCAAGCCAGGACCAATCGCAGAGCTGACACAAAACGAAGTCGTCGGTGTTTAAAAGATAGATTGCGTTTTCAGGGCAGTACGTATCCGCATAGACGGGTATGCCGTTGACGTAAAGACTTGTTACACCCCCCTGTATGTCCGTGGTATTGACGAATTGTCTGGAATTATCAAAGAGGTTAGATATCATTCTTCTCGTCTTGTAAGAGCAGAGAATCATATTTATCTTACTTCCCGAAGCCTCCTCAACGTCGTCCATTGCCGTTACCAAGTCGGCTATGCTCAATTCTGATTTTACTACGCTTTTAACGTAAGGGTTGAAGAAAGGCTCATTGCTTTTGTTATAGCCGTACAGATATGTACCCTCGAAAATTGAGCCGAGACCCTTAAGCTCCATATCTTCTGCGTCCCTGACGGATATCTTTTCGCCACCGCTGAACGTATAGCTGTCGAGCTTATCGGTTACGGTTATGGTACTGTCCGTCCTGTTAATTTTGTTAATCTTTGTATTGACCGTCTTAGATGAGAGTTCTATACTGATTTCCATTCCTAAGAAGTAGGGTTTTACGTCTTCGACCTCTAACACGTAAGAACTTATTTTAGACTTAACGGTTGTCAATTTTCCGTTGCCGTCGCCGTAGAGCATACGCGAAAAGTTGCTCTTCGCATCGCCGATAAGCCCTTCCATTTCGGAGTTAAGCATATTGACGCACGTACCCGAAGAATCGGACGAAGCCCTTAAAAGCTTATCGGAAATTTCAATCGTGCCGTATATGTTCTTTAACGGTCCGTTTATGTAGTAGTACCTGTTCGTCTTAGGAGAGGGCAAGTCCCCGTCCTCTTCGCAAGCCTTTACGGCATTTGAAAAACCGTTGGAGACTGCTATTCTCGCCTCCCTGCCATAGACGTTCTCGCTCGTCTTTGCTATTGCATTGTAAAAAGGTGAGATTTCACCGTTGAGCTGTGCAATGACGGCATCGAGATAATAGTCCTTTAAAATGTTTTCTGCTTTTTGAATAGTTACCAATTTTAATCCTCCTTATTGTTAAGATAATTTCTGGCAAGGGCGCCCGCTTCGCTTATGGTTTTAGGCGTTACCCTTGTCGCTTTAACCGCACCGCCAGCCGTAACAAACGGCACGCTACGGTTAGACTTAACGCTGTTCAAGTATTCCTCTATCACTGCGTTTTTTACCTCCTCCGAGAGCGTTTCCGCTCCCTTATCTTTGGTTGCCTCTGACGAGGGAGCGTTGGCGTTTACCGTCTGTGCGGGCGCCTCCTGCTCCTTATTCGCTTCAAGCTCTTTCAGCCTTTGACTGCGTCGGGTGAATTCGGCTTCAAGAACCCGATAGGCTTCTTTCAGGGCCTTTACGTCCTTGAATTTACCAAGCTCTGTCACAGCTTCTTTTTCCTCTTCCGCCCCTGCGGTGTCTGCCGTAGCCTGTAATTCCTGCGTATGGTTATCCTTCATTTTTTACCTCCGAAAGTTTATTTTTATGTAATTGCAGATGTGCGCATATGCGCCCTTCCTCTCCGTCCGTCAGCTTTTCGGACAAGAGATATGCCGTATGCTCACGCACGTGAACGGCGTGGTCGTCGTACTCTTTTATAGGGCAATCTGTTCCGCCTTTAAGCTTTTCGTTCTCTTCGGCACAGCGCAAGGCGTTCAATTCCTCCAAATCCTTTTCCGCCGAATAGCCGTTATAGCCAAGCGTTTCCAAAAGCTTTGCCTTTATCGAGGGGCTTAATTTGCCGTCTGCATCGGTAAACAACCCCCTGTCCAACATCTCGTAGAGCGCTACCCTTCTCCTTGCAGGCGTTAAATTAGCGTCGCTGTCCGCCTCCAACACCACGTCGTCGCCCGAAATGTCGCTACCCTTGAAGTTAAGCACCGAAAGGGTACCGTTTTTGCCTGCATACCTTAACAGCCTGTTGCCCGTAGCAAACTGCCTGTACATTCTGAGTATCAGCCTGCCTATGCTCTTTAAGGCTGATTTTATCTGGTCGTAACAGACGTTCATTCTCGCCTCTTCCTGCTCAATAATTAGCTGTAAGCCGGTTGCGCTCGTCACCGAAGTGTAGGCGTTTGCTTTTTGCGTTATATCGTTAGTGCCTGAAATTTTTGCAAACTCCTCTTCGAGCCTCTGCTCTTCCTCTGTAAATTCCGCAGGGATAGTGCCGAGGGTTAACATTTCGGGAGGGGTTGAACCCTGTCTGTATATTAAAATCTTTCCGGGCACAAGCCCGTCTTCACACAGCTCGTCGGTATCGACGGAGCCATCCTCTACGGCAATCATACCCATAGATATGCGGTTTAAAAATTCGTGCTTTCTGTTCTTAACGGCGTTATACGCCCTCTGGACGGGGATTAGTCTTTCGACTATACACTTGCCGAAGAAATTACCCAAAACGGGCATACACATCTGCCTTACGAAGGGATATATCCTCTCGCCGTTGTCGCCGTTTACGTAGGGCAAAGCACCGTCGTACAACAGCTCTCCGCCGGCGACAATCGTCAATCTGCCCTCGGGGTTTTCCGCCGTGGGGCGGGAGTATTTTTCTATCACTATCTCGTAACCGTGCTTAACGCCCTTAGGCGCGCTCTGCTTAAAAACGCCTTCGGCAGGGGATATACGGGGGGATAGGCTGAAACAATCTTCGATATCCCTACCCTCTAACGCTACTCCGTATGCTAAATAGATATCGCTTACGGGTACTGCCCTTGCGTGAATTATGCTGGGCTGACTGTATAAGTCCTCTTCGGAGAGGGAGTCGGGGTAGATTTCAAAGGGGGAGACGGCTATAACCTTAACCTTGCCTTCCTTAATCTTTGCGCCGTCCGCCGTAATTCCTATTTCGTTGCCGGCGTCCGAATCCCAGATAACTTTGTAAAAAGCCGTTCCGCACGCCTCCGTCCAATAGGTAGCCATAGTTACGGCATTTTCCAAATCGCAATCTTCATACGAAGCGGAGAGTATTGCCGAAGAGAGTGCAGAGGCACGTTTATCGTCGTCGTCATCCGAAGCCGACCTTACCGCAAGCTTAGGGCGCAGACCCGTAAGACGGCTACACCTCGTCTCCATTACGGGCGCGATATAGTTAAACACCCGTCTCTCCTGCCAATAGTAACCCGAATTATCCTCCTCAACTTCCCCAAGGGGGTTGACGTCGCAGTATTGGTTGCCTGCGATAAAGTTCAAATTCAACTGCCAACTGCGCTCTAAAAGTCTTCTCTCCTCCTGTCTTCTTTTGAAATCGGCGTAAATACCGTCTATAAATTCTTTGCGTTTTTTGTCCTCGTAAATTTGGTTTTCAGTCAACTTTATCCTCCTTTAACATATCCGTTAATTTGCGCCTTTCGGCAATAAGTTCTTCGTCGGTTATCTGAGTGACGTCCTCTCCGTCTATAAGCATCTTCACCGCCTTTAAATCGGGGGGAATATCCCTCTTTGTCACCTTGCGCTTTACAAGCTTTAACTGTCCGTCTCCGTCGGCGGAGAACTCCTCCACCACCTCGCTGGCAGAAAGCCCCACGGCACACCTGACGAGAGCTTGCTTTACGCTATCGCTTTTTTCCATTCCTTAACCTCTTTATCCTCCTCATCTTATCTTCATAAACTGCGCTGTGCCTATCCTCCGCGGTCGGCGGTACGGGTCGGCTCATAATAAAATATCTTAGCTCGTCCATACAGTGGTCGTCACGCTTTACAGGTCTGTCGCCCTCCGCCCAATAATACCTTGTGAACTCGTCTATCATATTCTTACACGTGTCGAAGATATAAAGCGTAGGGCGCATATTATCCCTTTTTAAATACTCTTTAACGCGACATATGCCGGCAAAAACGTCCTTATCGACATTTGGGTTTACGAGTATTCCCTTTTCGCAAAAGAGTTCGGAAACGCTCTTCACGGAAGAGAGCGTGCGCTGATTCGCCGCACTGTCTATAAGGGCGCAGAGCCTCCCTCTGCCGTCCGTCTTCCACCCCAAACGACGGGATATATCCTTGATGCAATTAGCGTGATAGTCGATATCCTTCCCTGCACAAAAATGCTCTGCGACGACGTATATATTGCCGTCCCAATCGACAGCGTACCAATGTGCCGAAAAGGGATTGTTTAAGCCGGGGTCTATGGATATATTTTCCTGCCAATCCTTGGGTATGGGAAAGGGCTTGATTACGTGATATGATAGGTCGAATTCGGGATATACAAGCCCCTCGCCGGAGGAAAACTTACCGTACTTTCTTGCGTCGAGGGAAGCGTCGTCCAACGTTTGGGAGAGAAGCTTAATCTCGCTTTTTGGCAGAAAGGGGTTATCCTCCCAGCTTATGCTCTCCCACCAAACTTCTTTGTTGCGACTGCGGTTTAAATATATCTGTCCGTATATAAACGTCTGCCCCTTTAAAGGGGTCATAGTGCCGAATATATCCCCCTTTTTATCCATAACCCTCATAAGACATTCGTCGTAGATATCCTTGGGCGGTTCCTCGTCGAACCACACGAAGTCGAGAGAACTGCCTTGAAATTTCTCCCTCCCCTGGTCACAGCTTTTAAAGCCGAGAGTGGATATTCCGCCGAACACGTTTTTGACCTTAATCTGGTCTATTACCCCCGACGAGGGCGCGTCCTTTCTGCCCGAAACCATAGTAATATCGGCTATCCAACTACTCGGCAAATACTTTAAAATCTTGCTCTGCGCAACGTCCCTTTGAACCTGCTGAGAAAGCGATACCGCCCACCCGAATACGTTTTTCCTATTCTTGCGGTAGGGGTGTATGCCCCTTAACATCCACACCGTCTCGACGGCACCGCACTCGGTTTTGCCCGACCTGTTGCCCCCGAAAACCCAGCGGTTACGCTTTTTGCATTTGTGGAACGCCATCTGCTTTTTGTGCTTTTTTCTGCCCGTGTTGTAAGAGGCAAGCGCACCCTGTTCCTTTTTACGCCTATTCAGTTCCCTGTCGATTTGTTCGATACGACTTAAAATCTCTTCTCTGTTCATAGACCTTTTACGACAATTTATCCCCAAGTTTTTCCGCCTAAGGAGTTTATAATTTAAAAAAGTTTTTCTGTAAGATTATGAAACGCATAACCTTGATTCTTTTCCTGTTCGCGCTAATTGCCGTAATCTTTCCCGATTACGCCTATGGCGCTACATATAATTACGCCGTTCCCAAGGACAGGGAATGCTATTTTTGCGGTGAGAAAGACCTCTCTTCCGCACTCTTCGCCGTGCCGTATTCCTACTGTGTGGAGATTTTAAGGGACGACGGCGAGTGGCTTTACGTCTCCTACGCAAGCGACGAGGGCGATTACAGAAAAATTACGGGTTATTGCAAAAGTTCGGACTTCGACAAGGTATCCTCACCCCCTAAAAACAAGTATTTAAACAAGGTAATTACGGTTAGTTTTTCGGCTGACAACGGGCAATCCTCCCTCCCTTCCCCTTCGCCCATTCTGTCTGAAGCGGTGTTCTACGGTACCTTCCGCTTTGGCGCGAACAGCTTTTCCTACGTTAGATGTCAAGGCGCTTTCTGCTACGTATCCGGCGGTGACAACGACTACCCCTTAAACGAAGACGAAGAAGCCGAGGACGTCTTTAAACCCGAAAACAGCACAACATCCGGGCGCAACACGGGGCTTATACTATTCGTTATAATTCTTGCCGTAGCGTTAGCCGTCATAGCCTGCGTCGCCTTTATGCCCAAAGCCCCCAAAGAAGAATAGCCTTAATTGCGTTCGTCGGGCTATATATGGCGCTTAATTATCTATTTTAGGGCTTATAAGCGCATAGTAAGCACTTATGCATTTTAATGCTCTTTCCGAATTATTTAAAAGACCTGCCGTCTTTCGGCTGAACTTAACGACAGCCCTGTGTAACTCCCTTTTGCCGTCTTCGTCCAATCGGGAAAGTCCCGAACGCAACCGCGCATACCCCTTTAAAGTAGCTAAATCCCTATCAGTCAAAGTAAGCATAACGCCGTTAAGCCTTGCCCAAAAATCACTAAGCTCACCCTTGACCTCAACCACGCTGTTTATGCGTGTAAAATATTTAGCGTTGTCGTAACCGTCCTTCCAGGAATTTAACGCTATGTTTTCAATTATCGCGTCTAACGCCTTATTTAAGCTATCCGCCGAAAAATAAAACCTTAATATTTGTTTAAGCTTTGCCTTCATCTCTTTGCCCTGCCTTTGGGCTTGAATTTCAAACGCCAAAGAACTTTTTAAATTGCCTATTTAACGTTGCGTGTTAAACGCCTGCAACCATCTCCCTCCTCGCTATTTTAAAAACAAACGCGGAATTTTAAAAACGAACACGAACGTTTGTTTGTTTTCGTAGCTATATTATAACCGATAAATATGACAAAACTTTCATAATTAAAAAAATAAACGGAAAAATTAAAACTTTTTTTGAAATAAAAAACGTGATTAGACTTATTTTTAAGGCGGTAACGTAGCTTTTGCTAAGATAAAGCGTTGCTTAAAATCCTTTACAAGTAATTTAAAAGGTGATATAATTTTTAACGTGAAAATTAAAAGGCTTTTGACAACTTCGCTTTGGGCGTTAATATGTGCTGTGATACTTACGTTACTCCCTTTAAGTAACGCGTTTGCCGTTGAAAACGAAAACGTGCAAACCACCGAGTATCCTTTAAGTTTTGAACGCTCTCTTACGTTTGACAACGGTATTACCGATTATGCTGTATTCGGCGATACCTATGCCTTCGCATACAACGGACAGCTTGCCGTTTTAAGCAAGAGCGCAGGCGGAGAAGTGCTGTGCGATATTCATAACAAAAGCTATATAAATTATTTGAACTTTTTAGACGACGGAAAGCTTTACGTAATATTTGCAGACGACACCTACTGCGTATATCCCGACTTTGACACCAAGTATCCGAACGGCAGTGAGAAGGTGCAGACGCCCGCTAACATGCTTATCCTTGACGATGAATATTATTTCCTCGACAAGAACTCAAAGGCGCTTAGCTATATTTACGACGGCGAAATGCAGACGGTGAATATCGAAGGGCAGAGCGTAACAGAGTTTTCCTTACTTAAAAAGTACAACGGCAAAGCTTATGCCGTATCGGACAACAACCTCTACTCCTTAGACAAAGCAGAGGCGCAAAAGATAACCCCGACTTACTTCGACTACGAAGCTACCGCATATATTTATAGAGGCGACTCCGCACAGAAGCTTAAAGCTGGTAATTACACAATTAAAACCTGTTGGATTGAGAGGGACAGCTATTACACGGAGATTGACCTTGACTTATCAGTCGGTGATTATTTCGCCCTGCCCGATTCGTCTAAGCCCGAAGAATACACCTTTTCGGCAAAGGACAGGCTGTGCTGTATAGTGCTTGCAGAGAGCGGTAACTCCTCGATAGTTACCATGGACGGCAAGTGTTATATAACGCTTACATCATCTCTTACCCCCGACTCGTCCGACCCTCCCCTCCCCAACAAATACTCGACGCCTATGTATGCGTTGGAGAAGATTGGCGTCTATTCCTCGCCGTATATAAGCAACGCAACCAAGATAGCAGAACTTAGCAACGGCTCTTATTACCCCGTAACTGTTTTAGGGCAATATACCGATTTAACGGGAACCGTCTTTTCCAAGATTACTTACAAGGCATACGTCGTTACAGATTTTGGCACACAAATTCAAACGGTAACAGGGTTTGTGGCAGACGGTTTGCTTTCGCCCTATTCCTTTTCTAACGAGGAGTTGGAGAAAAACGAAGTAGGCGGAGACACGTTCAACTACGATACCAACGTTACGACGGTAGTACTTGTAATAGTAATTGTACTGCTCGTTATAATCGCAATTATGTATATCTCTTTGGCGAGCAACAAAAACAGCAAGAAGAAAAACAAAAGGACGTCCCGCCGTTACAGAGACGACGATGACGACTGATAAGACGTAAAAGCTTTGATGTGAAGCCGTCGCACGCAAGACGCGTGCGACGGCAATTTTTTTGCCTGCGTTTAGAACTGTTTGTAAGGCGTTTGACTTTGACAGGAAATATTTTGAACCTATAATAAGTTGACAGCACAAAAATATAAATTATATAATAATTTACGCTATGGAAAAAACTATGAGAGAGAGGGCGTTTAGAACGCTTGATAAAAAAACACTTAATATTTTGTTAAAGGTCTGCACGGCGATAACGCTCGTTAGTGCCTTTTTATTGACCTTTACGGTAAGCGATTACTTTATATTCAACCGCTTTTCAGAATACGGATTTTTCTTCTGCCTAAGCCAATGGGTTAAAAAGGCAGGGCTGATTTTGCTCCCCCTTGCAATCTATTTTAATTGCAAACGGTGCGGAGATGTCGCTAAATACATACTGCCTGTGTTCATAATTCTAAGCTGTTTTATCTACGGCGATTTCTTTGACGCCGAGGTAATAGTTGAAGCAGGTGATATCAACGGCGAAATATTTAAAAACGTTAACTCCTTCTTCCCCAAATGGCTGAACGTTACGCTGTTCTTCGTTGAAAACGTATTTATGGCGATTTGTTGCGCCCTGCTGTTTTTAAGGGACGGATATAAGATTAAACTTAACTCCCTTTACGGCATACCCCTTTCCTTGGTTGCTTCGATGCCGTTAAATATATTTGAAAACTTTTTCGATATCGACGCCATTGCAAAGGACAGCTTTTTACGTTTTTACAACTTTACTATCTGGCACTTCCTTGCCCTTTTAATTCTCGTTGCCTCGACCGTGGGGGCGTACCTTTTCCTTAAAAACAAGAGTAAAGTTCAACAGGACAAGTACCTTGTAGCAATTGCCGTAACCTTACTTTTGCAATACCACAGCAAGGACAGCGTAGTGCTTGGCGACGGATACAACGTCTATAACACCATATTCGCCTGCCTGCCCTTATTTATATGTAATATAGGAGTATATGTCGCAAGCCTTTCCGTAATACTCAAAAAGAAGGCTCTCTACTCCATATCCTTCTTTATTCACGCCATAGGCGCGCTTACCGTCTTTATCTACTTCGGCAAGGACAGTATGAGCAACTACGGAATATTTGCAAGTTATTCTATTCTGTATTTTTGCTTAACTCACGCCCTCTTATTTATACTATGCGTCATTCCCACCGCCCTCGGACACTTTAAATTTGAATTGAAGAAGTGCTGGATTCCCCTTGTGTATTACTTTATAGTAATTATCTGCGCATCTCTTGCAAGCGGAATAGTTTCCGACCTTTCGACAAAGTGGACAACCGCAGACGGTCAGCACTTAGTGTATGACGACTTCTTGGTAACGGGTTCGATTGACGGGCAGAACGTTTTAGGCTCTGCCGGCTTTATGCGCCCCAACTATGCGTTTACTCAGGTTAACCCCCTGCCCTTTGAAGTGCCTAATCTTATCCCCCTCGGCGGATTTATGCGGTATATAAATATGTTCTACGTACTGCTTGTCTATCTCTCCTACGTGGGACTTTTCTTCGGCTTTTACGGGCTGTACAGGGCATATATTGCGGTGTTTGCCGTCGCCTACAAAAAGCTTTCTTCCCGTCCTGCAAAAGCTATCGGCTTAGAAAACGTAGCCCAAGCGGTTAATTCCGAATCGGCTGTTGCCGAAGATTTGACCGAAGAAAATGAAGAGGGCGAAGAAGATGAAGAAGTCAAGGACAATTTAACCGAAGAAAAAGAGCTTACGCCTGAAAACCAATAAGGGTTGAGTTTGATAAAGTTTTTTTGTGATAAAATAATCCGCTATCTTGTTGATAGCGGATTTTAGTTTTCGCGTAAATTGTTTTAGTTAATTATTATTACTGTTTTCTGTAACAGCCTTTTCGCTGTCCTTCTTTTTATTGGGCGTTGCCAAAATAAGTCCCTTGCCCGTAAGCATAGGCGAAATAATCAGCCATATTGCCGAAACCGCAACCAAAGCATAAACTATCATTGCACCGACCGAACGCGGACCGCCGAAGAGCCAACCGACGAGATTGAAATTAAAAATTCCGTAAAGACCCCAATTGAGACCGCCCACAATAGTTAAAATATAACTTAGTACATTGATAAAAATCATATAAAACTCCTTTAAATTTTTATATGATTATGCTCAACTTATACTGTTTTTATTCATTTTCGTAAATACTTCTCTTTAATACTCCTATATAGGGAAGGTTGCGGTATTTTTCGGCATAGTCAAGCCCGTAGCCTACCACAAACTCGTCCTCTATTACAAATCCGTTGTAATCGCTACTTACGTCTGCCGTTCTTCTTGCGTACTTATCTAAAAGGGTAACAATCGTAACCGATTTTGCACCGCGCTCTAACATCATCTTTTTAAGGCAGGCAAGGGTAAAACCGCTGTCTATTATATCCTCTATAATAATGACGTCCTGTCCGCGTATATCAACGGACATATCCTTAGAGATTTTTAACGCACCGCTCGACACCGAACCCGTACCGTAGGACGATACTACCATAAAGTCCATTGCAACGTCTAAATTAAGCCTGCGCAAAAGGTCTGCATAGAACACCACGGCGCCCTTTAATATACACACGCACAAGGGGCGTTTGCCAGCAAACTTTTCGTTGAGTTCGTTAGCGATTTCGCCTACTCTCGTATCAATCTGTTCCTTGGTTAAAAGAATTTTTTCGCAATCGTTTGTCATTAGTTTTCCCTCTTAAATATCAATTTTTAAACGGGTCGAGGCAGATAAACACGCCAACCCGATTTGTCTCTTTTGTAAGTTTAACCTTGTCGGAAATTTCCACACCGCCCACGATTAAAACTTCGTTTCCGTCACACACCAATGGCAAGGTGCATCTTTTGCTCTGCGGAATTTTCTTATCCGTCAAATAGTCGCCAAGGCTCTTAGTTCCGCCCCCGAATTTGGTGAACTTTTCACCGCTTTTTTTAAAGCGAATGAGCGCACTTTGGGGGATTTTATCTATATCGAATTTTAAAACCTTTACGCTATTTCTCACTTCGTTAGAAAGACAGGCAAGTACGTCTTCAAGATTTTCTTCGCAGTCCGCACAAGCTAAAACTTGGCAATAATTCATATATTGGTCGCAGTTGAGATTGTCGTAAAAGGGCATACCCTCGCCTGCAACCTTCTCTTCAAATTGACTGCAAATTGCAACTCCGCCGTCCTCTCGAATAGCAACCAAGCCTAAAAAGGCAAACCTCTTGCCGTTGCTAAGCCACTGCATTTCATAGACGGTTCGCATCTGCGCCGAGGTAAAATCCTTTTTACCGTAATCGGTGAGTATGCGACGGAGCGCACGTTTAAATATGACGGGTTCGGTACAGGATTTAATGAGATAGCCACCGCCTACCCTTTTAACCAAAACTTTATTTACCTGACGGGAAAAGTACTCCTCGTCCTCCGAGGCAAGGCGCGAAAAGCGGAAAATATTTTTAACCGCACCGGGCACCGCCTCCTCTAAGGCGGGCAAGACGCTGTGCCTTATCTTGTTGCGCGTGTAGGCGTCGGAGCTGTTTGTACTGTCCTCAACAAAGGGGATATTATTCTCTTGAATATACCCGTCTATTTCCTGACGGGTAACGCCGATTAAAGGACGAATTAAATTTAGCGCACGGCTGTCTGAAATGCCCGTCACACCCGAAAGAGAAGCCCCCCTTGCAAGGTTGAATAAAACCGTTTCGGCATTGTCGTTCATATGGTGGGCGGTGGCAACTAAATCTGCCTTACCCTCCGAGATGACTTTATTATAACAGCAAAGTCGCCAACTGCGGGCTAACCCTTCGTCCGAAAACTTATTTCCTTCCCATTTGAAAGAGTGGCAAATTATGCCGTTGGCGTCACAATATTGCTTGACGAAAGCACTGTCCCTC
Organism: Candidatus Coproplasma sp.; assembly: GCA_051884115.1. Lineage (GTDB taxonomy): Bacteria > Bacillota > Clostridia > Christensenellales > Borkfalkiaceae > Coproplasma. The sequence continues at coordinate 10,364 of JBJEVA010000037.1, read as the reverse complement.
TCGCTCTCCTCTCCCCTTATGGAGTGGTCGCAGTTGAGCGCGGAGAGAGATATATTGCACTCCTTTGCACGCATAGCCATATAGTGCAGAAGAGCCATACTGTCCTTGCCTCCCGATACGGCAACACATATACTTTTGTCCTTGTACGGGGTGAGGTCGATTGTCATTTTAAGCCTTGTATAACTTGGATACTCCCGTCTTAATTGCCTCTTCGGCAACTGCCTTTGCCACAGCCTCGTGCGCCTTTTTGTCGTATGCGTAGGGAAGAATACAACTTTCGGAAAGCCCTATCTCCTCTGTGTATTTTGCAATTGCTCGGGAAGCCGACATCATCATCTCGAAGTTGACGGTAGTCGCCCTTACGTCTAACGCACCGCGGAAGAGTCCGGGGAATACAAGTACGTTGTTTATCTGGTTGGGGTACTCCGAAGAACCCGTGCCGTGAATGAACGCGCCTGCCTCTTTTGCGTCTGCAACCGAGATTTCGGGTACGGGGTTGGCGAGTGTGAAGAGTATGGGCTTTTCAGCCATAGACTTAACCATATCCTTGGAAACAACGTTTGCGACGGAAACGCCGATAAACACGTCTGCACCCTTCATCGCGTCTTTTAGTAAGCCGGAGAGCTTACTGCGGTTTGTAACCTTTGCAAGCTCTTGCTGAGCCTCGTTGAAACGTGTATCGCCCTCTACGATTATTCCTAATTTATCACAGGCGATTATATCCTTAACGCCGAATCTTAATAAGAATTTGGCTATCGAAATGCCTGCCGCCCCTGCGCCGTTTATGACGATTTTAACGTCTTCGGGCTTTTTATCGGCAAGTTTAAGCGCGTTTATGAGTGCCGCGCAAACGACTATTGCAGTACCGTGTTGGTCGTCGTGGAATACGGGGATATCGAGTTCCTCTTTAAGCCTTGTTTCAATCTCAAAACAACGGGGGGCGGAGATGTCTTCAAGGTTGATTCCGCCAAAGCTTCCCGCAAGGAGCTTAATGGTTTTAATAATCTCCTCGGTGTCCTTAGAGCGGATACATAAGGGGTATGCATCGACGTCGCCAAACGCCTTGAAGAGGGCGCACTTACCCTCCATAACGGGCATACCGGCTTCAGGTCCGATATCGCCTAAGCCTAAAATTGCCGTGCCGTCCGTTATTACGGGTACGGTGTTCCAACGCCTTGTGAGTTCAAAACTCTTTTCTATATCCTTTTGAATGGCAAGGCAGGGTTCTGCAACGCCGGGCGTATATGCAAGGGATAGTTTTTCTCTGCTATCTACCTCTACTCTGGGGACAATCTCTATCTTGCCCTTCCATTGTGCGTGTTTCTTTAATGATTCCTCACGATAATTCATAATAAGCCTTCCTTTGATTTGACTTTATTATACTCCTTAAAGGTAAATTCTGCAAGTATTTCTTACACAAAAACAGGGCGGTTATAAACCGCCCCTTACACGTGAAAAATTATGGAGAAAATATTTGTACTAATTCAATCCCTCGAATATAAGTTTATCGGCAACGAGGGCAATAAACTCCGAATTTGTCGGTCTTTCCGCACCTATATAAACTCTGACGCCGAACACCGAATTTATAGCCTCTATTCTGCCCCTGTTCCAAGCCACCTCTATGGCGTGGCGGATTGCCCTCTCCACCTTGCTTGCACTCGTCTTGTACTTCTGCCCGATTTCGGGGTACAGCCTTTTTGTAACGTTGTTGATTATCGAAGGGTCCTCAATCGTCATTTTAATGCCCTCCCTTAGATATTGATAGCCCATTATGTGGGGCGGAATACCTATCGATATGAATATATTGCTTATCTTTTCGTCAAGTGAATTGACACGTCTTTTTTCCCTTACGCTCCCCGTTACCATATAGTCGTAGGACTTTTCCGATAAAACTTCCTTGACCCTCTCTTTGATTGTTAAGGCGGGAACGGGTTTTACAAAATAATACTTAGCTCCGAATGAAATTGCCTTTGCTACTATGTTGTCCTCCGAAAAACCCGAAACGACGAACACCGAACATGTGGGCAAATTCTCCTTTATGTACTTCATTACGCCGAACCCGTCCTCTCCGCTTAAAACTGTGTCTAATATAACAACGTCGGGTTTTTGCCTGTTAATTTGTGCAATACCCACGCTTCCGCTTGAACTTGCACCGCACACCTCGTATTCGCTTTCCTGTGAGAACGCATCTTTGAGTTCAGACAGGAACGCCTCGTCATTTTCCAACAAAACTAACTTTCGCATATTATTTTACCTCTTTTTGAATGTACCTATATTATATAACATATTTTGCAAAATGACAAAGAATATTTTAAATAATTCCAATAATATTTTAAATAATTATAACTAATTATGTAAAATATTGTCGATTAGCGTAAATTGAGAGTAATTATGCCGATAAATTTATGAATTTATGTTGAAAATAAGCGCAACTTAGGTTATAATGCATTGTAAGGGGAAACGCAAAAATGGATTTAAAAATTCTTATATGGACGGCTTCAACCTTCCATTCGCAAGTCTGGCTCAACTATATAATGAAATATATTACCTTCATAGGCGAGTTCGGCGCGGTGCCGATTGCCTGTGCGGTGATTATGCTAATATTTAAAAAGACGAGAAAGGGCGGTTTTTCGGCGGTATTTGCACTTATACTTAACTTCTTACTTGTAAACGTGTTATTAAAGTCGGTTGTAAACAGACCCCGACCTTGGACGGAATTTGCAGAGTTTACTGCCTTTTACGAGCAGTTCGGCGTAAGAATACCCACGGATTCTTCCTTCCCCTCGGGTCATACGGCTTCGTGCTTTTGCGTAGCTGTGGCATGCGTTTGCGCCTTTAAAGCAAAAGGTACGCCCGCCTTAGCCGTAGCTTTTTTAGTCGGACTCTCCCGAATATATCTCTGCCTGCACTACCCCACGGACGTACTTGCAGGGGCTTTAATCGGCTCTGCCTGCGGTGTTGCCGGTTACTTTATAGCAAAAGCGTTAGCCAAAAAATTTAAATGGATTGACGGCGGGGAGAATAATCATAACGACAGCCCTCCTCCCCCTTCAAATGAAGAAACTGAGGGAAACAAAACTTAAAGCAGTTGACAATTGAAATTACGGTTAACACAACCGCCCTGACAAAGCTTTGTCAGGGCGGTTACAATATTTGCGGAATTATTCTTAATTACGAAAAGGCAAGTTTAATTTAATAGCCTTATTATGAGAAGGCGTGTTCTACCTTTATTACGGCTTTTACCGAACCGTCCGCATCTTTAAATCTCTTCTCCACTTCGGCGGATATCTCTTCGGGGGAACGCTTTTCGCCGTAGGGTATGACGAGTTCAAAGATAACCGTAACTCCGTCCTCTCTTTTAATTATGCGGAAATCGTGGAAGTCGAAGTCGGCACAATAATCCTTTATTACGCTTTGGGTCAACGCCCTGTATCTCTCCGTCTCCTCGTCGTTTAATTTTACGGGGTCGATGTGAATACACATTGCAACGTGAAGCTCGCTCTCTATGCGTTTTTCGGCCCTGTCGATTGCGCTGTGCAATTTAACGACGTCAACGTCCGCAGGCATCTCCGCGTGGGCGGAAGCTATTATCTTAGACGCACCGTAGTCGTGGACTATCACATCGTGTATGCCGACTATGTACTCCTCTTCAAGCATAATTTTCTTAATGTTTTCGACCAGCTCCTTAGAGGGCGCCTGACCGATGAGCGGACCTAACACGTCCTTTAATATTCCTATTCCCGAGAATACGACGAACAGCGATACGCAAAGACCTATTGCTCCGTCGAACCAAATCAGGCTCGTCTTGCTTGCAACGGTCAGCGCAACGATTGTTCCCGAAGTAGCTATGCAGTCGTTAATACTGTCTTGCCTAATGGCTTTTAAATTTAAATTACCCGTCTTTTTATACAAAACGTGGTTAAATATTGCAAAGAACGCCTTTACGCACACAGAGCCGACAGGCACAAAAATATACAAAAGTTCAAAGTTTAACGCTTCGGGTGAGATTATACGCTCTATGGAGCTTTTACCCAACTCGAAGCCCATTACAAATATGAGGAAGGCGACAATCAAGGCGGAGATATACTCCATTCTCCCGTGACCGAAGGGGTGTTCCTTATCGACGGGTTTGTCGGATACGACGCTTCCTATTATGGTGACCACGTTAGAAACGGCGTCCGAGAGATTGTTAAACGCGTCAGCGATAATAGAAATGGAAAGCGTCAGCACACCCACAATAAATTTGAATACGCATAAAATGACGTTTAATACAATTCCCGTCACACCGCTTACTATTCCTGCCTGTTCCCTTTTTGTCCTTGCCATTTTTTATCCTTTAATTTGCATTACGCCTTTAATACTGTGTCCGACTATTTTAACACATAGTATTTAATATTGCAATACTTACAAACTTTTTTTATGCTTAAACGTTAAAAATAATAGCCGTAGAAAAATTCCACGGCTATCTGCCTTTACCTAATAAAAGCATTTACTTCCTGTCTCTTTTTCCGAAAATAAGGAGAACGTATAAAAAGAAACGTAGGAAATATATGAGTGAAGTGAGAAGTGAGGCTACGTACGTCATTGCCGCCGCGGAGAGTACCTTTCTTGCTCCCGGCAACTCTTCTTTGGTGAGTATGCCTTCCGAAACGAGCATCTTCTTGGCGCGACTGCTGGCGTTTAATTCGACGGGCAGAGTGACGAGCGTAAACAAAAACGACGCTCCGTACAGCGCAACGCCGACAAGGGCAATGTAAAAACCGACGTTGGGGTTTACGTTATGCACAAACAAATCGACAATCATTCCGACGATAACAAGGGGGAAAGCAAGCCTCGAACCGAAGTTTACTACGGGGACGAGAGCCGTCCTTATCTTATAGAAAAGGTAGCCCTTTTTGTTCTGCATAACGTGTCCTATCTCGTGTGCGGCTACCGCCACTGCGCCTACGGAATTGCTTCCGTAAGTTGACTCCGAAAGGTTGACTATATTGTGCCTCGGGTCGTAATGGTCGGAAAGACTTCCTTTAACCCGCCCTACGGAAATACCGTTAACGCCGTTATTTTGCATAAGGCGCACAGCCGTGTCGTAGCCGGTCATACCGCTTTTATTTACAACCCCGTTGTATTTAGCAAAGGTTGTATGCACCCTGATACTTGCTATCGCCGATATAATCGCGCAAACGCCCAAGGCGATTAGAAACCAAACATAATCTCTTAACCAAGCCATTTTTCTTTACCGAATAAAAAATATACTTTAATATAATACTACACTATAATAATAGACCAAAAACCTTAAATTGAAACGCAATTTTTATTCTTAAATTAAAATATCAGCAAAATTTCACATTTGCTCTCTGGTAGGACAGCCGGCAAAATAAGATAACGCCTATTTGATTAGCTTAATATTCTATATTTTGCATGGAACAACACACCGTTTTGCTTTGCTTATTTTTATACATTCTGCTAACTACAAAAACAGTTTGTAATATTAAAATTATATGATATAATAATTTGAGAATACTACACGGTGTATTTTAGGAGTGCAGAATGAATACCTTTAATATCAATAATTTTACGTGTGCTTCTTTTTTTGCAGGCGTAGGCGGGATAGATTTGGGGTTTAACATAAACGGTTTTAAAACAGTTTATGCAAACGAATTTGATGCACTGCCCAAAATTACTTTTGAAGAAAACTTTGATACTCCTGTTGATTGCAGAGATATTAACGTTGTCACAAATAGAGAAATTCCAAATTTTAATATAATGCTTGCAGGTTTTCCATGTCAAGCTTTTTCTGTTGCGGGCTATAGGCAAGGCTTTGACGATGAGAAAGGTCGCGGAGTATTATTTTTTCAGTTAGCGAGAATATTCAAAGAAAAGAAACCCGAAGTCATTTTTCTTGAAAACGTAAAAAATTTGGTTGCTCACGATTCAGGTAAAACATTTAGAATCATAATTGAATCTTTAGAAAGTGAAGGGTATTTTGTAAAGTATAAAGTCCTAAACACAATGGAATATGGCAATATTCCTCATAATAGAGAGAGGATATATATAGTAGGTTTCTTGGACAGAAAAGTTTATGATGCATTTGATTTCCCCGAACCTGTTAAATTGACAACCAAGCTATCCGATTTAATCGATTTTGAAAGCAAAGTTGAAGAAAAATATTACTACACAAAAGAAAACTTTCAACACTTCGACGAACTTGAAAAAACAATGACTCGTATGGATACGGTCTATCAATGGCGTAGAGTTTACGTTAGAGAAAATCAAAGCAATGTGTGTCCGACATTAACTGCTAATATGGGAACAGGCGGACACAATGTTCCGTTAGTCTTGACGAAGTACGGAATTAGAAAACTTACTCCCCGTGAATGTTTCCTTCTTCAAGGATTTCCTACAACGTTTAAGCTACCTAAAAACTTAGCTAACTCTCATTTATATAAACAAGCAGGCAATTCTGTTTCAGTAACCGTTATTCAACGTATTGCACAAAATATTAAATCAGCATTTATAAACGCATAAAAATTAAAAGAGGCGGTAACCCGTCTCTTTTTTTTACTAATTTAATAGATTTATTTTCTTTACAGGTGTCAATCTTTTTGGTTCTATAATAGATTTCCTAATTGAAAATCTCGGTCTGCGCCCCTGTCTTTGCTGGTCTGCAAAAGTTTCCCCCTTTTTATTATTTAAGACTAAACTATACACGTCCGCCGAATCAATTTCATAAAACCATATTTCACCGTCTATAACCCCGTTTGGTACAAAATCGGCAAAATATAATAAATCCCAAGTTGACTTAGGACCAAACGACGTGCAATCTTGAGTTATTGAAGCCGATTTAACTTGCACCCCCTCACCCGTCGTTTTCATAACGCAGTCAAAAGAATGTGCCGTTGAATTTGTTCTTACAGCATCAAAGGTATAACAAAAAATTGCTTCGCTTAAAACGTCAGGAACATTTAAATTTCTGCCACCTAATGCTTTTAAGTCAGTATTTATATTCAACCACTTTTGAAAAATCTTTTTTAACTTTTCATAGTCTTGAGCGTCAAATTCATCTCCGAACACCATACTGCCGTCTAATAATTTAACAGAAATCTTCCTCATTAGTTTATCCCTTTTTATTTCTCTTCTTGTATTATTTTAGATAATATATCTTTCAACTCATCTTCTTTATTTGGAATTTTTCCAATAATATCTTTTTGCATAAAGTACTCGCCAAAATCGGCACCGCCTCTATTTAGTTCGGTAAATACTATTTTATAAACACTGTCGGCGTTTAAGTGAGTTGTATTTAAACAACAATCTCTTTCAACTTTTATATAAGCACTTCCTTTATTTCTTTTAATACAAGTAATAGCGGAAATATCGCTACAATAAAAATCTAAGTATTGCCTATGTGCGCAAGGATACCAATTCTTATTAAACCTATATAGAATAGTTCTTTTATCGCAAAGCTCACTGAATTTTGTATTTTCTGTTTGGCTAATTTTGCGTTTAATGGGTCCGCTTATAGAATCTATTCTTACAGGACTTACCCCTTTATCGCAATAGTTTGCAAGTGATTTGAATGATTCTGTTTTAATTACACAAATCAAATCAATAGTTCCTAAATCATCTCTCGTATTATCTACTTTTTCAATGTGATGGATATATTCGTTTTCATGTTTTAAGAAAACGCTATCGTTCATTGTTATGCTGTCATATACTGAATCAGAGAAAAATGACTCGTCAAAGAAAGGCAATAAATAATCTGTTCTAAACGTTGTGTCAACCATGACTAAATACTTTCCGTCATAGCCTTGGTCACGTAAAGATACCATTTTTTGTGTTGATTTAAAGGTTTTAACCTCTATTTGGGGTTTACCTTCCACCGCCTTCCATTTTTTGTCATAGACAGCAAAAGGTACAACTGTATTGTTTATCTTCAAACCTATAACGTCAGGAGCTATACCTGTTGTTTCTTGTCTTGGATTATATTTATAAAAATCAATAATAACCTCAACGTTTTTACCGTGAGAAATATCATTCAATAAATGTTTATTAAAAATCACGCTTTCGGGAATTTGATTTATCCATCTATCGAATATACCGCCTATAAAATCGCTTTTCCCTGCCAAACCGCCATACATACCCTTTTCGCCTGCATTTTGCACCATCTCGACAATGAAATAGATATTCTTTTTTATGTCGTTTTTATAAATAGTAATACTCATATTTTTACAGCCATTTAAAAATCAAAAAATTCACAAAACGATACTTCGAGTGCTTTAACTATCTTTTCTAACGTAACAATAGAAACGTTACGCTTTCCAACCTCAAGACTTGCTATATAAGTTCTATGCACGCCAGAGCGAAACCCTAATTCTTCTTGGCTTATATTCAATCTATTGCGAAGTTCTTTTATACGCCTACCTACTTTTTCTTCAATCATAATTACGCCTCACGTTACTATATAAATTATAAAAAAATGTTACTTATATATCAACACTCTATAAGTAACAATAAAAGTTGATTTCACTAATGCGACTGTAGTTTATTCTATTCGTAAGCAGTAATAATCAGAAAAAACAGCTTACTCCCATAAAGTTTATTTTCCAATAAACAATATGAATAAAATTACGCCCTTGGCTTTACAAAAAGCCAAGGGCGGTTGCCGATTTCGTCGATTTATTGTTTTGTTGATTTGTTGTGCGGTTGGAAATTTATACCCTAAGCTCCCAAGCAAATTCCATTTCAAGTATATAGCCTTGCTTTATTGTTCCTTGGGGAGAAGCACAATAAAGACCGAGAGAGGTCTGCCATTTTTGAATCTTGTTTTGATTATCAAACATAATTTCGGTGTCCTGACGATAGCTTGCACTTATACCGCCACCTTCGCTTGCAGGGATTTGAGAGAAATCTCTCGCCTGTATTACCAAGCCTCCGCGTCCGTTCGTGTAATAGGAGAATTTTTCAGAGAACGGTGCAACTTCACTCTCACCTGAACTCTTAAATTCATTATTCAGCGCCTCCATTACGTCAATCATTTCGGGGGAACTTATTAAGTATTTAGCAACCAATTGAGAGAAAGGGGCATACTCGTTTGCCTTAACTAAATTATTAAAATCCGCACCCACACAATAATCTGTCTTAGTCTGCTGTTGGTCGGTATTTTCAACGTAATACTTAGTAACTATCGTACAGGCAGAATAAGTATCTAAAATGTATTGTACCGTTTGCTCGTCAGGTGTATATTCTATCTCGGCAGAGAGCGGTGACGACGTGCTTTTCGCCGAAGTGTTAATACTAAAATTGTTGCTTATAATCTCTTTTGCCCTCTTTGCAAGTATCGATTGCGTAGCAAATGAATACAGGTATCTTCCTTTATACCCGAACTCACCGAATATATTTTGATTAGAGGGGGAACTATCTTTGCTACAACCCGTTAAAAGACATGCACCGCACAATAATGCAGTTAGTACCGTAGTTGCTATCTTTGTCCTTTTTTTCATACAGTTCACCTATTTTTGAACACTAATTTATTCAAAATTGACTAAATTTTGTTTAATATATTATAGTATATACTATCAAAAATTGCAAGTATTTGTTTTATTTTTTTACGAAGAACGGGAAATATAACCCGTGTTTAGCATTTTTAGCAATACGTTAAAACCGTAAAAAAACATCATCGTTGCGACAAAAAAAGCGATTGGTCGAAGATTAGTTGGTATTATAGGTAAAATATTTTTCCAATCGCGTCACCGATTTAATTTCTCATAGCAGTACGGATACACAAGAGGGCGACAGTGCAAAATACACTGTCGCCCTCTTGTGGTGAACCGTACAAAGCCTTTGCGATTACAACTCGATGATGATTGCGGGCACGACGCCGACAAACGTCTTTGTCGCAAGATATTCGGTGGTTTGGTCAAAAGGCGGGCAGGAAGTTATACACGTAACGTGGTTTTTGCCGTCCTCTCCTTTTTTGATTCCGTCACGTAACCAGTACGGACAATAATTGTCGCCGTAACCTTGCAAAACTTCCTTATACGCACCCAGACAGAAGGGATACTTGTAAAGCCCGAACGGTTTGGGGTTGTTAATGCTTATTTCGCTCGAACTCGGTAAAAAGATTTTATCGCCGAAGCAGTCTTCATTACCTTGCAAAATCGCCTGTTGCTCGGGTGTAAACAATTCGTTTATCCAAGTATTTTTCAGCCAATTGCGAATCCAACTGTTTTGATAGGTTAGCTCGCCTTCGTCCGACTCGGCGAAGCGTTGACTTATCCAGATTTCCTTGCTGACAAGATAGGCTTTGCCGTCCTGCTCTTTGACTATCTGCCACATTGCGGTGCGCTGTTCAAACCAATAGGTACCCG
>JBJEVA010000036.1:0-5975 GCA_051884115.1 Candidatus Coproplasma sp. | reverse complement strand
CGTCATATAAAAAAGGCATTGTTTCCTTTGACGATTTGGTTGCAAACGGCGTTGCATTGACGGGGATAAAAAAGATGCAGGTGGACTATGCGCTAAACGATAAAGGAACGTACATTGATAAAGCGAAAATTAAAGAGTTTTTAAACGGGCTTTCATATCCCTTATATTTTCTCGATTTTGAAAGTATGCAATTTGTCATACCGCAGTTCGATAATTCCAAACCCAATCAGCAGATACCTTTCCAGTATTCTCTGCACTATATAGAGCGCGAGAACGGTGAAATTAAACATAAGGAATTTTTGGCGCAATCGGGCGTTGACCCCAGAAGGGAATTAGCAGAGAGACTTTGCAAAGATATTCCCGACAACGTTTGCGTGCTTGCTTACTATAAGTCGTATGAATGCCAAAGAATAGAGGAGCTTGCAAAGCTGTTCCCTGATTTAAGTGAGCATTTGCTAAAAATACGCTATAACATTAAGGATTTGCTTGTACCTTTCCAAAACGGGTATTACTATAACCGTGCAATGGGTGCTTCGTTTTCGATAAAGAGCGTTCTGCCTGCGATATATCCCGAATTGAATTATCATAATTTAGATGGTGTCCATAACGGCAGCGAGGCTATGGAGATATTCCCTAAAATTAAAGATATGCCGTCCGAAGAAGCGCAAAAGGCAAGGGAACAGCTTTTAAAATATTGCGGACTCGACACGTTTGCAATGGTTAAACTCTGGCAGGAACTTGTAAGAGTTGCTAAATAATAAGGAGATAATTATGACTAAACAAGAATTTGAAGAGCTCGACCAAGACCACAAAGAAATGTGGGTTGAAATGGGAAAGGAAACAATTGAACGTTGGGTAAAGAAACAGGAGATAATCAATCTGCCTTATCCTGAAAACATTATTCGCTTCGCCTATGGTTCGCAGTCAGTCCTGAAAGAAGGGTACGAAGCTGCTTTTGCTGAGATTGAAAAGACATTGAGTATAAGAATGATTGAGTCGTTACGTATTATCTTCAAAGAACATTCCACGTTAGAAGAAGCGGCTGATAAGTTGGGGATTATGAATTTCTCTGTGCTGGGTGCAGCAATGTATGTGGCAAGAGGTTTGCGTAATTGGGGTCGTGTTAGAAAGATAAGAGAATTTGTTGAATTTCATTGGGATGAAAGTGAAACAGAGGAAAGTTAGTTGATAAGGAGTAGATATATGGAAAACAATAATCAAGAAAACAAAATCATAGTTGACAACGCAGAACCAATTTCCAAAACCGACAATAATAATTCTGTCACCAAGCAAACGGACGAAGAGTTGGCGCAGAGCTATTTGGAAGTGCGTGGTGCGATAAGGCGTATGGGTCGCCGCCGTGAATTCTGGACGGGCAGGAGATATTAAAGGAGTAATCTATGTATATCTATCACGCAAACGGTTACGTCGTAAGGCAGGATAAATCTGTAAAGGGCGAGAAAGTATGGGAAGAAGGTTCAATGTTTTGCGATGTGTTCAACGACTTCGAAAAGGCAAAGAACTTTTTAGTTGATATTTTCAATAACCGCATTAAAAGCATTTATTATCAAGACACGTTGTTTGGTAAAGTTGACCCTGAAAAGGGTGATTTTTTCAAAGCGAACGAGAGCTGGCAGAAAGAATATATTGCGGAATATATCGACTATGAGCTGACTATTGAGAGAATAGATACGCATTTATGGTGGATGGAAGACGACGGCAATCACAGCCTTTCTAATCCCCCGAAAACCGTCTATAAACTGCGCTATAACGGCGAAGTGAGAACAAGGCTTTTGCATTATAACGACGGCACTTCCTACGAGAACAGGGAAGAAGATGCGGTTGCGGAAGCGGGTACAAAATTCAAAGTTGGCGATATTGTGGTTTGCTCGGATTGGGAGTTGGCAAACGACTTTAAACAGATTATGGTAATAACGGATATTCCGGAAAAACCAGATAATGCAACCGCACCTTGGAATAATATTTATTATGCCGGTTATTTTGTCTATGCTTATCCCAATACTGTCTTCTATGAGACTGAAACCTTCCACGAAGCCGACCTGCAATTATGCTCCGTAGATAGGTTGTATGGCGACAGATACAGAGAGCAGTTGCTTACTTTGCAGAAAGTTGCAAGGGGTGAAATAGTGCTGCCCGACAATGTAATGAAGGATTTTATTTATGATAGAATCAATTTCAGTAACGAAGGCAGGTCGTGGCGAGATATTCCCGAATTTCGTAAAGGGTAATTTCAGCAGAAATGGACGTTTATAAATTTATTAATTCCAAGGATATTGCGGCTTATTTAAAACAAATTGACTACCGCTTTTCGCCTTTGGAAATTGCGTATCTCGTATATCAAAGTCTGAATACGACTTTAGACGAAAAATTTTCTGCCTGGCAGGAAATTATTGACAGTATGCCTGACTGCGTTGTTGAAGAGCGCAGGTGGTTTAAAAGGCGTAACCTTCACGACTTTTTAAGCGAATTTATCCGTATTCAAAAAAAGTTCTTGCAAGAATTCTACGTACAGAGCGATAGGTGTGCATATACTTTTAATTTGCTCGACAAGGAAGTCAATTGTCAATTCGGAAATTTTCAAGAAGTTTTCCCCGATTTGCAATCGTGTTTAAATTATCTGGATAAGAATTACTTGCAAGAAGAGGACTACGCTATTGACGAGATAGAGATAAAAAAGCTCTGTTTATCTAACCCCGATTACGGTGTGATAATAGTTTTTAACAGGTACAAAGCGCCTAAGAGAATAGACTACGTCCTAACTCAAAATCGGCTTACGCAGCAGGAAAAGGAAATTATCGATTACGGTTTCGACGGTTTGTGGTTTGCTTTACCTACACCGTTTAAAAAAGGCGATATACTGTATAATCCGTACGATTCCAAAGAACTCGTGTTCGTTCTTTGTGATATGTGCTCATGGGGAGAAAAAGAGTTGATTGAAAACGGTATAGAAAATAAGGACGGGTGTTACGAACGGGCTGAAAGACTGCTTGCCGCACATAAAAAGGACGGCGACGAGTCGGATATGATTGCCGCAGGCTACTGTATGGATGGCAACCTGATATCACCCTGCCATACGACTACCTCCTATCTCAATCTTCAATATTACCGTCAGGAGTTAACGGGGGTTGCTTGCGTTTTAACTGCCTTGTCTAATTATCTTAAAGGTAAAATAGATATAAGTTCGCTTATGTGCGCTTATTATCACTTCCTTTCGGAAGAGAACTACAAGGAGTCTAAAAAATTCTTTGAATGGTTCACAAAAGAAGATTTATTTCTTGCAGGGATAAAACGCGACGATTAATCCAAAGGGGTAACTATGGAAGAGCAAATAAACCAAACTTTAATGAATAAAACAAATAAGGTCAAAGCACATATCTGCGAAGAATTAGCCGAGTTAAATAAGAAGCTTGCTTTGAATTACGAAGATTTTTCTGCCGATATGCAGGATAATTACAACTTTACGCAGGGGCTTTTGACTTTTATATATTGCAAAGACGTTTTTAAGGGGCTGATTTCCTATCTGGAAGACGAAGAACGTAAATACGTAGAGCTTGAGCAAACAGAAATTAAAGAAGGGAGATACAATGTTGAACGGAAATAATATTAAAAATTTGAGTAAGTTTCTCGCCTACGTTCTGCGGCACAACCCATCGGCAATAGGGATAGAGCTCGACGGGCATGGTTGGGCGGACGTCGGCGAATTGATAGACGGAATAAATAAAACGGGTAGATTTATTGACCTGTTACTGCTGTTAAAAATCGTGTACGACGACGAAAAAGGCAGGTATTCTTTCAGTAAGGATATGACTAAAATACGTGCAAATCAAGGTCACTCGATTGACGTAAACGTCGACTTTGAACAGCGTATTCCACCCGATTATCTATTTCACGGCACGGCGGAAAAATACCTTGAAGGGATAAAGCAAAACGGGATATTGAAAATGTCACGCAGATGCGTTCATTTGTCTGAAAACGCAGAAACCGCTTTCAAGGTTGGCAGTCGTCACGGCGTTCCCGTAGTTCTTAAAATCGACGCAAAGCGTATGGCTACGGACGGATATATCTTTTACATATCCGCAAACGGCGTGTGGCAGTCGCAGGATATTCCGTGGGAATACGTTTGTGAAGTCCTGACCGATGGCAATTGAAATTTAAAATATGAGCGAAAGAGAAAAATATATTAAAAAATTTCTTACCGATACGATTGCATTGGGTGCAATGTATATCCTTCCCGACGGAAGGATGCTCGATTTAAGTCTGCTTGAAAACGGACATTCAGACTTTTTTGCGATAACGGGATTGTCTGCCGAAGATCTCAAAAAACAAGGGTGGATTCGTCTTAATACTAAGGTCGGTTATATTGAACTGCCGTTCGGGCAGATAACTAAAGAGCAAGAGCTTGCGCTGAGTAAAATAAAAGAGATAATGGGAATAGGCTGAAATGGATTGCTTATGTAAAGGCGTTTTCTGGGTCATAGAGGAAAGGTTTAGCGATTTTGTTTTTCGCATACCCTGCAACGCTTGCGGCGAGATTACGGGCGAAACTGAATATCCCTTAAATTCAAAGGAGGGTATTAACTATAATCACAAAAAACTATGGTCTGTGTTGCCCTGTAATCTTACGGACAATAAGCCGTTCGATTACTATCCGCGCGGAAGAGTGGAAATTAAAAACGGCAGGGCGGTAGTGTTTTTAAATCCCGACGTCAATTATTTTGAGGTTAGGGAGAAGATTATTCAGTTTTTCGGCTTGACGGCGGAAAACGGAATAAAATCGGTAAGGTTTGTGTCGGACGGCTCGGCACATTACAAATATAAAAATATATAAAGTAGTAATCTTTTAAGTGGGTAAAATATGTCTTTTGTAATAAATGACGGTGTGTTGATAAAATTCGACGGCGAGAGCGAAAACGTAATAATCCCCGATGGTGTGAAAACCATTGGCGACGAAGCGTTTAAAGATAATAAGGGCTTAAAAAGCGTAATAATTCCCAATACCGTGACCGAAATCGGTTATGGGGCATTTTCAGGTTGTGGTGAGTTAAAAATAGTCGTAATGCCCAACCGGCTGAAAAAAATTGGTGATTTTGCATTTAAGGGGTGTAGAGCGCTTACTAAAATCAACCTGCCTAAAAGCCTGATTTCAATCGGTGCAGGAGCATTTTTTCATTGCTACGGTCTGGAAAGCGTTAAAATACCGCCATGTGTGAGCAGGCTTGAACTTTGGACATTTGCAATGTGTAGCGGTCTGACGAGCGTGAAATTACCTGACGATTTGGAGCTTATCAGCGACGGTGTTTTTGTGGGGTGTACCAGCTTGACGAGCGTTAAAATACTTGACGGTGTGTGGCATATCGGCGGTGATGCCTTCAAAGACTGTAAAAGTTTGAAGAGTATTGAAATACCCGACAGAGTGTTCAGGATAAAAAGCGGTACCTTCTCGGGCTGTGCTGAGCTTGAAAGCGTTAAGATAAATAGTAGAATTAAGACTATTGAGAAAGATGCGTTTGAGGATTGCATAAAATTGGAAAGCGTAGAAGTTCCGCCAAGTTGTACGGTAGAAGAAAACGCCTTCCCTGAATGTTGCGTGGTCAATATCTTAGTTGATTAAGATTTTTAAAAACAAGATTGCAGGGTGCTTTTGAGTTGATTGGTTTAATAATTAAAGATTTTGGGGCATAAACGGGGCATAGATTTAAATGGTATAAATTACACTACATATTGTGATTTAATTAAATTTATAAATCAATATATTGTGTGTTTATCAACGCTCAGAAAGTTGTAAAACGGCTTCGAGTCCCTGAAGGTGCACCAAAAACGGCAATTTTAGCAATAAAATTGCCGTTTTTTTTGCTCTTTTTTACACTTTTTCAGGCAGCTCATTTCCATACTCCGTCAATTTTGGCTCTTTGTCAAATGTTGTGGTGGAGATAAAAACTAAAAAGTAAATAATT
>JBJEVA010000035.1:0-26679 GCA_051884115.1 Candidatus Coproplasma sp. | reverse complement strand
GCAGTTGCTCTCCCAACTGAGCTAAGCTCCCGAACGCTTTAATACTATAACAAATTGATTTTAAAAACGCAAGCAATTTTTACAGGAATTTTATATTTTTTTTATTAAAAATTTCTCTTGTATATAAAATTTTACCGATACTCAATATATTGTATGTTAAGGCAGGAATAATTGTTATTGAGCGATTATTTTTGAGCTTGCAGTATCTCAAATATTAAAATAAAAGTTTGCGGACTTCAACTTTTAATTAAAAACTATATAGTTAAAGCAGAGCTTAACCTTAAAATTTTTTACGGTTGTAAAACTTATTATAAGTTATTTTTAACCTTTCTATTCGTAAAATTTCTTTTAGAAATCGTAAGACCCACTTAAACGCTATTTCATTTTTGCAGAAATACGCTTAAAACCGACTAAATGCTGTTAAGCGCTTTGTCGGCGGAACGGTTAAGCGCTACGCCCTGCATGATATCAAAGATATAGGTTGCCACACTTTCTGCAATTATTTCCGCCATTTTATATACGACGTTAAGCCTTGTCGCAGAGAAGAGCGAGTAGTTGAACAGCGACTTTTCCGCAACGATTCCCATTACCGAAACGTCGCCCACCTTGCTAAGTTTTTTGTTTGCGCCACTGCCGGGGCTTAACGCTCGGTTTGCAATTTTAATTAAACCGATATCGCCTGCTGTACCTACCGCGGCATCGATTGCAATCACGGGACTTTGCGGGTGGGTATTTTTAATGAACTCCCCTGTATATTTAACCTCGTGTGCCGTTATGGGGCGAGCCAAAGTGCCATAGACATAGACGTTTAGCCCTTTAAGCTTTTCAGCAAGTTTAGTACCTGTTACGGGACCTAAGGAGTCGCCGACGGATAAATCACTGCCTATGCATACGATTACGGGGGCGCAAGAGGGATTGGGCAAAACTTTTTTCAGCGCAAGGACAGCCCCTCCTGATGCGAGGGAGTTATATAAATTGAATGAATATTCCATAATTAAACCGCCTGATTTCATTTACCCGTTTTTTATTGACGGCTTCAACGCTTTTTATTCCAATGGATAAATTAAACTTAGGCAGTATTATAGTAATATGCAATAGATTGATTAAACTGTTAAAGGGGAGAGGGCAATGACGGGTTAGTGTTTTTACGTTAATTACTTTTTTAATCTTGTTATGTTGATAACTTTTACAACATATATAACAGCATTTAAACTATTGTCACGTGAAAAAGCTTTGCGCTAATTAAAATTTTTGCGCTAATAAGGTAATGGCGCGGTCAATTTATTTTAAATGTTGATAAGGTGTTTTTAAGTTATCAACATAGTTATCAACAGTTTTGTCAATTACTCCTATATATTGTTGATAACTTTAACCATATTTTAGCGTTACAGTTTCACGTGAAACATAAATAAGTTCAAAAAATTTGGGTGAAGGTTTCACATGAAACATTGAATACTGAGCTAAATCAGTATAGCGCAATACAATAAATTGCTATAATATGTTATTATTAACATTATTATCAAATAAAATATAAGACGGGCTAACGGTGTAAAACAAATGAAAAAGCATTAAAAAATGAGTGAAAGGTCAAATAATTTTCAACAAAAGCTTGATAAAGGCGCAAATGTATGTTAAAATAATTAAAGTAACCGAAAATTTACTAATATGCGCTTAAACTAATACTACAAAACATTATGCGCTAATTGATATTGGTTACGGCTATTTCTAATTATTTTCTGTAAAATAATAGGTTCAGGGACTTTTAAAATAATTTAAATATCCTTTAGTTCTCAGATAATAGATTATAAGTAGGTTCTGTTAGAATAAAACTTATATCAAAGTAAATAAACTATTATAATAAACTATAAAAACTAAATGTGCGGAACATACGCACGAAAAGAGGTATAAATTGAACAAAAAAGGCAAATCAATTTTTTTAATCGTATGTATTGTTATTGCCATAGCTACAGGCATCACGTTGTACCTAACCCTTAAAAACGGCGGTGCTAAGGAGCTTAACTTAAGTACTTTCATAGAGTACGTTGACAATAACAAGTATGAACGGGGCGACGAATATACCGAGAACAATGCTAAGTATTATAAAGTCACCCAAAAAGACGAGAGCGGTCAGAGCGTTTTAGTTGAGAATTACAGATTTACCGAAATAGGTATCTTGCAGAAAAATACAGCGGAACAAAATGCAACTGCTAATTGGCAGACGGTTACCGTTATTAAAAAGGTAGAGTTTACACAGTATAAGCTCAGCGGTTACGTTATTCAGGCGTCAGGCAAAAATGCAGGCGAACTCGTTTTAGCTTGCTACTCCTACGGACCTTCGGCTTACAGCTCGTCGGTTTGGGATAAGGACAACACCATAATAAGCAGTTGGATAAACGACTACAACATTGCTGTTAGCTTTAACGACCCCAACGCCGGTAGCATCTTCTCTTCCATATTACCTAT
Source organism: Candidatus Coproplasma sp. (assembly GCA_051884115.1). Classification (GTDB taxonomy): domain Bacteria; phylum Bacillota; class Clostridia; order Christensenellales; family Borkfalkiaceae; genus Coproplasma. Next base: position 24,216 of record JBJEVA010000035.1, on the reverse strand, counting down.
AATAGGAGTGGTTATCGTATGCGTTGTGTTCTTCCTGATTATGCGCTCTACGATGGGCGCAAGCGGTGGCAAGGGTATGAGCTTTGCAAAGACCAAGGCAAGAGTATCCACAAACATTAAGGTTCGTTTTGACGACGTGGCAGGCGCAGAAGAAGAGAAGGTTGAACTTGCCGAAATCGTAGAGTTTTTAAAACAACCCAAGAAGTTCTCTGACTTAGGCGCAAGAATCCCCAAGGGCGTTCTTTTAGTCGGCCCTCCGGGTACCGGTAAGACGCTGTTCGCAAAAGCGGTGGCAGGAGAGGCGGGAGTACCTTTCTTCTCTGTGTCCGGTTCGGACTTCGTAGAAATGTACGTCGGCGTAGGCGCGTCGAGAGTCCGCGACCTGTTTGAAGTAGCTAAGAAAAATCAGCCCTGCATTATATTTATAGATGAAATAGACGCAGTTGGTAGGCACCGTGGCGCAGGCTTAGGCGGTGGCAACGACGAGAGAGAACAGACCTTAAACCAGATTCTCGTGGAGATGGACGGTTTTGAAGGCAAGGACGGCGTTATCGTTATGGCGGCAACCAACCGTTCGGATATCCTCGACCCTGCACTCACCCGTCCCGGAAGATTCGATAGGCAAGTGTTCGTCAACCTTCCCGACGTTAAGGGCAGAGAGCAGATATTAAAGGTACACGCGCGTAACAAACCCTTAGCCCCCGACGTCAACTTCAAGACGGTGGCAAGGCTTACCGCAGGTTTCTCCGGTGCTGACCTTGCAAACGTTTTGAACGAAGCGGCAATTTTAGCGGCAAGACAGAACAGGCAATTTATAACCAACGCAGACCTTTTTGAAAGTATCGATAAGGTAACGATGGGACCTGCAAAGAAGAGCAAGGTAGTGACCGAACCCGAAAAGAGGCTTACCGCTTACCACGAATCAGGACACTGCATTTTAGCAAAGCTCTGCGAAAACTGCGACCCCGTTCACGAAGTAACCATAATCCCTCGCGGTAACGCAGGCGGATTTACTATGACCCGTCCTGAAAACGACAGGGCATATTATTCTAAAAACTTTATGCTCGACGATATCTGTATGGGTCTTGGCGGAAGAGTTGCAGAAGAGATTGTTATTAAAGATATCTCTTCAGGTGCATCGGGAGACATTAAGCAGGTTACAAAATTCGCAAGAATGATGGTAACAGAACTCGGTATGAGCGAAAAGCTTGGACTTGTAAATTACAGCGACGATTCCCAGCCTATGTTTATAGGCAGGGATATGGCGACCCACAACACGTACAGCGAAGAGACGGCAAGACAAATTGACGAAGAAGTACGTTCAATCGTAAACGAACAGCACGAGAGGGCGCTTAAACTTTTAACCGAAAACAAATCCATTCTCGAAAATATGGCAAGAGTGCTTATCGAAAGGGAGACAATATACGCAGAAGAAGTCGATATGCTTATGGAAGGCAAGGACTATAAAGAGGTATTAGAGTATATGGATAAACACGATAAGCTGACAAGCGAAAACCCCTTTAAGAGATACGAGAACGATTAAACTTTAACAAAACGTGAGGCGCAACCTTTCCTATTGAGGTTAGGTTGTGTTTCACGGGAAACAAAAAGAGAAAATATATGTCTAAAGTTATTTCATTTACTAACAAAAAAGGCGGTGTCGGAAAGACGACGACAGCCATAAACATGGCTTCTTACTGTGCTGATTTCGGGAAGAAGGTACTTCTTATTGACCTTGACAGTCAAGGAAATGCCACTACGGGTTTAGGATTTTCAAAGAGTGCGTTAAAAAAATCTGCCTACAACGTTTTAATAGACGAAGAAAAGGTTTCGCAAAATATTTTGCCTACAGTCGTACCTCTTTTAGATATCCTTCCTGCAAACGTTGATTTGACGGGAGCGGAGGTTGACCTCGTCTATAAACGCAACCGAGAGCAGATTTTAAAGAACGCCTTAAAAGAAGTTGAGGACAGATACGACTACATATTTATAGACTGTCCCCCTTCCTTAGGTCTTTTGACAATTAACGCCTGGGTAGCTTCTAACTCGGTTATAATTCCCCTGCAAAGCGAATATTACGCAATGGAGGGAGTAAGCCAACTAATGAACACAATCTCGTTAGTTAAACAGCACTTAAACCCCAACTTATCCATAGAGGGCGTAGTAATTACTATGTACGACGGAAGAGCTGTCGTTTCCCGTCAGATAGCGTCAGAGATTAAAAAGTTTTTCAAAAACAAACTCTACGAAATAATTATTCCCCGTAACGTAAGATTGTCCGAAGCCCCCAGCCACGGTAAACCCATTTTGTTATACGACCCTAAATGCGTAGGTGCAAGGGCATACAAGGCATTAACCGAAGAATTTTTATCAAAACAGAGATAGACAGGAGAAATAAGATGGCAAAGAAAGAGGAGAGAGGATTAGGACGTTCGTTTGAATCTTTGCTTAAAGATACAGACAACGCATTCGATAGGGTCTATGAAGGCAAGGAAGTTTTTACCTATACCGAAGAGGAGAGGAAGAACGCTGAGGAGATGTTACTTACCGATATCTACCCCAACCCCGACCAGCCCAGAAAGAATTTTGACGAACAAGCCTTAAAAGAGCTTGCCGATTCAATCAAAAAACACGGCGTCATAATGCCCATTGTCGTAAACGCAGACAAAAAGGGCAAGTATATGATTATTGCAGGTGAGAGGCGTTACCGCGCATCTAAGCTTGCAGGACATAAAACTATACCCGTCGTTATCCGCAATTACTCCGAACGTGAGATTAAAGAAATTTCGCTAATAGAGAATTTGCAGAGGGAGGATTTAAACCCCATCGAAGCGGCTGCCGCGATGAAACAGCTTATGGTTGATTATAAACTTACGCAAGACGAACTTGCCGAACGCATAGGCAAATCACGCCCTGCAATTGCAAACACTATAAGGCTACTTTCTCTCACCCCCGAGGTTATGCAGATGGTAGCGGAGGGTAAGCTCTCGGCAGGTCATGCAAGAACCTTAGTTCCCCTTTCGGCAGACGACCAGCTTTCATTTGCAACCGACGCCGTTAAAAGCGGTATGTCGGTTCGCTCACTCGAAAAGAAAGTGAGGGCGTACAACCTTTCCCCCGAAGCCTTGGAGGAGAAAAAGAAGAAGAAACGCGCTCTCGCCTCTGTCGAACTTAAAAATATGGTTGACAGAATGAGATTTACTTTCCGCACAAAGGTAAGCCTTATCGGCAACGACCAGAAGGGTAGAATTTATATCGATTACTATTCACGCGAGGATTTGGAGAGAATTTCCGAAATCTTGGATATTATCGATAAGCAGTAACAAAGCCTTGCTGAAAAGCGATTAAAGGCGACAATAAAAGTTTAGTCTATGCTCATTTAATTTACATATCTTTTAAAACATTTAAATAAGTTATCAACAAAACAGCCCCGTGTCGGGCTGTTTTTTTATGTTTGCGCACATAATTTTACATAATAAGACAAGAAGTTATCAACCGAAATGTTCATAATGTCGATAACTTTTTGTGCATAAGTGCATTACTTTTATTAAGTTTCTCCCCTATGATATTTAATGATAAGGAGGGGATAGTCACATATTTTTATGGATATATTTGTATTATTAAAGGGGACGAAATTTTTCGTCCCCTTATTTTTAAACGTTATAAATTTTAATAACTTTCAAGCTATGCGTTATCTAATAAGCTTGCCCTGAGCAGTGCCTATAACCGTCCTTACTTCAAGCTCTTCGCCAGTATTTGCATCGACGTAAACGTAGTACTCAACTCCGCCCATCTCACCGAAAAATTCATAGCAAAGCCTCTCTTCGTGGCGTTGGGGTATGAGTGCAAGACGGGTAGAGCTTACCTCGATATTACCGTTAATCGCACTTCTCGCCTGCTCTTCGGAAAGGGTTGCCTCTTCAATCGTTCTGTCCTTATGACGCATAACGTAACCGAACGCTTCGGCACCCGTAACTATTCCTCTCTCTTCGCACACCTTAATTTTGACGAGGTCGGAGTAAATTACCACGCCGTCCTGAATTGTAGCAAAGTGTAAATTGCAGGTAGTTCCGTTTTCACTCGCCCAGACTGCTTTAAGATTAGTATAGCCGATTTTATTTAAAAACTCTTCGGCAATGTCAACGCACCTATCGACAGAGAAGTTGTGCTGTCTGCAATCTTTAAAGCTATCGAAGCTTACAACCTTTCCGCCCTTCTTACTTATCTGCACAAGCATTTCACCGTCGGGCGTGGAGAGGTTAACGTTGTAGAGAGCAATCGCGCCTAACGCTTCGCCCGTGCATTTAGCAGAGGACACCTTGTAGGAGGAGAAGTAGGACTTTGCAAGCTCTTCAGCCTTCTGCGCCGTTATCTCTTCCATTCCTTCAAGGTAGGTGGAGGAAGGGAGTTTTCTCGCCCTTTCGGGTGTGCCGAAAACGTTGTTTTGAATGTTTGCGAATACGTCGCTCATAGCGCAGTCCTTACCGCGCATAGCCATAAGCATCTCCTTTTCGCAGGTTTTTTCAATCAAGGAGTTTAACTCAGATTTTACCTTAGCATTGGTTTCGTACATATACTCAAGCTGTTTAATCTGCATTTCGTTAAGCTCTCCGCCGTTTGCTATGGTAAAAAGCATACCCTTTGCGCTATTTCCCATCTCGTTTATAAAGGAGGCAAGGCGCTGAGTTGTCTGCATTTCAAGGGGAAATCTCTCTAAAATGGTTTCAGCATTTTCGCTATCGATTGCAATATCGCATAAAACGCCTATCCTGTCGTTTGAAGAGGAAGCCCTTGCCTTGGCAAGCTCTACGTCCAAATCGTCAACTACCGAGTTAAGCTCGTACAGCGATTGGGTGTAGCCCCCTGCCATATTCGCCTGCATACCGTCCATAGAAATCCAACCGAAGGTCAAAACGGTGGCGAGAGCAAGGGTGGTTACACCTAAGGAAATTACCGCGGCAAGCCAACCGCCGAAGCCTGGAGTGCGGTTCTTGTCCTTACGGTTTGCACTCTTCTGCGCTCTTAACTTTCTCTTATGCTCTCTTTTTGCATTTTTATCGGCAAGCCTCTGTTCGCGTCTTTTTTGTATTGCTTCTCTTCTTGCCTGTCTTTCGCTTGCTATTCTCTGCCTTCTTTGCTCTTTATCTTCGCTTCTTAATAAGTCTCTGCGCTTAGCTCTTTCTTCCTTACGCTCTATGCGCTTTTCCTTTAACTCAGCTATGCGCTCGGCTCTCTTTTGCCTGTGTTCGAGCTTTTTTTCTAACCTTTTCTGTTTCCTTTCAGCGGTAAGCTTTTTGTGCGCTAACCTCTTTTCAAGCCTTTGCTTTTTTCTTTCGGCACGTTTTTCTATTCTGTCCGAGTTAACTTTTGCTCCCTTTTTTCTGTTTGAAGAAGAACGCTTATTGCCCTTGCCTTTATTATCTCCGATACTTTTTTTAGCAGTCTTCTTGGGAGAAGATTTGGCGGTGGAAGCCTTTGTCTTTTTTGCGCCGTTATCTGCAAGACTTTCAAGCTCTTTAGTTTCAGTCTTTTTTGAAGAGGACTTGTTTGCAAGCTTTTCCGCCTTTTCGGCTCCGCTGGATATATTCTTTTTATCAGCCATTTTTCACCTCCTATATGGCAAAGACGTGCTTACCAATCGTGGTAACAGTCTGCCTGCCGAAAATCCAACTGCTGGTTGCTACGGCGGGGTTGTAGTAGTACAGACAGCCGTAGGTCGGGTCCCAACCGTTCATGGCGTCGCTCGCCGCGTTCATAGCCGTCTTGTCCGGCTCTAAATTTATCTGTCCGTCGGAAACCGCCGTGAACGCGCCCTTTTGGTAGATAACGCCCGAAATCGTGTTGGGGAAGGAAGAGGAGCGCACCCTGTTTAAAATTACCGCGCCCACCGCAACCTGACCGGTATAGCTTTCGCCCCTCGCTTCGGCATAGATACATTTTGCTAAAAGGTATAAATCCGAACTCGTGTAAGAGGAAGAGGGGGAATTACTCTGCAAAACGTTAACGCTTGCGTTCATACCCAAAGCGGAGTAGGTGGCTTTGCCGACTATGCCGTCTGCTGTAAGCCCGTTCTTTCTTTGAAATTTTTTAACCGCCTCTACGGTGGCAGGTCCGTATATTCCGTCAACCGCCCCGTCAAGATAGCCCCATTCCTTTAATCGGCGTTGAACTTCCTTTACTTCTCCGCCCTTAGAACCCTGTTTTAAAACTGCTGTTTCGGCAACTGTCTGCGTTACGGTCAAGGCGGTACTTTCCGCACGCTGACCTTTTTCAGACGTTCCGATTACGGCTCCGCCTGTCGCTGTGGCGAGCATCGCGACGGCAATACCCGTAATAAGTGCTTTTTTCATTTTACCTCCTTGCCCCGCCTCAGAAGGCAATAATTGCACTTTCAGCGAAGCTCTTATTTTTTAAATTTATTTATTATGTCGAAAATTATAGAGCGGTACTCAACGTCGCAATTAGCGGAAGTAAAGCAGAGGGGCGGATAGATTACGCACCACCAATTATCCCCCTTGCCCGAACCGAGTTCTATGATTAACGCGTCATAGAAGCCTTCTTCAAGCGTTAGTTCGCCATAGACCCTCGTGGGGAATTTCTCCTCTCGAATCTGCGCCCTCGCTCCGTAATTAAAGCCCCTTGCCTTTAAAGCGTTATCGCATACGCAAGCAATCTCGTCGCAAAGCGAAGTCATAACTTCAATAGCCGATTCCTTAGTCACGCACTCGGTGATATAGGTGGTTAAAAATTTAACCGCTTCTTCCTTTACCTCGTACTTAACCTTTTGGTCGTCCTCTGAGTTGGAGTTAGCTCTTACGTGAATGCGAAGATATTCGCACTCTGCATTTTGTACGCTTTTTTTATAGGGCGCAACGAAAAATACCGTTGCAATTATTATGATTATTACTAAAAAAGTTATGCACAATTTTTTACACATACGTCTTTACCTCACTGCAATTTCTTTATTGACCGCAATGATAATATTTATACTGTGGTGGGTGGGGACGCCCCACGGCGGTGGTGCGACCACGGCGAAGTATCTTTATTGCTTATGCGTTTGACTTACTTGTCACTAATCAAACAAGGCAATGCCTTGACTTTGTATCTTTATTGCCTAATCGTTTGACCAACTTGTCACTAATCAAACAGTGGGGACGCCCCACGGCGGTGGTGCGACCACAAGGCAATGCCTTGACTATTTATCTTAATTGCTTAAACGTTAAACTTACTATTTACAAATCAAGCGTAAAGGCGGACTTCGTACTCTGGGATTGCCACACTCCGCCTACGGCTCCGTTCGCAATGACGACTAAGACGAGCTAATAAATAAGAGCGTCATTGCGCCCCGTTGCTTGCAACGGCACGAATATAACACCAAGCTTTTATGCGAGGTGTGTGGCAATCTCGTCGGGTATGGGCGGACTATTCTTGCCTTCCCTAAAGAATAGGGAAGGTGGCACGAAGTGACGGAAGAGTTTGATTATTAAAATAGTAACCACATTTATTCTTTATTATTTAATTTCTTTTGTTGCCCCTCTTCAGTCACATAAATGTGACAGCTTCACCCCCAAGGGGGGAAACCAAGTGGGTTGGTCGCTTAGGATATGGGATTGCCACACTCCGCCTACGGCTCCGTTCGCAATGACGACCTACCACCCCAAGCGAGTCCCTCTTCATAGATGCGAGCAAGACAAGGAAGGCGAGGCTTTTCGTCAGGGAGTTTACTTTAACCGTAAATGACCTGCGAAAAACGTAGCCTGACACAGTATTGCGATGTATATATGAAGAGAAGTATTTATAGAGAGTAAATTAAAAAAAGCCTTACCCAACGGTAAAGCATTTACTTTCTCTTTTCTTTAATTCTTCTTTATCTATAAACGGTTTGTATATTTTTTACAGTAGATAATCTTTAAAGTATATAAACTTTTTTATTTTTGGATAGGGCGTATTTAACTGTATAGACGGTTCCTCCGTCCGATTGTCTTTCAAAGGCAATCAGCCTACTGCTGTTATCTACCATATACCTGTTTCTTACAAGCATACAGCCTTTAAAATAACTTTTACTTACATACACTTTATCATCGCATAAGCTTAACGTTTCGAGATAGAGTTTTTTGTCCTGTTCATTGAAATATTTATCCTGATAGAGACAGGGAATACATGCAATAAGCTTAATATGGGGGTACTCAGTTTTAAGGCGTAAGACAGTTTGACCGGCAATCAAATCGAACCCCCTTGCCATACCGCACAAGAAGGTATCTACTCCGTCCTCTATTGTATTTTTAACAGCCTTTTCAAGTTTCTCTTGACTAAAATCAGCGCTTAAATCTCTGTTGCCTGAAAAGGCGCATACGTTTTCAAATGCCATAATTAAATTAAAGGAGATTTTCTCTCCTTCCCCTGACCTCTCGGATACTTTAAAGGAGTGGGCGCAACCTTTTTAACGATAATTAAAGAACGTTTTTCACCGTTCGGCAACTCGTATTTTTCTACCCCTTCAAGCTCTCCGCCCAAAATTTTAATTGCGTTTTTTGCCTCTTTAAGTTCGTCGTCGCTATCGCCTTTATATGCAATAAACTTACCGCCTTTTTTTACTAACGGCAGGCAGTATTCGCAGAGAGTGTTAAGTCTTGCCACCGCCCTTGCCTCGCAGACGTCGAATTTTTCGCGGTAAGATAAGTCCTTTCCAACGTCCTCTGCACGGGCATTGACAACCTTTACGCCTTTTAAATGCAAGTTATCGACAACGCCTTCAAGATAATTGCACTTTTTCAACGTGCTTTCGACAAGCAAAAAGTTTAAATCTTCCCTAACAATCTTCAAAGGAATAGAGGGGAAGCCTCCGCCGGAGCCTATTTCAATAACGCTTGCTCCTTGCTTAATAAACCCCTCGCCTACGACGGAATCGAGAAAATGTTTTAAAAATATGCCCTCTTCGTCGCAAATAGCGGTCAAATTAAACTTTTTATTGTTATCTATCAGCAAATCTTTAAACAAATTAAATTTTTCCGCATATTTTTCTTTGATTAAAGAGCTGTATTTTTGGATATCCATATTCTAATTATAACACGTAAAAAAGACATTATCAAGCTATTTTTAAAAATGTCTTATTGTAGATAACTTTATCGACATATCAACAAAATTGTTTACTGCTTATATTATCAACTTTAAATATTTTAAATTTTCTTAAAGGCTACTTCAGCTCACAAAAATTTTTATAAAAACTTATTGACTTTTAAACAATTTATCAACTTACTTATCAACCTATATTTTTTGATTTTTGAACAATACAAATAAGAGCAAATAAGGCTTATTTTGTTGCTTTTCTCTGCAAATTTTGTTATTATAAATAAGGTTTAAAAAATCTGTCAACATTTGAACAGAGCTTATTACTATTATTATTAAAAACCTTTTAATAAAAAAATATAAATAATATAATTTAATTATACGTTAAAGGGGTAAACGAGGATTTACCGACTTTATTTACATAAAGAATTTAAGCGAGGAAAATAAAATGAAGATTGTTTGCGAAGGATTGGATTTATCAGAAGCCGTTTTAAAGGTAGTTAAGGCATGCGCCGTAAGAACGACAGTACCCGTAATGGAGTGCATTAAGCTCTCTGCAAGAAACGATAATTTAACTTTAACCGCTACCGACGGTGAAATGACTATACAAAAGAAGATTAAAGCCGAAGTCGATGAAGAGGGGGATATCTGCGTTCCAGGAAGATATTTTTCCGACTTCATTAAAAAGCTTGAGAACTTACAGCTTACTTTAATTGCCGAAAAGGGCAGAATGGAAATAGACTATGCCGACAGCCATACCTCTATGCAGGTACTCTCCGCCGAGGACTTCCCCGATATCGACACCAACGTAGATGAAAATACCGTGGTAATAAAGACGGAAGAACTGAAAAGAATTATCTCTTCAACCTCCTTCTGTTGTGCAACCGACGATTCCCGTCCTATTTTAAAGGGCTGTCAGATTGTCGTAAAGGGGGAAGATATTTTTGTAACGGCACTCGACGGATTCCGCCTTGCAACCTGTGAAGGAAAGGTTATTTCCTCTTTAAAGGATATGGAAATCGTATGCCCTGCAAGAACGCTTAACGAAATACTTAAAATGCTCCCCTCGGAAGAAGGCGAGACAGAGCTTAAAATTAAAAAGGGAGTACTTTTAGTTTGCGTTGAAGATACTGTTTTAACCTCCTGCCTCTACAACGGAGACTTCATTAAAAAGGAAAACATCATTCCTAAGTCTTTCTTAACGACCGTTAAAGTTAACAGGGAGATGTTAAAAGCCTCAATCGAGCGTGCGGCAATTCTCGTAAGGAACGATAAAAACAGCCTTATAATTATGGATATCGGTCAGAACAGAGTAGAAATTTCTTCTAACTCGGAAATAGGTAACGTTAAAGAACCCGTCAAGGCAGAGACGGAGGGTAAGGATTTGAAGATTGCAATGAACTCTAAATTCATAACAGACGCCGTTAACGCACTCGAAGAAGAGGATATTATTTTATCCTTTAACAATCAGGTACAGCCTTTTATTTGTCAGAATATACAAAATAAAAGTACTCTTTATTTAATTTTACCTGTAAGGACCACTAATAACGCTTGACTAAACCTTTAGAAAAAAGGTAAAATGATATAACCGACAGTGTGTGTTAAAACTGTCGGAAATACTTATTTAGAAAAAACAAGAAAAAAATATAAAAAACGGAGTAAAGAAAAATGAAAAGAACGTATCAACCCAAAAAGAGAACGAGAAGCAAGGTTCACGGATTCAGAAAGAGAATGGCTTCCACCGCAGGAAGAAAGGTTTTGAAGAGACGTAGAAATAAGGGCAGAAAGCACTTATCCGCTTAACTTAAAAAGGTATGAAATATTTAAGGCTTAAAAAAAACGGTGATTTTTTAAAGCTGTTCAAAAAGGGGAAGAGAGTATTTTCCCCTTGTCTCACCGTAATTTACACACCTTCAAAAAGACCTTTTATGGGAATTTCTCTTTCCAAAAAGCACGGTAAAGCCGTAAAGAGGAACCGCATAAAGAGGCTTATCAGGGCGTCTTATTCTAATAACTTTGAAAAGATGAAGGGCTGTTATTCTATGGTAATTATGCCGAAGGTGTTAGACGAGTACAATTATAAAGATATAGAAGAAAGCATTTTATCCTGTTTTAGAAGGATGGAAAAGTAATGTGGTTAAAGTGGCTTTTAAGACCTTGGTTATGGCTTAAAGTTTTGGGAATGCATTTAATCGTATTCTATCAAAAACACCTTTCAAGACATACCTGTCTTTACGAGCCTACCTGTTCGGAATATACCCTCCGCAGTATAAACAACCACGGCTTTATAATAGGCGTACTCTTAGGGGCGTGGCGGATACTTCGTTGCAATCCCTTTTCCGCAGGGGGGTACGACCCTGCTCCCGAAAATTATTTTAAGGTTAAATGGGTATTATAGCCCATAAATTACGTAAATGAACCAACTATTAACTGCCGTAAACGGAACGTTGAACTATGGCGTTTCTGCCATACCCGATATTTCGTTGAATTGGATAGGACAACTTATAAGAATACTCATAGAGGGCATAGGCATAACGGGCTTAGGCATAATTGTCTTTACGCTTATTTTAAAAACCATCGTCCTCCCCTTGGATATATATTCAAGAATAAAGAGTAAGAAGCAGGCGCTCATTATGGAGAGAATGAGGCCTCAGATGGAAAAACTGCAAAAGCAGTATGCCAACGATAAAAATATGTATAGCCAAAAGGTTATGGAATTGCAGAAAAAGAGCGGTTACTCTGCTTTCGGCGCCTGCCTTCCTATGATTGTTTCGTTGGTAATATTCATCATAGTATTCAACGCATTCTCCACGTACTCTCAATATGCCAACCTCAACACGTACAACAAAATGGTAGGCGTATATAACGATGTAGTTCAGACCTACGTTATTAAAGACCCTGCAAACGCATCTAACGAAAACGGATTTTTGTATGCAGTGGATAGCGATTTAGAATATATTAAAGTCGGTGAAGACGGAAAACCCGTTGACGAAACAAAGACTATTTACGACTATACCGCCGACTACGCAAAATTTACAACTTACTATAACAGCGAAATGAGCGGGCTTTCGGCTTCTTGGCAGACAAAGGACGAAAATGCAACCTTTACTTACATTGCAGAGAGGTATAAGGCGGTTCATACGGACTACGACGGGTATATAGATTTTACCCACGTTAACGATACGGACGGAGGAGGCAATCTTACGCTTATCGCTAAATCTATAAGAAACACTCTCGTCAACTTCTATATGGAAGAGCCTGCGGCTAAGGCTGTTAAGGCTTTCTACGAAGACGGAAACGACAGCGGTTTCTTATGGGTTAAAAACCTTTGGTACCCCGACTCTACGTTAAATAAGGAATTGCCTACGTTCAGTAAGTTCAAAAGCACTATAACAAAGGCAAACATAAGCTCTGCAGACGAAGACGTTTATAATAAAGTAACCTCCGCTCTCGGAGCGCAGAAGAACGCCTATAACGGTTATTTCATTTTAATAGTATTATCGATAGGCTTAATGCTCCTTCAACAGTGGATTTCTATGCGTGCAAACAAATCGGTTAACGATTTAGGTACGGTTGACGGTTCGGGCGCAAAGACTAATAAGATGTTAATGATAATGATGCCTATTATGTACGGTATCTTCTCGTTCTTCTACAGTGCCGCGTTCTCGATATATATGATAACCAATACCGTTTATAGCCTTGTAACTATGCTTATTATAAATAAGTGCGTTGACGTATGGTTTAAGAAGAAGGAAGAGAGGGGAGAGTTGGACGAGGTTCTCTCTAAAAAGGCTAAGAAGAATAAGAAGAGCGGAGTAAGAAGATAATCAGGAGTAAAGATGAACGACAAAAAAATATTTACGGGTAAGACCGTAGAAGAGGCGATTTTAATCGGGTTAAGCGAACTCGGAATTGAAAAAGAACAGGCAGAAATCGTCGTTTTGGAAGAGGGCAAGAAAAAGCTTATAGGAAGCGTAAAGGCTAAGGTTGAAATAAGCAAAAAGCTTACCGACGAGGAAAGATGCGTAGAATTTATCGAAGGTCTTTTGGACATTCTCGGCATAGAGGCAGTAGCAAAAGTTAATGCCGACGGTGAAAAGACGGAGATTATTTTAACCTCTATGGAGAGCAACCGCCTTATAGGCCACCACGGCGAGACGTTAGACGCCATTCAGACCCTTGCAGGCGCCGTTGCCAACATTGGCAGAGACGATTATAAAAAGGTAATCGTTGACTGCGAAAATTACAGGGAGAGCAGGGAAAACACCTTAATAGCTCTTGCCGAAAAGTTGGCTAAAAAGGCTGTGGAAAAGAGAAGAAGAGTTTCCTTAGAGCCTATGAACCCCTACGAGAGGAGAATAATTCACTCGGCTCTCTCTAACAACGAGGAAGTTAAGACGGTATCCGACGGCAAAGAGCCTTACAGATACGTTGTAATTATCCCCAACAACGAAAGAACTTACGAAAAAAGAGACAGGGGAGATAGGCGTTTTAACAAGGACAACCGCTCACGCGATAATCACCGCCGTGACAACAGAGGAAGGGGCGGAAGAGACAACCGCTCGGAAGGCGTTAAGACTGCTAAAAAGGAAATCCGTTTCGGAACCTTCCTTGGCAACAGCGGAAAATCGGGCAACGAAGAGTAAGAGAAAATATTCTACTCGCTTAATTATTTAAATTTTTGCGTTATATCTTGCTTTCCATAAATAATAGGAGTAGGTTTGGATAAGCAGACCAGCCCCTTGCCTTCCCTAAAGAATAGGGAATGTGTCACGAAGTGACGGAAGAGTTTGATACTTCTATATTTAAAGCTTTTTAAAGATTGGCGCAAAACTAAAAATTGAATAAAAATATTGCCTTATAATTTATATGGCGATAGAATAACGGTAGGTTTTCGGCTCAACACTACCGCATAAAAAAACCGAGGAGATGCGTGATAATAATGCTAAGGACGGTTAAGTAAGCCGTCCTTTTTCATTTGTGCCGTATTACGCAAAAGAAAAATGACAAAAAGTAGAATTGCAACACTAATGATTTGCAGGTCGGCAATAATCGCCGGTCTGTACGTCGCACTAACCCTGCCTTTCGGCAACTTAGCTTTCGGACCTATTCAGATTAGACCTTCCGAAGCTTTAACCATTCTGCCCCTGTTCTATCCCGAAGCAATCATAGGGCTGTACGTTGGGTGCTTACTTACAAATATCTTTTCACAGTATGCGATATACGATATTTTGCTCGGAAGCTTAGCTACTCTGCTTGCCGGCGGTTGTACTTACGCTGTGGGCAGGCTTATCAAAAACAGAGTATTAAAGGTTATTGTGGGCGGTATTTTCCCCGTTGTGTTTAACGCATTTATAGTTCCCGCCGTCTGGCTCTTATACGGCAGTGAAATATCCTATTGGGTAGAGTTCGGCATTATGCTTTTGAACGAAGCTATTTGGGTTTACGCCTTGGGCATACCCCTTTTCTTCACTTTCGACGCCCTTATAAAAAGGGGTGTAAAGGGCGTTATGCCTTATAAATTATTAAATAACAAAAACGGCTAAATTTCACCTAAATTTACCCATTTTTGCTTGAAAAACACATAAAAATTATATATAATGATGGTACTGAAAATTTAAAAACGGGAGATATAAAATGACAATTACTGAAGCAGTTGCACAGCGTTTAGGTGCTATCTTAAAGGAACGTGGATTGAAAAAGAAAGAGTTAGGTAAGATGCCCGGCGTAAAGTCGCAGAGCATAAGCAATATTTTCAGAAGCAAGAGCGTTTCAGGTATAAGCATGACAACATTATACAGAATTTGCCGTGCGTTGGATATGTCAATGTCCGAATTTTTAAACGACCCTGTGTTCGACGAGCTTGAATTACCTAACGAATAATTTGGTAGGTTATAAACCCCACCGAGCTGTTTGCTCGGTGGGGTTTTATACTTCTCTTCATATATACTTCGTATTTCTGCGTTGTATTCCGTTACGCCTCAGTCATTTGCGTTTTAGCAAACTCCCTGCGGTGGTACTCCTGCGCCTTGAACTACTTGTATCTATGAAGAGGGACTTGGCTGGGTGTGGTAGGTCGTCATTGCGAACATAGCCTTATTTTTAGCCGTCATTGCGAGACGGACGGAACGTAAGTTACGGACGGCGTGGCAATCTAAGAGTCCTAAGCAACCAACCCTCTCGGCTTCCCCCTTTGGGGGGTGAAGCTGTCACATTTATGTGACTGATGAGGGGTAACAAAAGAAATTAAATAATAAATAATAAATGTGGTGATTATTATTTTATATTCAAACTCTATCGTCACTTCGTGACACTTTCCCTATTCTTTAGGGAAAGCAAGTAAGTTCGCCCATACTCAATGAGATTGCCACGCCACCCTTTACGGGGCATCTACTTCCGCTTCGCTCCGTGCCGTTGCAGGCAACGGGGCGCAATGACGGTGGTGCGACCACAGCGAAGTATCTTAATTACCAAAACATTTGACCAACTAATCACTAATCAAACAAGGCAATGACGACGTGGTTAATATAAAAACCGCTAAGTAATCTTAGCGGTTTTTGTAATAATTATAACGTTAGCCTTAAATTAAAAATTAGTTATTCGCTTTACTTTAAATAATATATCTTGATATTATTCAGCGCAGTTCTTCTTTAAAGTGTCAAGGCATTCCCAAAGCTCGGAGGGGATACGGGACTTAATTGTGCCGTTGTAGTAGCCTTCGATTTCCTCAGCTTCCTTGCTCCACTTTTCCTTATCTACTGCAAGAATTTCCTTTAATTCCTTGATACCGAACTTCTCGCCGGGCTTAACTTCGTAGTCAAGGTCGGTCAAATCGATATCTTCAGCCTTAGGAACGTAACCGATAGCAGTTTCTTCTGCGTCAACGGTACCGTCGCAACGCTTTAAAATCCATTCCAAAACTCTCATATTGTCGCCGAAGCCGGGCCACATAAAGTTGCCGTCTGCATCGGTACGGAACCAGTTAACGTTGAAAATTTTAGGAGGGTTCTTAACCATCTTACCCATATCAATCCAATGCTGGAAGTAGTCGCCCATATGATAGCCGGTGAAAGGCTTCATAGCCATGGGGTCGTGACGGAGTACGCCTACCGCACCGGTTGCCGCCGCCGTCGTTTCGGACGACATTGCAGAGCCGATGAATACGCCGTGGTTCCAATCTCTCGACTGATATACAAGGGGAGTGGTAGTTGCTCTTCTTCCGCCGAAGATGATTGCCGAAAGGGGAACGCCTTCCTTGGAGTTGAAGTCGGGGGAGATGCAAGGGCAGTTCTGCGCAGGAGCGGTGAAACGGGAATTGGGGTGAGCCGAACAAGTAGATTTATCCTTCTTGTCGAACTTAGCAGGGTTCCAAGGCTTACCCGTCCAATCGATGCAGTGTTCGGGTAAATCTTTGGAAAGACCTTCCCACCAAACAGTCATATCGTCTGTGTTAAGTGCAACGTTGGTGAAAATGGTACCGCGCTTTGTTGCGGCGAGTGCGTTGTAGTTGGACTTTTCATTAGTTCCGGGAGCAACGCCGAAGAAACCGTTTTCGGGGTTTACAGCCCAAAGACGTCCGTCTTCGCCCACTCTTATCCAAGCGATATCGTCGCCGACGGTTTCAATCTTATAACCCTTTTCAAGGTAGTGCTTGGGGGGAATGAGCATTGCGAGGTTGGTCTTACCGCAAGCCGAGGGGAATGCGGCGGCAAC
Source organism: Candidatus Coproplasma sp. (assembly GCA_051884115.1). GTDB lineage: Bacteria > Bacillota > Clostridia > Christensenellales > Borkfalkiaceae > Coproplasma. The sequence goes on along the minus strand of JBJEVA010000035.1, from coordinate 7,437 downwards.
GTATTTCTTTTCGCCGTTGGGGAAGGTTACGCCCAAAATAAGCATATGCTCAGCCATCCAGCCCTCGTATTTGCCGAGGTAAGAAGCTATACGGAGTGCAAAGCACTTTTTGCCTAAAAGAACGTTTCCGCCGTAAGCCGAGTTAACGGAGATAATGGTGTTGTCCTCGGGGAAGTGCATAATGTATCTTCTCTCAGCATCGACGTTACAGCTTGCGTGCAAGCCCTTAATGAAGTCGCCGTCCTTGCCCAAAGCCTCTAAAACGTCCTTACCTACTCTCGTCATGATGCACATATTGAGTACAACGTAGATAGAGTCGGTAACTTCGATACCGTACTTTGCAAAGCTACTGCCGACTACGCCCATGGAGTAGGGGATAACGTACATCGTTCTGCCCTTCATAGAGCCGATAGCGATTTCCTTGCAGAGTTCGTAACCCTGTTTAGGGTCCATCCAATAGTTGATAGGACCTGCGTCCTCTTTGTTTTTAGTGCATATAAAGGTTCTGTCCTCGACCCTCGCTACGTCGTTCACCTTAGTGCGGTGAAGGTAGCAATCGGGGAGAAGAGATTGGTTAAGCTTAATGAGTTCTCCGCTCTTTACGGCTTCAGCTCTCAACTGGTCAATCTGTTCCTGTCCGCCGTCAATCCAAACGATTTTGTCGGGCTGAGTAAGCGAGGCACTCTCGTTGACGAAGTCAAGAATTTTCTGATTCTTAGTAGGTGTCATAATATATCTCCTTGTAAATAATATCAAAAGTTAGTGGGGGAAAAGCTTTATTTTTCTATCTTTAAAGTAAAAGTCAACCTTTTCCGTCAGTATAAATTATATCAAAAGCACAACAAATTTGCAAGAAAATTAAATATATTTCTTCAAAAATAGCGCTCAATGTGCGTTAGTAGTTTTTGGGCGGAAATATACGGCGGAAACGCCTGTAAAAAAATACGCAAAAAGCCCTATGCTTTTTTATTTAGTATGCCCTTTTTTAAATTATATATGACAAAATTAGTGAAAAATATTTATAAAATCAACAAATTTTTTTGCTTAAATTTATTATCATATTAAAAAAGGGGGTGCGTCTTTTGTCGGGATACGTTAAAAAAATTGCTGTGATAAAGCAGGTTAAAGGCGGTTTTTCTGCCGACGGCGGACTGATTTCAGGGCTTGTCAAGGCGGAAACTTACGCAGGGTTTTTAAAGGTGGAGACCTCTTTAATAAACTTTGCTCCTCTTAACGAGGGTAGGTACGTATTCGGTATAACCGACGGCAAGGTGTTTTCCGTCTTTGAAGAAACCAATTTCGAGGCGGAGAGTCAAATAGATATTTTTGACGGGTTTGCGTTTATGGTGTGTTTTTGCCATAACGGGGCGTCGCCTGTGGCAAGCGCATCGTGCGGAAGGGCGGGTTGCTTTTTGCCTACGCTTAAAGAGGAGATTGCCCGTTGCGAAAAGGGCGATTTAAAGGAAAGCTCAAAAGGCGCAAAGCCTGATAAAAGTTCCGTAAAGGACAATTTTAAGGACAAGGGGGAACCTTACGACGACGAAGCCATAACGGAGGTAAACTATTATGAAGGTCAAACTTTTGAAGGCGGTCAGCCTTTATTCAAAGGTCAAGAGCAAAAAGAGAATGGGCGTTCAGGCGAAGAAGATGAGGAGGATTCTCGCCCTGTCCAAATCGAGAAGGACAGAGAAGAGCTTAACGGCGGTTTAATCGAAAACGGCGTTCTAATCGAATGTGAAGAACAGTCCGTAAATAATTATGAAGAAGAGGAACAACCCGTAACTAAACGTGAGGATGGCGTTTTAGCGCAAGAAGATTTGCAGAGCAATAAAACCGAAGATACCGCAAACGGTTTGGCGGACGGTGACTTTTACAGCAGAATGAGGCAAGAGATAGAGAATATTTTTGCAACCTATCCTTGTGAGAGCGAGTTGCAAAAGGTGATTAAAGGCAGTCGCTTTGCCAAGATAGATTACGGAGATAATAAGTACTACGTTTTCGGGGTGCTGACAGTAGAGGGTAAGCCAAAATATATTTGTTACGGGGTGCCGTCTTATGACGAAAAGAACGCTCCGCCGAGTTTGAGGGGCTGTTCTTCCTATATCCCCTGCGGAGAGCATGGTTATTGGCTGATGTATCAGGACGCCTCGACAGGCGTTAGCGTTGAAATATCTTGCGAATAACCGTTTAATATATTACGGCGGTTACACTTTAACATACCCTTAAAGTTAACGGCTACTTCATTCCCTTAAAGGGTTTGAAGACAAGTAAGAGATAAATCTCGAACAGAGCCGAAACGAAGCAGATAGCTAAAAAACTTCTTACAGCCGTTGTATTGTTGAAGAAGATAAGGGGCAGAAGGTTAAAGCCGAAAAAGGCGTAAACTCCGCCGATTAGTGCTAAAAAAATTAAATTCAAAGTACATATTATAGAAGTCAGGCGCATATAAGCAGTATGCGCCGTTTATTATTATTTAGTTAAAAATAATAAATTTTACCTTTTTTTTGTTAGAGCGGTGTGATATTGTTTACATTTTTATGTAAATTTAGTACAATGCGAGTATGTTTAAGATTTGGGGCAAGGTAATTAAAGACGGAAAAATAATCAAGCAGACTACGTACGAAAAGGACGATAAGTTTGTTTATTCACATTTTTTCAACTACCTTTCGGACATCTGCGAGGAGTTGGATATCGCCACTCCCATTCTTATAAAGACGCATATTTTCAACTATGCTAAATTCAATTTCGTCAACTTTTTGCCGAGGGATTTTGCAGAGAGCGTGGAGTTTGATAAGTTGGTTCTTGAAAATATTGTGCTTTAAGAGCAATTTGCTCGGCATCTATTAAATGACCGTTAAGTGCAATATATTAGGCGGTAATTAAAAATTAAGCTAAACCCTATTTGGGGAGGAGTTATAAATGGAACAGATTGAAAAGGATTTGATTGCTATTTTAAACGCAGATTCACGTACGCCGATAGACAGAATTTCGGCAATGCTCGGGGTCAGCGAAGAGAGGGTTAAAGCCGAGGTGCGCTCCCTTGAAGAGAGGGGCGTAATCGTCAAATATACCGCCATTATAAACGAGGACGCGGTAGGCGACGAGGACGGCGTAGAGGCTTTAATCGAAGTTAAGGTTACGCCTCAAAGGGGTGCCGGCTTCGACGCTATTGCCCGTGAAATCGCCGAACACGAGGAGGTTAAAAACCTCTATCTTATGAGCGGTGCTTACGACTTAGCCGTAATTGTAGAGGGTAAGTCCTTAAAGAGCATCTCGCGTTTCGTCTCCGAGAGAATTTCCACCTACGATACAGTGCTTTCTACCGCAACTCACTTTATCTTAAAGAAGTACAAAGTCGAAGGCGCCCTTATGAAGAGGAGGGAGGAGAGTGATAGGCTGTCTGTACAGCCGTAATTGCTTCTCTGGAAATATGCGTCGTAATACTGCGTCAGGCTACGTTTTTCTCGGGTCATTTACCTTTAAGTAAACTCCCCGTCGAAAAGCCTCGCCTTCCTTGTCTTACTCGCATCTTTCCAGAGGGACTTACCCGAATAAGGTGGGTAGTATTTAGAAATATTTCACACCGATTTTTAAAATCATTATGAGAAGTTTTATCAACGAACGCTCGAAGAATTTAAAGCCGAGCGGTATTAGAAAATTTTTTGATATAGTTCAGGTTATGGACGGGGCAATTTCGCTCGGCGTGGGCGAACCCGATTTCATCACCCCTTGGTACATTCGCGACGCGGCAGTGCGTTCGATAAAAAAGGGATTGACGCAATACACGGGCAACCGCGGTCTGCCTGAACTTCGCGAAAATATATGCAGGTATATGTGGGAGAGGTTTTCGGTAAAATGCGACCCTGCCCATATCTTAGTTACGGTTGGGGCAAGCGAGGCGATTGATTTAACGCTTAGAGCAATCTGCGAAATCGGCGACGAAATTCTCGTTCCCGAACCCTGCTACGTATCCTACGCCCCCTCGGTTACGTTATCCGACGGCGTACCCGTTCCCGTAAAGTGCAGAGCCGACAACGACTTTATCTTAACCCCCGAAATGTTGGAGGAGGCAATAACGCCCAAAACCAAGGCTTTAATTCTCGCATACCCCAACAATCCCACGGGCGCAATAATGACAAAAGAGCAGTTAGAGGCAATAATTCCCGTCATTGAAAAGCACGATTTGCTTGTCATTTCAGACGAAATTTACGCCGAATTGACCTACGTGGGGAAGCACGTTTCAATCGCTTCGTTGGGCAATATGCGCGGTCGAACGGTGGTTATCAACGGTTTTTCCAAGGCATTTGCTATGACGGGTTGGAGAGTGGGCTTTGTGTCCGCCCCCGAAGAGATTGACGAGGCTATGTTTAAAATTCACCAATACGGCATAATGTGCGCCCCCCGCGTTTCCCAACACGCCGCCAACTCCGCCTTAGCCGAAGGACTTTTAGACGGCTTTTCTGTCGTTGAAGACATGCGCTCGGAGTACGAACGCCGAGGCAGATTTATGGTTAACGCCTTCAACTCCTTAGGCTTAAAGTGCTTCCAGCCCAAGGGTGCGTTCTACGTCTTCCCCTCTGTCGAGAGTACGGGACTTTCCGGAGAGGAGTTCGCTACCCGTCTTTTACAGGAACAAAAAGTTGCCGTCGTCCCCGGTACGGCGTTCGGCGAGGCAGGTGAAAACCACGTCCGTTGCTCTTACGCAACCTCTCAAGAGAACCTTTCGGAGGCAATAGGCAGAATAACCAAGTTTATTAAAAACTTGAAGTAGATTATTGCAACCCGCAAAGGGGTATAATAATTTGACAACTTTTCAATTTGACTATATAATAGAAAATAAGCGTAAGCATAGCTTACGCCTATTGCTTTATAAATAAACTAATATTCAAAATATCAAGGGGTAAAAAATATGGCAGAACAGCAATTTGTAATGACACAAAAAAATTATGACGACCTCGTAGCAGAGCTCGACCATCTCGTTAAGGTTAAAAGACCTGAGATTATAGAGCGTATTGCAGAGGCGCGTTCTCACGGCGACCTTTCGGAAAACGCCGAATACGACGCGGCGAGAGAGGAACAGCGTTCCAACGAGGGTAAGATTGCAGAGCTTGAATATCAGATTAAGAACGCCGTAATTCAGAACGTGATTACAGATAATTCCTACGTTCATCTCGATTCCGTAGTAACCGTTTTAGACGAAGAGTTCGGCGAAGAGGAGACCTACACCATAACCAGCGTAACAGACGTTGACGTTATGAACAACAGAATTTCCTCCGAATCGCCCGTAGGTTCGGCGCTTATCAGAAAGAAGAAGGGCGATAAGGTTACGGTTTCTTGCCCTGACGGAAGCACTTATACGCTTATAATCAAGGACATAAAGTAATTTCCGCTACGTAAAAATTTTAGCGGAAGCTCAATAAATAAATTTAAACGGGAAAAAATATGCAGAACAATATAAACGAAACCCCTCTCACCGAAGAGGAAGAAATACAAAAATTAGCTGAACAGGCGCAGATTCGTCGTGATAAACTTTCTAAGCTCGTATCCGAAAACAACAACCCTTACGAAAAGACCAAGTACGAAGTAACCTCTTCTTCTTGTGAAATTAAGGGCAATTTTGATGAGTTAGAGGGCAAGGAAGTAAGCCTTGCAGGAAGGCTTATGAGCCGTCGTATTATGGGTAAGGCAAGCTTTTGCCACCTTGCCGACAGGGACGGTCAAATTCAAATTTACGTTAAACGCGACGACGTGGGCGAAGAGGACTATGCCTCTTTCAAAAAGGACTACGATATCGGCGATATAGTGGGAATTAAGGGCTTCGTTTTCAAGACGCAGACGGGCGAAATCTCCGTTCACTGCACTCATATCGAAATGCTCTCAAAGGCGCTTCTGCCCCTTCCCGAAAAGCAACACGGTCTTACCAACACCGATATAAGATACCGCCAGAGGGATTTGGACTTAATCGTCAATCCCGAAGTGAGAAAGACCTTTATTCTCCGCTCTAAGATTTTAAAGGAAATCAGGGCATATCTCGACAATATGGGCTATCTCGAAGTGGATACCCCCGTATTGACCCCCCTTGAAATAGGTGCGTCGGCTCGTCCTTTTAAAACCCACCACAACGCCCTCGATATGGATATGTATCTCCGTATCGAAACCGAGCTCTATTTAAAAAGGCTCATAGTAGGCGGTCTCGAAAGGGTTTACGAGGTGGGCAGAATTTTCCGTAACGAGGGTATGGACGCCTTCCACAATCCCGAATTTACTTCGATTGAAATGTATCAGGCATATACCGACTACTTCGGTATGATGGACCTCATTGAAGATTTATACAGAACGGTTGCTAAAAACGTCTGCGGAACGGACAAGATAACCTATCAGGGTACCGAAATAGATATGGGTAAGGCTTGGGAACGTCTTACTATGAAAGAGGCTGTTAAAAAATACTGCTCTGCCGACTATGATAGTTGGGCTTCCGACGAAGAGGCGAGAGCGGTTGCAAAGGAGCTTAACTGCGAAGTACCCGAGGGCGAAAAGGCAACCAAGGGTCACGTTCTCATTGCGCTCTTTGAAGCGTTTGTAGAGGATAAGCTCGTTCAGCCCACCATAATTTACGACTACCCCGTAGAGAACTCCCCCTTGGCAAAGCGTAAGCCCACCGACCCTGCTTTTACTGAAAGGTTCGAGTACTTCATTTGCGCCCACGAATTTGGCAACGCATTCTCCGAACTCAACGACCCTATCGACCAGCGTAAGCGTTTCGTTAAGCAGGTTGAAGAAAAGAGGTTGGCAGAACCCGGCTGTAACGCAAAGGTTGACGAAGATTTCATAACCGCATTAGAGTACGGCTTACCCCCCACAGGCGGTTTAGGTATGGGCGTTGACAGGTTCGTAATGCTCCTCACCGACAGCGCAACCATACGAGATGTGATTTTGTTCCCCACGATGAAACCCAAAAAGTAACTTTCTCTTCATATATACTTCGCATTTCATCGTTGTGCTCCGCTTCGCCTCAGTCATTTACCATTCAAAGAAAACTCTTTTCGCAAAATCCGCAGGCTTCTGCTCTTGCTCGTATCTCCGCAGAGGGACTTACCCCAATGTGGTGGTAAGTCGTCATTGCGAACGACTATAACAGGGTCTCCCGCAAAAGATTTGCTTGGCAAAGATTTTGCGGGAAGAGGAGAGGCAACGGAGCAAAGTTTGCCTTTGGTTTTAACAAAGGCATTAAAGCGCAGTTTGCCTTGACGAGTGGCAATCCCAGAGTCCTAAGCGACCAACCATTCTTGCTTTCCCTAAAGAATAGGGAAAGTGGCACGAAGTGCCGATAGAGTTTGAAACTTTTAAACAATAATTACCTCAATAATTTAGTTGTTAAAGATATGTATAAATACGAAATACTTGCTCAACTGAATAAATATAAAGGCAGGGATAAGG
>JBJEVA010000034.1:0-6248 GCA_051884115.1 Candidatus Coproplasma sp. | reverse complement strand
ATCACAGTTATAATACCATAATCCCCACATAAAATCAAGGGAGAAGCTATTTTACAACAACTGTAGGTAAAATACACCTATTGACTTATCTAAGTTAGTATATTAAAATAAAATCACAACCAAAGCATAATTAAAAATCTATAATATTGTGAGGTAACATATATGCAAGTGTGTCCTTTTTGCGGTGAAGTCTACGATGAATCTGAGTACAGTCATTGTCCGTGTTGTTCTGGCGAATCAACAAAAGAAACAAAAGAAAGACCGTACAAAAATTGCCCTGACTGTGGCGGAATTATGTATTGGAACGAATACTGGGAATGCACAAATTGCGGTAAAGAAATTTATACCGATGAGAATGACAATGACGGCATAATAGAGGATTAGAATCAACACAAAAACTCAACTTAAGCTAATCGTCGAGAATCCTTATGGATTCTCGGAATAATATTATAAAAAGTATTATTATCCTTGACCTCCTACCATAGTTTGAGTATAATAATCTTACCATAAAGAGTGTGTTAGGGACTGCCCCGATGACCACACAGCAACCTGCTTTTTGTAAGGTGCTAACGGCAGAACGATGGGTAAATATGTTTATAAGCCCATCGTGACGATGGGCTTTTTTAGTGCCTCTTTATGGAATAATTTATAAGAGGTATTATTTATGAACAACATGCAGCTTGTCGTAAGACACGAAAACAACCAAAAAGTATTCGACTATTTAACAAATCTCGGCTTTGCCAACGTGCAGAATTTAACCGCCCAAGACTATTCATTCCCCGTTATAGTTTTAGACCTCACCGCCAAGACCTTCTTCGGCACAAACACCGCCTGTATGGCGGCAATGAAACCCAGAGTGTTTACCTTTGAAGAAGTAAAAGAAATAATAAAAGGCAACTAAAACCACAAAAGCGAGAGGCTCACCTCTCGCTTTTATAGTTATATTATTTATGCTTATACATTTTAGATTAGCCAGTAGTACTTGACTATTCAGGCTTATATAGATGAGAGCCATGTTCTGGATAATAAGCAGGTCCTACAGGTTTACATCCTCCCCATTTGAGTTCTTCTATCCTTGTATCAAATCTTTTCATTAAATCCCAAAGAGAACAACGATACTGCTCATCTCCCTTAGGATTTAAATATTCGGTTTGTATATTTGCCCTCACTGTATTCAATTCTTCCAATGTAGCTTTATTAAACCACCTCTCAAATGAAGTTGAATACCTTATACCTAAAATACAAATAGCAGATACTACTGCTACACCTACTACACCTGAAACTATAGAAATGACTTTTTTATGCTTATTCCAAAAATCAACAAAAGGACGTTCTTGTTTACTTTTTTTCATAATAATACTCCTTAATTATTAATGTCTTGATAATTTTCTTATTTATTAAACGCCTTATCGCAAAGACCTTCGATATATTCCCTTTTTAAAAGCGTATCCCGCCATTCCTGAGGAATAGCTTCGTATCCGTAGAGCGCACCCGCAAGTCCGCCGCAGATTGCGCCGACCGTATCGGTATCGTAGCCGAGATTGACGGCTTTTAACACCGCTTCCCTATAACTGTCTGTAGTCAACAGACACCAGACTGCCGCCTCCAATGACTCGACTATATATCCGCCGCTTTTAATCAAATCTCTGCTAACGTCTTTAAAGCCTGCATTAAACAACCTTGCATAATAACGTAGTTGTTCTTCCCCTTTATAATATACCTTCGCCTTGGATAACCCCACATATATACTCTCTTTATCGGGATTTTCAAGCAGTTCCCACAAAATAACAGCGTAGATTCCGCACCCTATTTTTGAACGCCTGTGGGCGTGAGTTAAGGCAGATGCAATATGTATTATTTTAAGCTTTTCTTCGATTGAATAAGATCTATTTACTAAATAGAGCACAAACGGGTGTATTCTCATAAGAGAGCCGTTGCCGTTGGAGTATTCGCTGTTTAACCCACATTGATTCAGTGGAAGCTTTAACTTGAAATAGTTCTCTATCGCTTCACTGCAGGTATTGCCCACGTCGAACATTTTACCTGCAGGCGTAAACTCACTTTTATAATACCACCTGCCGAAATTCTGCATAACTCTATTGAAGTTCAACCCGTATTCTCCGATGGCGTCCAACGCCGCAATCGACATACTCGTATCGTCCGACCAAGAGCCTTTTGGAACTGCATAAGTTCCAAAGTCCCGCATATCGGTTACGGGGTTATTATCAAGCATCTCTCTATTACTAAACTCTACAGGCACACCAAGGGCGTCGCCAACCGCATGACCTATAACTACCGCCTTGCATTTTTCAATAAACATCATTTCCCTTTTCCTCCTAAAAAATATGGCTGTTCGGTAAACTTTTCTCACCTTACAGCCATATTATATCTAATTCCAAGAGACAAAAGGTCGCCCGTCGAGAGACTTTTTATTTGCAACATTAATACTCACAATAGAACAAGCTGTTCATCGCTCTTGTACAAGCTACCACTTTCTGATTTTGAGTCATCCCGTTAGCACATACCAATACTTTTTGAAACTCCAAGCCTTTAGCCGCAAAAATGGAATAACAATGAATTTTTCCCTCCGTCGTTCCGTCTGCGTTTGTATCCAAATATTCCAAAAGGTCATCCCTGATATCAAGAGCAGTACGCAAACGTTCAAACTCCTGACGATTTTTTACAACCAAGACTATTCCCTCTGTTTTATTTATTATCGTTTTAATCTCACTTAATTCGGTTACTGCGCTTGGAACATTTTCATTTCTTACTCGACCTATATACCCCATTTCAGACGAAAACTTCTGATTGCAAAACTCAACGATTTCCGGAGCGTTTCTATAATTTTTATTTAATTCATAGACAGTTGTAATTCCTGTTTCTTGCACCCAATCTGAAATACCACATTCCGTATGCAACACTTGACTAATGTCTCCAAACACATTTAAAACAGCATTAGGGAATATAATTTTTAAAATGTCATAATCGGCCTTATGCAAATCTTGTCCTTCATCAATACACAAAAACCTATAATCAAATAAGTCTCTGTTAGGATATAATTGTGAATATATCTTTATGTAGAACAACAAATCCGACTTATATAAGATTTTATTCTCTTTCTTGCCTTCCGCACTCTCCTCGAGCTTAATGGTTTGAATCCCGTATTTTTCTTTAATCGGCGCCAGATAATTCCAGATTTCCTTTTCAAAGATGGAACTTTCAATCCTTGAAAAAAGAGTACGCAACGTCCGTATTTTATCCTCGTTCTCAATATTGCTATCGGTTTCTATCCCCAACTCTTTTAAACGATTCCTCAAGCCGGTTTCAATTTTTTGCAACTCTTCAGTCAATTGATTTATGCGTGAGGTCAACTCTTGTGCGGAGCTTTCAATTTTTCCGATTTCAATTTTGGCTTGTTTTCTGACTCGCTCAGGCGCAAGGCCTTTAAATGCAGCCTTCAATTTATCTTCTATTTCCTGGTGATATTCACCAAAAAATGCTAACGTTTCCTCATCGGCAGAAAACTTATCGCCTTGCGTAATGCTATCAAAGTCTTCCAATACTTCAGCATATCTCAATAAAAGCCCTTGTTCAAGCTTCCCGCCCGCACTCGCAAGTTCTTCTTTCACCTTTTTCAATTCCAGTCTTGCATATTCGATACGGGTTTGCCTTTGCTTTTCCCAATCAACTTTCTCCTGCTCGCATTCCTGCAATTGCGTTAATAATTCATCCAGTTCTTGGAGTTTGATAAAAATCCTTTCTTTTCGTTGAGATAAGCGGTCTTGTTCTCTCTCCAACTTCTTCAAATCTTTTTGAAGCTGCTCATATCTCGCTTTGCCTTCAATGTAAAAGGAATCTTTCCCCAAAATCAAGTCCCTTCTATCAAAGCTTGAAATCTCTTCATCCAACCTCTTCGTAATATTGGAAAGAAACTCCTCCGATATTTTATCAGGGGAAGAAATGCCGAGCAAACTTGTTGCCTCAATGACAATTTCTTTAATTGCCTTATTTATTTCTCTATCGATACCGTTTATAGTTTCAGAATCGTAAACTTCTTTCAAATACTCATCCGGTAAATATTCTTCTGATAACTCGAATGAATATTGCCTATTCTTAAATCTATTATCGTATTTATTTAGTAATCTTATATACAATTCGGCTATTGAACAATTTGTAACGTTTGATAAACCATATCCTCGCATAAGACTGGCGGCGTAGTTTCTGAATAGCTTTGTCGGCGTAATCAAAAGAACACGTCCCCAGCTAGCCTCAGATAATGTGTCTCGCAAATAAAACAATCTATGCACTAGACATTGCGATTTACCCGAACCTGCACAACCTTGCACAATAAAGTTTTCATTTACATTTGTTTCTACAACTCTGAATTGTTCCTGTTGAAGCGTTGCAATAATGTTTCTAAAAATCGGATTATTACGGTTATCTTGCAATTTCTTCTCTAAAAACTCATCAATAGGCATTTCTTCCACAATGGCGGGAAATTCTTGAATCGCCTCTATTAGTTTTCTATCACATATCTCATCTCTACAAACCAGCTCAACAGTAAATTCATACCATTTACCATCGTTACCTTTATATTTTCTTTCTCTTTTAGTCCTATCATGTACGCAACCAAACAATGCCGACACTAAAGGGCGATCTTTATCTTGCTTAAACGGCACTATTGTCCCACCATTATTAATTGGCACGATATTATTTAAGGATTCGCAGGCAGATAAATAATAGTGTTCTTTATCTCCTCCTTCAGATTCAATTTCAATATGATAACAATATGGGCTATCATATAATTTTCTTATTAGACTTACCACTTCCGCCTTTTGTTTATTAGCTATATCCAAAGCCCCATAAGGCATAAATGAATCCTGGGCTTCATATGCACCAGAGCTGACATCGGCTTGTTTACCCCTAACCTTGTTATCCGCATTTAATCTATCTGCTTCTAAAGATTCATAAACTGCTTCTTTATGCTTTTCTTCGGATAACATTAATCTTGCGTTCATTGTTATTTTTCTCCTTATCAGGTGCTAAATTAGAGGTATAATTCTCTTTTTAAATCAGCCATATTATAACTAATTCCAAAAGACGAAAGGTCGCCCGTCAAGCGACTTTAAAAACAACCCAATAATACTTGGTCAAACTCAAACAGAGCCTGGTTAATTTCAAAAATGTCGTACACTTTATTTTGAATAAAATATCTTATTATCTTATCAAACACATTACTCATTGACAGGGTAAACCCTAACGTTGCTAAAAGTGCCTGTGTTTCTTCTAAATTGAGTTTTAAAGAAATAGCAAACGCCACAACCGTCGGCTTAGAAGGGTGATAATTTTTATTGCATTTAATCTTTGAAAACGTCTTTTTGTCGACGTTAGCCCTTTTATAGCACTCAACGTCCGTCATACCCCTTTTATCTATCAGTTCAAACAGCATCTCCTGAAAGCTTTTGTCTATCTGCTTTACATACTCAGCAAGCGATTGACTGTTTGTCGGTTCAACTCTCGTTGCCTCTTCTTTAAAGTTGGGAGCTTCAAATACTTCTGTTTGACTTACGCTATCTTCGTCAGCATTGAAAAAATCGTAATAATCGTCGTCGTGAGTATCAATGTAATCATCACCTATAAAGGCTTTAATATCGGTAAACAGCTTTTGGGAAAACGAATAAGACTGCCTGTCATATACGCAGAGATATACCGAAAGCTCGTTATCGAACAGGAACTCGGTTATAGTCTGAACGGCAAATTTTAACACCTGGTCTTTAGGGTAGCCGTATGCACCCGAAGAAATCAGGGGAAACGCTACGGTTTTACATCCCTGCTTTACGGCAAGTTTCAAAGACTCAAGATAGCAGGAACGTAAGATTATACTTTCACCACGCAACCCGCCATGCCAGATAGGTCCCGAAGTATGAATGACGTATTTGCAGGGCAGATTATATCCCTTTGTTATTTTTGCACAACCCAAACCGAGCGGAACGAGCTTTGCACACTCTTCGTCCAACTCTTTACCTGCAATGGTATGTACTGCAAGGTCAACTCCGCTGTAACCCACCATTTCTTCGTTGGTGGTATTGACGATGGCGTCAACCTTCATCTTTGTTATATCGTGTCTTATTATCTGTAAAGGCATGGTTTACACCTGTATTATGAAAGGCTGTTCAACGTCTGTAAAAACACGTTGTATTCCCTGTCGGAATAGCAATAGATATAGCAGATTTCAAGACTTTCTGCGT
>JBJEVA010000033.1:0-27762 GCA_051884115.1 Candidatus Coproplasma sp. | reverse complement strand
ACGGCTTTAACAGCCAGCGTATCTGGTTACACCACAACACCTTTGAAGAGGGTATAAACTATTGGGATTTGTGTGCAGAGCAGGATAAACACGAGGGCGACGGCGCAACCGACTTTAAACAGCTTTCGTACCTCACCACTTCCTATAACGTTCACCACAACAACCACAAGACGGGACTTGTTGGCGGTAGCGACACTACAAAGACGGCTTGCGTAACCTTCCACCACAATTACTACAACAACAATACCAGCCGTCTCCCTTTGGGTAGGCAGGCTAATATGCATATGTACAACAACTATTACTACAAATCGACGGGTACCAATATGTCGATTCGTGCAGGTGCGTATGCGTTTATTGAAAATTGTTATTTTGAAAACTGCTCAACCCCCATCGAGATTAAGACGGGCGATAGCAAGACGGGTGCGGTTAAGCTCTATCAAAACGTGTTCAGCGTTAAGAATTACAGCTCCAACAGCTATATCTACGACGTAACCGACAGAACTAAGGTTGTAGCAAACGACAATATTTATAATCAGAAGTTCGATACCGATTCTTCTGCTTTCTACTATGACGCAACAAACAAAGTAACCGACGTTTCGGTTATGTACACCGCAGAGGAAACTAAGGTAAACGTACCTTTGTTGGCTGGCGTACAGAAGCGCAACGGACAGACTGCAATAGACCCCGAGGGCGGTTCTTCCTCCGGCGGTACGGGTGGCGACAGCGGAGAAACGGGCGGTAGCACAGGCGGTGACAGCGGAGAAGTAGTTTCCTCTACCTCTATAACGGCGGATAACTGCGGAGTTAGCGCAGACGGTAAGTTTACGTCGGCAAGCAACGATGCGTTCACCCTTGAAAACTCAAGTTCGAGCGCAACTTATACCGTTACGGCATTGCTTTCGGCAGGCGGTGGCACGAGCGCAACTGCAAACGACGGCTCTGGACTAACGTTCTCAAACGCCTTCCTTCCCGGCAGTGCAAGCGGTGTTTCTATGACGGTTACTGCAAAGAAAGCCGTTACAGTTACCGTTTATTATACAATAAGCGACAGTAAATTTAATACGCAATCGCAGTCCAAGTCGGGAAATTTGCAATGGACTGTAAACGGCGGAACGCAGTCTTCCGATAGCAATACCGCCAATAAAGACGGCAGAACTGCCTATGCGGTAACAATAACCTTGTCGGCAGGCGATGTGCTGGTGTTGACTTCATCTGGTAACAGGTTGGTTGTTTTCGGCGTTATTGCACAGTAGATTTAATTAAATACGTCATTACGGCTCTTTCGTTTTGTAAGAGCCGTAAGTGTGTATTTTACGTATTGACTTATTACACGTATAGCAGTATAATATATGTGTTGTAACACTTTTACGATAAGGTGGTAGTATGAGTAAACCTCGCGTTATATTCCCCTATACCGAAGCAGGGTTGGGGCATATTATGCCAATGAATAGCATAGCGGACGAATTTGAAAGGCTTTACGGCGACAAGGTTGAAGTCGTTCGTTCTCAGTTTTTTACCGAGAGCGGAGACGAAAAACTTATTGCGTATGAACAAAAGCTTGCCGAAGAGGTGCGTAAATATAATAAAAACCCCTCGCTCGGGTATTTTGCAACCTTTAATATGCGCTTTTGGGGTACGCACATATCATCTTGGGGTTCAATCGTCTATATAGGCGACGGGGCTTCGGAAGAGGGTATTAAGCATATGGAAGAGCTTAAGCCCGACCTTGTGTTCAGTACCCATTGGGCAACCAATTATTACGCTATGAAGATGGAGAACAGACCGCTCACCGTAATGTACTGCCCCGACGCATGGCTTAATACTCTTTTTTCATATCCCTGCGACTTGGCTTTAATTTCAATGCCTACGGGATATAAGCAGGCGTTAAAGCAAAAAACCCGTTTCAACGAGGACAATTTAAAGCTTGTTCCCTTCCTTATAAGAAAGGAAGCGTTTGAAGTAACCGACGACAAAAAAGCTCTAAGGCGTAAGATAGGGCTGGACGAAGATAAGTTCACCGTGCTTTTAGCCGACGGCGGTTACGGGGTCGGCAAGTGCGAAAAGATGGTGGAAGAGCTTTTAAAACGTGATTTGCCCATCAACGTCATAGCCGTCTGCGGAAGAAACGAGGAGCTGTACGAACGTTTAAAGGACGTTAAAAGCAAGGGTAACACGGTTTTCAAACCCCTTGGGCTTGTCGATAATATGATGGAGCTTATTGCGTGTGCAGATTTAACGTCAGGCAAAAGCGGTGCAAGCTTAATGGCTGAACCCTGTTTCTTCGGCGTTCCGCAAATCATTACGCATTATGCCTGCGAAATTGAAAAGCAGATAGGCAAGTATTATTTAAAGACGGTGGGGTGTGCAATAAAGCAATTTAAAGTAAAAAAGGCTTGCAACCTTATAGAAAAGTTTGCGTCTAATCCTAAACTTTTAGAGCCTTACAGAAAATCCGCTCTCTCTCAAAAAAGCAACTACGGCGCAGAGAAGACGGCAAGATACGTATTCGGACTTCTTTGCAAAAAGTACCCCGAGTTAAAGGACGGAACGGAACTGTATTAAAATAGGGCAAATTATAAATTACCCCCTACATATATCTTAACTAACACAAATTACCGCAAAAATCAGCGGTAATTTTTTTATGCACAAAACTCATATCTGCGTTAAATATAATGTAAAGACATATTTGCAGTACAAGCATAATAGCATATTACAGAAGAAATTATCTTGCTCGTATGGGGTGAATTATGCTTGAATATACCGATAAGACCAAAGAGGAAGTTTTAAAACTCTTCAATACAAGCAAAGTCGGGTTGAGTGATGCTGAGGCGGAGTTAAGGCTAAAAAAGAACGGCTTCAACCAACTAAAAGAACAAAAGAAGAAGTCATTATTAGGGCTGTTTTTTAGTCAGTTCGGCGACGTTATGACAATACTTTTGATTGCCTCGGCTTGTGTGTCGGCTGTGATTTCTTTCCTTTCAAAGGACGTATCCGACCTTGCCGATACAGCTATTATTATTGCAATAATACTTTTAAACGCCGTGGTAGGCGCCGTTCAGCAGTATCGTGCAGACAGGGCAATCGAGAGTTTAAAAAAGCTTAACCAAACAACGGCAAAGGTGCGCCGTGGCGGTAAGACCAAGGTTATCAACGCAACCGATATAGTCGTAGGCGATATCGCCGTATTAGAGGAGGGCGACGTTGTTCCTGCCGATATAAGGGTAATAGAGAGTAACTTTTTAAGGTGTTCAGAGTCGGCTCTGACGGGTGAGTCGGCAAGTGTGGAAAAGAGCGACTGTGTTGTAGATAAAAGAAATTTAAACTATCATAATGCCGTCAACCTTTTATTCTCTTCCTCTTTCGTCGTGGGCGGAAGCGGAGAGGGGGTAGTAATCGCCACGGGTGCCTCAACGGAAATAGGCGCAATCGCCGGTATGCTAAGCGACGTTAAAAAGACACAAAGCCCCTTAGAACGCGGATTAAATAAATTAGGAAAGATTATCTCTGCATTCGTAATAACCGTTGCGTTAGCGCTGTTTATAGTTGACGTGTTTATCGTTAAAACGCCTTTATTAAAGGGGTTTATGACGGCGGTAGCGGTTGCCGTAGCGGCTATTCCCGAGGGGCTTCCTGCGGTAGTATCCGTAATAATGGCAATGGGCGTACAGCGAATGAGCCGTGAAAACGTAGTAATCCGCAAGATGAAGTGTGTGGAAACGTTGGGCGGTTGCACCTGCATTTGTACGGATAAAACAGGTACTTTAACGGGCAACTGTATGAAGGTTGTAAAAACGGTATGCGCCTGTAAAACCTCTTCACCGCAGGATACTATGGGGGTAACTGAACAAATAGCCGTCTGTATGGACGTGTGCAACACCGTAAAGGAGAGCGGTAACGACCTTTTAGGAGACCCAACCGAAGTTGCCTTAAAGAGGTTTGCAAAGGATAGCGGAGTTAAAATTAACTATAAAGTTACAGGACAGCTCCCCTTTTCTTCGGATAGAAAGCTTATGTCGGTAAGGGCAAAGGTGGGTGGTGCGGAACGCATATACACAAAGGGTGCGCCTGAAGTTATAATAAATTGCTGTACGCACATTTTCGACTGCGGAAAACTTCGTAGCATAAACGATAGCGACAGACTAAGGTTTAACACCGAGTGTGCGGAAATGAGTAAGCAGGCGTTAAGAGTGCTTGCCTTTGCTTATAAGGACGGCGGAGAGCTTACGGAAGACAATCTTATCCTTTTAGGCGCATGCGGTATTTTGGACGATTTGAAGGAGGGGGTTAAGGAAGCAGTTGAAAGCTGTGAAAAAGCAGGTATTTCAACCGTAATGATTACGGGGGATAGCAGGGAAACCGCCTTTGCAATTGCAAAACGTGCAGGCATATGCCGAGATGAAAGCTGTGTTTATACGGGCGAACAGTTGGATAAATTGACTAAACCGCAACTTATCAAAGCCGTAAAAGAGGGCAGGGTGTTTGCAAGGGTTACGCCTAAACACAAGAATATTATAGTAAAACTCAAAAAGGCAGAGGGGAACGTGGTTGCCGTTACGGGCGACGGCGTTAACGACGCGCCCTGCGTTAAGAGTGCCGATATCGGCGTAGTAATGGGCAGAAGCGGTACCGAAGTGACCAAAAGCGTTGCCGATATGGTCATTGCCGACGATAATTTTAAAACCATTGTCGCAGGCGTAAGGGAGGGCAGGCGCATCTCCTCTAACATTAAAAAGACAATTCAGTTCTTCCTTTCCACCAACCTTGCGGAAGTTCTTTCGATAGTTGCGGTAACATTTATGTTTTTGGGCTGTTCCTTTTTGCCATCGACTCAGCTTTTGTGGCTAAACCTTGTAACAGACAGCTTCCCCGTACTCGCATTAGGCGTGGAAAAGGGGAATGGCGACGATATGCTCCGCCCTCCCGAACGGGTGGAAAAGGCATTGTTCTCTAAGTCGTCTTTAACGTACATTTTAATTTCATCGCTATATATTACGGGGGTAACGGTGGCTTCTTACGCCTTTACGCTGTTTAAATTCGGTGCGGACACGGCGGTAACGGTGGCGTTTTTAACGCTAACGTTTTGCGAACTCTTCCACGTGTTCAACGTCCGTTCTGGCAGAAAATCTGCGTTCGTAGGCTTTTTCTCAAATAAAATTTTACTGCTTACCGTGCTTTTAGGGGTGGGGGTAAACGTAGCTTTATGCCTAACGCCCCTATCCTCCGCATTTTCAATCGAACCCCTTCCGTTTAAGCTGTGGGCATTGGCGGTGTGTTCGTCACTCTCGATAATACCCTTTTGCGAGGCGTATAAGTTGTTGCTCTTTATTATTAAAAGGGTAAAGGGGAGTAGGCTTGAAGGAAAAACTAAAAGGGTAAAGCCCGTCGGTTTGTCTAAGCAAAACGTGTAATAAAAAACCGCCGAATGGTTTTCAAACCGTTCGGCGGTCAAACTTTATATCAATTATCAATTTTCGTAGCTTTGCGCGCCTACGCTTTCGGCGGAACTTATTCGCTCTTGGGCTTCTTTAAAATATCTGTCGTAAGCCTTTTTGCAGTAATTCTCGTGTCCGTTTTTTTCGTTGGGGTCGCCGTCCTTAAACGAGTACGCGCCGTTAACCCTCCAACTGTCGAAAAGACCGATTCTTATGCAGTTGACGGGGCAGTTAAAAGAACACCTTGCACACATTATGCAGTGGCTTTTAAAGTCAGGTTTTCCGTCTTTCATCTCAATATTGCCGACGGGGCATTCCCTTGCACATTTACCGCAACCTATGCACCCCTTCCTTGCCTTATAAAATAAGCCGTTAAAGTGGAATCCCCAATACTCTATGCGCATAACAAAGGCGAAAAAATGACCCATAAAGAACTTCTTTTCGTGCCTTTCAACGCCGTTTATGATATCCTTGCAGTCAATGGGCGCAAGGGATTGCGCCGTCTGCCAGAACTTAAACGCCATATGGTCGGTGTGGCGGAAAATCATATTGTATGGCATTACGTACTGATATTCGTTTGTTACCTTGTATCCTCGCCTTTTGAGTATTTGTATAAGTTTAAGCGAAGAAACTCTGCTCATCTTAACGGGTTCGCCAGAGCTTTTAAAGATAAACGTCTTAAATCCGTCTTTGCGCTTAGGCAGTTTTTTTGCAAAGTCGAGTACGAGTTTAGGAGCGTTAAAGCCGTGAATGGGGTAGCCTATCCCTAACATATCAAAGGACGAGAAGTCGGCTTCTTCCTTTAAAGGCAGGGTGAAAAGCTCACAGCTGTGACCTTCATTTTCAAAGATTTGTCTGTATAAATCGGCAATTTTTGCGGTATTGCCCGTACCTGAAAAATAAAAGATACCTATTTTCATTTAATTTTTTGCGCATGTGCCTTAAAGTTTTCGTCGAAGTAGTAAAGGTAATTTTCGTCCTTGTCGTGGCTGTCGTACCATATACGGGCAAAAATCTTGTCAGTTTTGGAGAGCCTATCGAACTCCCACTTAAAGTCCTTGTATAAAGAGTGTACCCAATGACCTGCCCTTAACACGGTATAGGTATCGGCGTTGAATATCTCACCGTCGGAGGTCTGCCATTCGATTTTCTCGTACATATCTCCCGAGAATCTTTCGGGGGTTAAACACTTACCGCCGTGAGCTTCGGCAACCGTCTTTAAGTCGTCTGCGGTGATTAAGCTGTCCGGCTTTTCAATGTCATAGCCGTAGGCTTCCATCTTCTCCTCATAGCTCTGAGCTACGGGTGCAGGCACTTCGGTAGGCAATTTCACGTCATCCCAAGTAAGATTTTTAAGCGCTTCCCACTTTTCTTTACCGCCAAAGTAGGCAATTGCCCTTGCCTCGTCCCCCGTCTTAACCCAATTGGAGGGGGAGTTTTCGTCCTTTAAAAGCCTTTTAACGGCAAACTGAGCAATGATGGGTGCGGGAACAATCTTGCCCATCTTATAAATTTTATGCATACGCTCCATCTCGCCCCAATAGTCGGCACTTGACTGACCCCTGAACGAGAAGAGGTTTTCGAGTTCGTCGCTGTCGTAATACCACATTCCGTGGAAGTTGCGCGTTGCGTTGTACCAAGGCTTAAAGAACTGTTTAAAGTTACCGCCGATAATTTTAAATCCTGCGTCATAGGTGCTGTAACCGTATTCACGGGTGGTTGCGCCTCCGCCGATGTTATACACCTTTTTCCAAAAGCTTTCGGGCAGGGTACCGTTTTTAAATCTCTTTAAGAAGTTTAAAAGCAGTATTCCGCTGTCCTTTGCCGTAACCCACTCCAAGGGAGCGTCGAAACAGGTGTGGAACATAAGTCCGTCGTGAAGGTTGTCCGAAAAGAGGTTATAGTGGTAAACAGCCGTCTGCCTAAGTATTGCCCAATTCTTTATTTTGGACTGTAAAACGGCGTATTCACCTAAAATTTTAGTAGAGGAATAGAGTTCAAAGGGACCCGAAACGAGGGGTTCGCCCACTCTTCCGTACTTGTGTTCGCCCGTTCTGTTGCCATAGACGGCAACGGAGGATATGTGAATGAGCTTGGGTTGGGTTTCCAAACTCTCGATTGCGTGAATAAGAGTTTTAACGCCCGTAACGTTGCAGGAGATTGCAGACGAGGGGTTGCCGTCTGCTGTGGGAGGAATGACCGCCGATAAATTCAAAACGACCTGACTGCCCTCTGCAAGGGTACGGCACGCCGTTTCGTTGGCAAGGTCGCCATAGACGATTTCGATTTTGCCTGCAAGCGAGGGGTAAGAAGAAATTACGCCCTTCGCCTTAGCCTTGCTCCTGCATAATACTTTGATTTTATCAACTACGTCCGGTGAGTTTGCAAGTGCGGACATAAAGCCCTTACCCATATTGCCCGTTGCGCCCGTTACGCCTATAACCATTTTCATATTTCTCCTGTGTGTATATACTGTGAAAATTATATCACTTTTTTAAATGTATTGCAATAATTATTTTTAATTATGTCACAACAAATTATTACTAAACAAATTTAATTTCCATTTAAGCAAAAAAATCCCGTACCAAAATTTGTTCGGTACGGGGTTAAACATACTATAAAATTATTTTCAAGCCTTAACGGGGTAGTTACGCGCTCCGAAGATTGCGGTGCCAAGTCTTATCATATTGCTTCCGCACTCAACGCATAGGCGCCAATCTCCGCTCATTCCCATAGAAAGGTACTCGATATCGCTATCCTTTGATTTTAAAAGGTCGAACTGCTCTCTCATAGTTTTGGCTAAGCTTGTTAAAAGCTCTTTGTCATCGCTTTCGGGTAGCATTGCCATAAGCCCTTTAATCTTTATGTTGGGTGTAGCTTTAATTCTTTCGTAGGCGGTTAAGGTATCTTCGACGGCAAAGCCCGACTTACTCTCTTCGTTTCCAATGTTTATTTGAATTAAAACGTTGGAAACAACTCCTGCCTTTTGCCCCCTTTTAGAAAGCTCGTCGGCTAAGTCGAACCTGTCGAGGGAGTGGTATAAATCTACTTTGCCTATTAAATATTTAACCTTGTTGGTCTGCAAATGCCCTATAAAATGCCTTACGGGGTTGCCGACGATTTGGTCGTACTTTTCCCTAAATTCCTGTACGTGATTGTCGCCGATATTATCTATCCCACAGGCAATTGCCCTGTTAATATCCTGCGGTGACTGCAATTTTACGGCAGATACCAAGGTGACTTTTTCCCCGAAAGGATTTGTTTTAGGGATTTCAGAAAGTAAGTTTTTTACGTTCTCTTCAATCATATTTCGTCTGCAATAAGGGTTGCCATCTTTGAACAGCCCACCTTAGTCATACCCTCTTCCATAATGTCGCCCGTGCGGTAGCCCTTGTCGAGTACGCTCTGCACTGCGTTTTCTATTGCGGTGTATTCCTCTGTTAAGCCGAAGCTGTCCCTAAGCATCATTGCCGAAGCTAAAATGGTGGCTATGGGGTTGGCGATATCCTTGCCTGCAATATCGGGTGCGGAGCCGTGAATGGGTTCGTAAAGCCCCCTTGTGCCGTCGCCGAGAGAGGAGGAGGCGAGCATACCAATTGAACCGGTAACTTGTGCCGCCTCGTCGGATAATATGTCGCCGAACAGGTTAGAAGTTACCACCACGTCGAATTGAGCAGGGTTTTTAACTATCTGCATAGCCGTGTTATCTACAAGCATATCTTCAACGGTAATTTCAGGGTAGTTCTTAGCTACGTAGGCGTGGACGGTCTTTCTCCACAGCCTACTGCTCTCTAAGACGTTTGCCTTATCAACCGAGATAATCTTCTTTGTGCGCTTTAAGGCGAGTTCGCAGGCAATGCGCGTAATGCGCTCTATTTCCTTAACCGAATATTTTTCGGTATCCCAGGCAAAGTCTCCGCCTTCCGCCGTACTACCTTTTCCGCGTTCACCGAAGTATATTCCGCCCGTAAGCTCCCTAACTATAATAATTTCAACGCCGTCTTTTACAAGTTCGTATTTAAGTGGAGAGGCGTTTGCAAGGCTCTTCCAAAGCTTTGCAGGGCGTATGTTGGAATATAAGCCCATAGCCTTCCTAATTCCCAAAAGTCCCTTTTCGGGGCGAATATCAACGGGCATATTGTCCCATTTATAACCGCCAACCGCACCTAATAGTACGGAATCCGATGCAAGGCAGGCTTCAACGGTATCGGAGGGGAGGGGAACTCCGCACTCGTCTATCGCACAACCGCCTATAAGCTTGTGCGTAAAATTAAAGGTATGTCCGTATTTTTTACCCACCGCTTCAAGCGTTTTAATTGCGCCTGCGCATATCTCAGGGCCTATTCCGTCGCCGTCCAAAACAACGATATTATAATTCATTTTAATTCCTCTTTTTTGCGTTAGTTGCGCTATATGTGTGGGGTAATTGAAAATTTAGCTTATCTTAATTACCCGATTTTTGCAGATGTTTCAAAAGTCCGCCGTCTGCAATTATGCCTTGAATGAAGTCGGGGAAGGGCTGTGCCTTAAAGGTCTTGCCCGTGGTAAGGTTTACAATTTCACCTTTTGTAAGGTCGGCTTCAACTTCGTCTCCGTCGGAAATTCCTTTGACCGCTTCGGGACATTCCAAGATAGGAAGTCCTATATTTATAGAATTGCGGAAGAATATTCTTGCAAACGAATTGGCAATTACAATAGAAACACCGCTCGCCTTGATTGCAAGGGGGGCATGCTCACGGGAAGAACCGCAACCGAAGTTGTCCTCTGCAACAATGATATCTCCTTTCTTTACCCTCTTTACGAAGGTGGGGTCGATATCCTCCATACAATGGCTTTTTAGCGCCTCTTCGGAGCTGTCGTTTAAATATCTTGCAGGTATAATAACGTCCGTATCGACGTCGTTTCCGTATTTAAATACTTTTCCTTTAACTATCATAATCTTCTCCTTAAAGCTCTTCGGGTGTGCAAAGCTTGCCCATAACGGCGCTTGACGCCGCAACGTAAGGCGAGGCAAGGTAAACTTCGCTCGTAACGTGACCCATACGCCCTACAAAGTTACGGTTAGTGGTCGAAACGCATCTCTCGCCCTCAGCAAGTATGCCCATATAACCGCCGAGGCAGGGTCCGCAAGTGGGGGTGGAGACGATTGCTCCTGCGTCGAGGAAGATATTTACAAGCCCTTCTTCGATGCACTGTCTATATACAGATTGTGTTGCGGGGATAATAATGGTGCGAACTCCGTCTGCAACCTTTCTGCCCTTTAAAACTTCCGCCGCCGCTCTCATATCCGAAATTCTGCCGTTGGTACAGCTACCTATCACAACTTGGTCGATAGCGATATCGCCCCACTCGTCGGGGGTTTTAGCGTTTTCGGGGAGGTGGGGGAAGGAGACGGTGTGTTCGAGAGTGCTTAAATCTATCTCATACACCTTCTCGTACTCAGCGTCCTCGTCGGCTTCGTAAATTTTAACGGGGCGTTTAAATCTACCCTTCATATATTCAAGGGCAACTTCGTCAACGGGGAAGAAACCGTTCTTAGCGCCTGCTTCAATAGCCATATTGCAAATGGTAAATCTGTCGTCGATGCTCAAATTCTTAACGCCTTCGCCCGTAAATTCCATCGATTTGTAAAGCGCACCGTCAACGCCCGTAAGCCCTATTATGTGTAAAATTAAGTCCTTACCGCAAACTCCCTTTTTAAAGGAACCTTTAAGTACGAACTTTAACGCAGAGGGTACTTTAAACCAACAGGTTTGCGTAAGCATAGCGCAAGCTAAGTCGGTGGAACCTACGCCTGTCGAAAAGGCGCCCAACGCACCGTATGTGCAGGTGTGGCTGTCGGCACCGATTACAAGGTCGCCGGCGCCAACCAAACCGAGTTCGGGCAGAAGGGCGTGTTCGATGCCCATCTTGCCTACGTCGTAAAAGTTTTCAATTCCCTGTTCCTTTGCAAATACTCTGCAGGTTTTGCACTGCTCTGCGCTCTTAATGTCCTTGTTGGGCGCAAAGTGGTCCATAACAAGGGCTATGCTGTCTCCGTTTTTAACAGCGGTTGCACCCGTCTTTTTAAATTCTTTAATGGCTACGGGGCCCGTAATGTCGTTGGCGAGGGCTAAATCGACCTTAGCCGAAATAAGCTGTCCTGCAACCACGCTGTCTAATCCTGCGTGTTCGGCAAGTATTTTTTGCGATGCCGTCATTCCCATAATAATTTACTCCTTTGTTTCGCCGTCGTCGGCGCTTACCGCTACTTCGGCAACCTGTTCTTTAACGCCTATAAAGTCGAGCATAACGTTGCCTTCTGCAAAGACCTTTACGCACTTGTCGGCGTTTTCGTTGTTGAAAGAATTTGTGTTGGAAGTACCCATTACCGTTTTTACGGAAACCGAATACTCCTTTTTATCACCCGAAAAGGTAGCCATTACGTTGCCTTTAAGCGTTTCGATAAAACAATCTTTACCGCTATAATTTATCAGCCCTGTGTTTCCTTTGTTAAGCCTTAATTCGGCACGGGGAGCAAAGACGTTTTCTAAAAGCAGTCTGCCCCTTTCAACTTGTAGGTTAAGGGGTGACTTAACGGTTATATCCTTTATGTTAACCTTACAATTACTACCTATAACGTTTGCTTCGGCAAAAGCGCAGTTGACCGCGTTAAATTCCCCTTCGTCTGCCCTAAACTTTAAACTTGCATAAATTCCGCCGTTAATTATTACGGCAGACTTTTTAACGTAGATATTTAAGTTGGGTACGAGGTGTTGCGGAACCTGTATTATTATGCGTTGCTTAGCACATAGTAGGGGGTGTTTTGCCTGATTTACAAAGACGTCGCAGTTGTTTAAAGCCACTTGTACGTTCTTAGCTTCGGGGAAAGTCACCGCAAGCAGTTCGTCGTCGGTTGTACAAATTGTCAGTTCCGCGTCGTACAAATCACAGTTAATCTGAACTATGTCGGCTTTGGATTGTAATTGATTGATATGCCCTTTCATAGATAAAACAATAATTGAAATCTTTATATATAAGCTTAGTTTTCTTGCGGTTAATCGACGTAACTTTCAATTACTTCTTAAATACCGCACCCTCGGATGCAGAAGTTGCGCTTGCCCTATACCTTGCAAGATAGCCCGTAACGGGTTTAACAAGGGGGGTAAAGTTTTCATAGCGTTTTGCAATTTCTTCATCTGTAAGACGTGCCGAAAGCGAACAGTTTAAAATATCGATATCAATGATATCGCCGTCTTTGAGTATGCCTATAAGACCGCCTGAAGCCGCTTCGGGGCAGACGTGACCTATTGCCGCACCCCTCGTTGCACCCGAAAATCTTCCGTCGGTAATTAAAGCTACTTTGTCGCCTAAGCCTGCACCCACAATCGCTGAAGTGGGGGTGAGCATCTCTCTCATACCGGGACCGCCAATCGGTCCTTCATAGCGGATAACTACCACGTCGCCTGCCTTAATCTTACCGCCCGATATTGCCTGCATAGCCTCTTCTTCGCTGTCGAAGCACCTTGCAGGACCGCTGTGTTTGAGCATTTCGGGGTCAACGGCAGACTTTTTAACAACGGCACCCTCTTTTGCAAGGTTGCCCTTTAATATGGTTAAACCGCCTTGTTTGGAATAGGGATTGTCTATGGTGCGTAAAACTTCGGTATCCTTGTTGTAAGCGTTAGCCACAACGTCTTTAAGCTTTTTACCGCTAACCGTCATAACCTCGCCGTCCAAAAGGTCGGCGTCCAACAGCTCCTTCATAACGGCGGAGATACCGCCTGCCTCGTTAAGTTCTTCGATATAGTGTTCGCCGGCAGGGGCAAGCCTGCAAAGGTTGGGCGTGCGTTCGCTTATTGCGTTTAAGGAGTCGATTGAAATCTGTTCCTTGGTAAGCCCTGCTTCACGCGCTATTGCAAGAAGGTGTAAAACGGTGTTGGTGGAAGCGCCGATTGCCATATCCACCGTCTCTGCATTTTTGAATGCGGAGGGGGTCATAATGTCGGAAGGGCGGATATTGTTCTTCAATAAATTCATAACCGCCGAACCTGCGTTTTTAGCGAGAGCAAGCCTTTGGCTATATACCATAGGTAAGGTGCCGTTGCCGGGGAGTGCCATACCCAACGCCTCGCAAAGACAGTTTAAGCTGTTAGCCGTAAACATACCGCTACACGAACCGCAGGTGGGGCAGGCGTTGCACTCGAAGTTTTTAAGTTCTTCGCCGTCTATTTTACCAGCATTGTATGCGCCTACCTGTTCAAACATAGTCGAAAGAGAGGTCTTTTTGCCGTGTACTCTGCCTGCAAGCATAGGACCGCCCGAAACGAATATGGAGGGGATGTTAACTCTTGCCGCCGCCATAAGCATACCGGGGATAATCTTGTCGCAGTTGCCGATAAAGACTACCGCCTGAACGGCGTGCGCCCTCAGCAAAATTTCTGCGCTGTCGGCAATAATTTCACGGGAGGGGAGGGAGTATCTCATACCCTCGTGTCCCATAGCAATGCCGTCGCATACGCCGATAGAGGGCATAATAACGGGCTTACCGCCTGCAGAGATTACGCCTTCCGACGCGGCTTTTGCAATCATATCGAGGTGCATATGCCCGGGGATAATCTCGCTCTGTGCGCAGATAATTCCGACGATGGGCTTTTGCATTTCTTCGTCTGTCCAGCCTAACGCCCTTAAAAGCGAACGCTGTGAACTCATATCAGTTGTCTTAGAAAAAATATTATTCATATAAATATACCTTAACTTTAATTAACTCTGTCGCCATAGCAATCCCTGTCCTTAAGGGTATGCCTGCCCCTTGCAAGTACGGTAACGCCCGTACGTTGCATTTCCAAAATACCGAACGGCTCTATAATTTTAATGTATGCGTCAAGCTTTTCGGGGTCGCCGGTAATTTCCAAAATCATAGTGTCGATTGAAAGGTCAACGACTTTTGCCTTATATATATCGTTGATAAGTGCAATCTGCGTACGTGCTTCTGCCGTTGCGTTAACCTTTGCAAGAAGTAACTCTCTATAAACGCAGTCGAGTTCGTTTGCGCAACCAATCTTTTTAACGTCCTCTAATTTGTCCATCTGACGAATCATCTGATAAAGGGTGTATTCGTCGCCCTTCAAAATGATTGTCATACGTGAGAGGTTGGGGTCCTCGGTAGCACAGGCGGTAAGGCTTTCTATGTTATAGCCACGCCTTGCAAAAAGTCCTGTAATTCTTGTTAAAACACCGCTCTTGTTGGAAACGAGCGCGCCTATCGTATAGCGTTTTGTCTTGTTCTCTTCCACCTCAGTTTTCCTCCATCTTTTCCATCTGAGTGTCGTAAGTCGCACCCGGCTTAATCATAGGTAAAACGTTGTCGTCGGGGGATATATGGCAGTCAACGAGTACGGGACACATATTTTTAGACGCATATTCAAACGCTTCGGAAAGCTTTGCCTTAACGTCGTCGCCCTCGTCAAGTAAGATGCCCTTTGCTCCGAAGCTCTCGGCAAGGTTGACGTAATTTGTCTTTTTGTCTAAGGTTGTTTGAGAAAATCTTCTTCCGTAGAAAATCTTCTGCCACTGCCTAACCATACCCAAAACGCCGTTGTTCATAAGTAGTATTACAAGGGGAATACCCTCCGTAACGGCGGTAGAGAGTTCGTTTAAATTCATATTAAAGCAACCGTCGCCCGTAACCAACACGCACAGCTTGCCCGTGCCGTATGCCGCGCCGATTGACGCACCCATGCCGTAGCCCATTGTGCCTAAACCACCGCTACTGCAAAACAGTCTGGGTTTAGCTAAGGGATAGTTCTGCGCCGCCCACATCTGGTGCTGACCGACGTCGGTGATTAAAGGGCTGTCTTTGGGTGCAAGCGAAGATGCCGTATGCAGAATTTCGATTGCCCTGTAATTGTCGTATTTGTGTGTTTTCCCTAAGGATATGGCGGAGTTAAGCCACTCCAAATCCTTTGTTTCGACAAGGGGAGTAAGCTCTTTAAGGCACGCCCCCACGTCGCCTAAAACGGTGAGCGAAACGGGTACGTTTTTATTAAATTCGGCGTTGTCTATATCGACGTGAATGACCTTTTTCCCGTTGGCGAACAGATTGCGGTTTAAGGCAACACGGTCGGAAAAACGTGTGCCGAGGGCGATTATGCAGTCGCTTTCAATAAGTGCTTTCGCCGCGGCAACGGTGCCGTGCATACCCATCATTCCGAGGTTGAAATCGAGGTTATCGTCGATAACGCCCTTACCCATAAGCGTGTAAGCAATGGGTGCGTTTAACTTTTTAGCAAGCGCATAGACGTCTTTTGAAGCGTTAGCCGAAGTTGCACCGCCACCCACCATTATAAGGGGCTTTTTGCTCTCGTTAATAATCTCCGAAGCCTTGCCTATCTTCTCGCTTTCGAGATATACGGGCTTTAAAGGCAGAGGAGGTTGGGGTTCGTACTCGTATTCCGCCGTCTGTACGTTCTTTAAGATATCGATAAGAACGGGACCTTTACGGCCGGAGTTTGCGATATAGAAGGCTTGGCGAACGGTGTCTGCAAGCTCTGCAATATCCTTGACGATATAGTTGTGCTTTGTTATAGGCAGGGTTATGCCTGCGATATCGACTTCCTGGAAGGAGTCTCTGCCGAGGTTGGACAGCGCAACGTTGCCCGTGATTGCGACCATAGGTATGCTGTCCATATATGCAGTTGCAATACCCGTAACGAGGTTGGTTGCGCCGGGGCCGGAGGTTGCAAAGCAAACGCCGACCTTACCCGTAACCCTTGCATATCCGTCAGCCGCATGCGACGCGCCCTGTTCGTGGGCGGTTAGTACGTGGTGAATCTTACCGTTGCGGTATAAGGCGTCGTAGATATCCAAAACGGTACCGCCGGGGTAGCCGAAAATAGTGTCAACGCCCTGTTCCAACAGGCAGTTTATTAAAATGTCTGCACCTTTAATTTTCATAAAGAGTCCTTTATCATTCGGCGAAAGGTTTTTTGCGGTAAAAGTCTGCGCTCTCTCAAAAGTGTTTTAAACCAATCCCGCGGAGTCGCCGTTTATAAAATTATTACTCCCTATTTTACTATAAAACAATACGCTTGTCAACCCCGAGACATAAAAGTTTTTGCATAATATTTTAATAATTGGTAAAATTTTGCATAAAAATACAAAACCGACGGTTAAGCATTTTAAACAAAACTGTGTGAAAAAATCAAGACTGCTATTGACAACGCGCAAATGCGACTATATAATATAGTAGGTTAAGATGCATTACTGCGTTCTAAGGCTTTCGGCTAAGGCTTTTGAATGGTGAATGAATAAGGGCAAAGGCTCTCCGCTCTGCCGATAGAGCTAAAACTAAACGCATAAGCATTAAAAATAATACAAGGGGGTAAGGCACGTGAAAAAAGTTTCTATGAAAAAAGCTTCTAAAAGATTCATATCGTCAGTAATAGCTTTAGTCGGAAGCATTGTTTTGTGTATCGGTGCCTGCCTTGCTTGGTTTGCAACAAACAACGAAGTCACCGGAAACGGTATGAATACGCAGGTTAAAAGCGGTGACATTGTCAATTTTGCCGTTACCGCATATTACCTTGACTACAGTTCGTCTTCCGATAATTATTCTGTCGTACCGGGCGATAGTGATAAAATAACAGATGCAAGCGGTAATAAGTTAACCATTGACCAAAACGGTGATAAGATAATCAATTCCTTGACCTCGGCAGGCACAACCGGCGATATGGACGTTATGCGCCCCTATTCGGTAAGCGGTGGTTATACGACCGCTGTGCTTTTCAAGGTTGAATACGAGATTGTAAACGGCTCGTCAAAGAAATTCAGAATTTTTGCAGAGTGTGATAAAGAATCGAGGCTTAAGGTCAATCCCGTTAAGAACTCTGACGGGACTAATTCAGGTAACTTTACAAGCTATCTTTCCAACACCGTAACCTTTGTTTCGGCAACGCAGTCGGCAACGCAAAACGGCACAAGTGCTTTTGCAGAGGGCAACGATACCACGCCTAACTACACCTACACCGCAGGGGAGGACGCAACCGCCTTTGTCGATGGCGTCGGCTTGCGTGAAAAGTCCTTTAGCGTTGGGTTAAAGGAAGGGATAGAAGATACGGACAAAACCGACGGTGCAAACTACAGCGGTACCGAGTATTTTATAATGGACTACGAAAAGGAGAGGTTTACTTACATCTCCTCGCTTTTGCTTGAAAGCGGTGGCGGACTCAATTCGGGTTTAACGCTTAACGGCGATATCACCCTCGGTATTGAGGAATATACTGAAGGCGAGGTCGTTAAACCCACCTCTATTACGGTTGATACCCTTGCCTACAATAAAACCACTGCATATAAGCAGTCGATAGGCTCCGATATTATGACGCCCAAATGGCAGTTTGTGGTAACCTACTCCGACGGCACCCAAAAGGTTATTGTCGGCAAAAACTCAAATTTGACAATTACAGGGGTAACAACTACTTCAGTAGGTAACCGCACGGCAACCGCAACCTATAAGGAAGGAACTACCGACGCCGTCACTTGCTCTGTTCCCTACACCATAGGTCTTGCAATATCGGGCGGTTCGGGTGTTGCAAAGAATAAGACGTTAGAGCTAAGCGCTACAGGTCTTGGAGAAGACGTAGCCGTTACCTGGTCGTCTTCGGACGAAAATATTGCAACCGTAAGTTCAACAGGCGTTGTAACGGGCGTTGCTGAAGGTACGGTAACCATAACCGCAATTGCTGAAGGTTATAGCGAAAGCGACGCGTCAACTCACTATCTCAAGGCAGAATATGTAATCACCGTATCAGCGGAAGAAATTCCCATAACGGGCGTAACGCTAAACACAAATACGCTCACTTTAGGCGTAGGGAATAAGGGTAGCCTTTTGGCAACAGTTGCGCCTACCAATGCAACTAATAGGGCTGTAATTTGGACGTCAAGCGATTCAACCGTTGCAACTGTTACGGACGGTGTTGTCACTGCGTTAAAGGCGGGTACTGCAACCATAACCGTAACCACGCAGGGAACTGACAAGGACGGCAAAACTCACTCTTACACCTGTGAAGTTACCGTTTCGACAAGTATATCTGTTACAAGCGTAACAATAATCGGTACCGAAACTGAAATAGCAAAGGGTGGCACCACTAAACTTACCGCAACGGTTAAGCCCGACAATGCAAACGATAAAACCGTTACTTGGTCGTCTTCGGACGAAAGAGTTGCAACAGTAGGTAGCGACGGCACAGTGACGGGTGTTTCTGCAGGTATCGTTACTATAACGGCGTCGGCAGGCGGTAAATCGGGTACCTATGACATAACGGTTAAGGGCGTTAAGCTTGATAAGACAAGCGCAACGCTAACTTTGGGCGTTGACGCAAGTTTGACCTTGACTGCAACCGTATATCCTTCGTCAGCTTCTCAAACTGTAACTTGGACTTCGGATAAAGAAAGCGTTGCAACTGTAGAGAACGGTGTTGTTACGGTAGTAGGTAAGGGTACTGCAACCATAACGGCAACCTCAACCGACGGTTCAACGGCAACCTGTACAGTTACGGTAGTGGCAAAGACCTACACGGTAACCTTCTACGATGACGACGGCACAACCGTGATTAGCTCCTCTACGCTCGAAGAGGGTGCAACGATAACAGAGCCAAGCGAACCGAGCAAGACGGCAACAGCGGAATATACTTATAAGTTTGACGGTTGGTACGATGCGATAGAGAACGGTAGTAAGGTTACGTTCGGCTCAATCACAGCAACTGCAAACGTATCTTACTACGCGCGTTACACCGCAACCAAGAATAAATATACCTATACCTTCTACGTTGACGGCACGGCAACAAAGACGGCTACTGTCGATTACGGCACTACAATCGAAGCGCCTGACAACCCCGAAAAGTCGGGTTATACATTCGACGGTTGGTTTACTGAGGAAAGCGGTGGCACACAGGTGACCGAGTTCGGCACAATCAGCGCAGACGTTAATTACTACGCTCATTGGACGTCAACAAGCACGGCAACTACTGTTATACTTTTCTATGAGGGTGCTACATATGACTCAAGCGTGGTGACCTTATCTGGTGAAGCTTATAATTCAAACACTGGCAATGGTGTGATTGAATATACATATGGCGGAAACACGTATAAGAAACCGTTAAAGATGCAGACATCTACGGCTGTTACTTTGAAGAGTGTACCTGCTAACTCAACGATTACGATTTTCGTTGGTAATGATACAAAAGGTAAAAATGGTAAGATTATAGTTGGTGATACAACTTACACTGCTACTGATGGTTTAATAACGGTTACGGCAACTAATGCAGGTGATTATGTAATTACTAAAGGTGATACGTTAAGTTTATGTTACGTAATTATTACTTCAGGTGGTTCAACAACGCCTACCGAGTACACCGTAACGTTCAGTTCAAGCATTACAGCTACGGGTATGCCTGAAAATCAGTCAATTACAAGCGGTGGCAAGGTAACGGCACCTACAACCAACCCTACGGCAACGGGTTACACGTTCGATAAGTGGTGTTCAGACGAAGCGTTAACAACGGCGTTCGACTTTGCTAATACCTCAATAACAAGTAATACCACAATCTACGCAAAGTGGACAAAAAATGAAATTACCGGTATAGAGGTAAGTGCGGATAAGACTACGGCAAACGTGAGCGATACTGTAACGTTGTCAGCAACGGTTAACGGTACGGGTACGTATGACAATACTGTAACTTGGGCAATCACCGAGGGTACTGCAACACTTTCCGGTAATACGCTTACGTGTACAACAGCAGGTACTGTAAAAGTGCAGGCAACAGCTAACGGAGATAATTCGGTTAAGTCTGAAGTAATAACCATAACGGTAGTTGTGCCTGTAGAAAGCATTGCGCTTGACTATTCAACTGCGACCTTGCCGGTGGGTGGAACTCAAACTCTAAACGTAACGTTCACTCCTACTAACGCAACCAACAAGAACGTGACTTGGGAATCGGATAATACCTCAGTTGCAACCGTATCAAATGGCACAATTACGGCAGTTAGTGCAGGTACTGCAACCATAACCGTAACCACCGAGGACGGCACCAAGTCTGCAACCTGCACCGTAACGGTCAATGCTGTAACGCTTTCAATTACAAATGCAGAGGGCGGTGCAGAAGTTGGTTCTGTAAGTGTTACTGCAACCTCAATGACAATTAGCTATGCTGATTTAGCGAAGGGTATTACAACTATACCTGACGGTAAGGAGCTTTCAAAAATTACAGTAGATGGCACAGAATATACAACAGGCAATATAACCATTACTCCAACCTCTACAATTACTGCAACGTTTGTTACTGCAACCGTAGCGGTAGAGAGTATTTCGATTAGCCCGTCCGAGGTAACTTTGCAAGTAGGAAAAACACAAACATTAACAGTAACGTTCACTCCTGCAAATGCAACCGACCAAACTCTTACATGGACGTCGAGCAACCCTGAAATCGCAAGCGTATCAGACGGCGTAGTTACGGCAAAAACGGCGAGTGAAACTACCGTAACAATAACCGCAACCACCACAAACGGCAAGACTGCAACCTGTACTGTAACGGTTGCATCGACAAGTAGTGGCGATACGACTATGGTGCACAATTTCACTGACAACGGTACAACAAGTACATTCTTTGGAATTAGTGGTAATCTTTCCACAAGCAAGGGTACTGTAACATATGATGGTAAGACGTTAACTCAATGCCTTAAAATGGAATCAACCACAAGTATTACATTTACAGCTGATAAAGCATCAACTTTAACACTTGTTTTTGGTGGTACGACATCAGCATCTAAAAAAACTGTAAAAATAGACGGCAGTGAACAAACAACAGGAACTGACGGTATATTAACCATTGATTTAACAGCTGGTTCGCATACTATAACAAAGGGAGATAGTATCAATCTATTCTATATTATAGTTACATATAAATAATTCACGATATTTATAAAACAAAAAACGGTGGTGCTATTCTGCCGGCGGTGAGGGAGGCGGTGCCTCTCTCACCGCCGGGAACAAAACCCCACTTTAAAGCCGTTGCCATTAAAAAGTCGTCATTGCCCGTCCTGCTTATCGTCATTGCGAAGCGACTGCTTGCAGTGGCACGAAGTGCCGATAGAGTTTGAAATAAACTGGTGCGGTAAGTCGTCATTGCGCTCAGCGCCTTTGGTGCTAACTGGCAATCCCAAAGTCATAAGTGACCAGCCCCCTTGCTTTCCCTAAAGAATAGGGAAAGTGGCTCGCCCA
This sequence comes from Candidatus Coproplasma sp., assembly GCA_051884115.1. Taxonomy (GTDB): domain Bacteria; phylum Bacillota; class Clostridia; order Christensenellales; family Borkfalkiaceae; genus Coproplasma. Next base: position 6,075 of record JBJEVA010000033.1, on the reverse strand, counting down.
TTTAGGGCGAGCCGATAGAGTTTGAATATTCTAAATAATAATCACCACATTTATTATTTATTATTTATTCTTTAATTGTATATATTATTACCCCTCATCAGTCACATAAACGTGACAGCTTCCCCCCTAAAGGTGGGAAGCTAAGGTAGAGGTAGTTACATACCCAATTAGATTGCCACGGGTCTAACGCCCCTCGCAATGACGGGTAGTGAGTAGGGTGTGGTAAGTCGTCATTGCGAGGCTGACCCTGCAAGGGTCAACGTGGCAATCCCAGAGTCCTAAGCGACAAAAACACAGGGTTCTCGCAAAAGATTTGCTTGCAAAGATTTTGTGGGAAGAGGAGACGCAACGGAGTGAAGTTGCCGTTTGAGTATTACTAAAACGGCTTAAAGCGTAGTTTGCGGTGACGAAATAGGGAAAGTGGCACGAAGTGCCGATAGAGTTTGAATATTATAAACAAATCATAACAAAGGTAAAAAATGAAGAAAAAAATTATTAGTATCGTAAACTTAATAATTGCAGTTCTTATAGCTCTCTTTACGCTGAGCCAAGCCTTTGCGTGGTTTGCCGAGGACGTGCGCAAGTCGCAAGATAAATTCAACGGTTCTTCCGCTTCGCCTTACTTTGAAAGCGGTGACGGTAGCGAAGGCGACCCCTTTATATTAAGTAGCTATAACCATTTATACAACCTCGCTTGGCTTCAAAACACGGGTAATTTAAACGACCAATATTATTATTTCGAGCTTAAAAACGATATTACAATGCCGGATAACTTCTGGCTTCCCCCTATCGGTACGGACGAATACCCTTTCCAAGGTTATTTCGATGGAAAAAATAAGAAGGTTATCAACCTTAAAACAACCACGGACAGTTCCAAACTGACAAGTGCGGTTAGCGGTAGTTCGGTTAAGTACTCTCACGCGGTGGGTATGTTCGGCATGACAGCGGCCCACGTCGGTATTTTAATAGCTAAAATTACTAATGTTAACTTGATAAATCCCATAGTAGAGGTTGCGTCGCAAAATGCGTCTTATGACCCTAAAAGTGTAGAAACAGATACCGTAGGCATTGCCATAGGTTTTGCCAACTGCGGTGCGGAAAATATAGGTGTTTATAACGGTAAGCTCTCCGTACAAAAGACGGGTTACACCACGGTTAACAGCATAATAGGCGGATACGACGGCTCCAAAGTCAACGGCGACGAGATTGATAGCGGTATAGATATAGGCTTCGGCGGTAGTTTAAGCTTCCTGGATATGATGCGAAGAATGAACCTAATGAAGAATAATACCAAAGCGACTTGGGCAACCCCTACAATGACTTTTAATGGCTTCAGTACTGATAGTTCTTCTAATATTAGTAAGTATCAATATCTGCCTTTGGTTGTATCAAATGCAATTGCGTCAACTTCAGCGAAAGATACTTACTATAACAGCAGTACGAAAGAAATTATTCCTGCAACAAATATTGGTTATTATTTAGGTGCGGAAGCAAAAATTAAACCCAGACCTAAATCTGCTATATATACAAATGACGTTTACACTGTTACTTTATCAAGCGATGGAAGTACAACGCAAACAACAAAAATAGATTTGGATAGTACAGTACAAACGCAACTTAATTCAATTTTAGAAGAAGATTATTTGTATGGCATAAGATTTAATAAGCAGATTGATATGAATGCCTGGATAGAGATAGCTGATGCTTCGGTTGTAAATTTGACGAAAGTATCAATTACTGTGCCTATGAATACAGTGTGGTTTGCAGCACAGGAAACAGGTATGGCAAAGTTTATATTCTCCGGTGAAAGCGGTTCTTCGCTTGCAAGGGGGGTTACAGTATATCAGCTGACAAGAACGGGAACTTCAGTAGCTAATCCATATTATACTGCGCTTACAAATCCAAGTACAATATCTAATTCCCCTGGATACGGTCAAGCTTATAGATATGGAAATATGTCTAACGTTTCTTTATCTATGATAGAAACTGCATATGAAAACACTTTTGACGACGGAAGTGTGACCTATACCTATAACAGTACGGCAAGCGGTGCTACTTCTTCCAAATTGATATATAGTTATAATTGGTACACAAGCACAACTCTAAATATAGATGATACAATAAAAAATAACGGCTTATATTATACCGAAATACCCATAATTAAAGGGTGTGAATATGCATTGGGTGAAGCCAACGCAAACGGTGCCTGGATAATTTATCTTGATATAGGTCAAAATGCGGGCAACGAAGGTGGCAGTGAAGTTGACGACCCTAAGCTTGCAAATATCGACTTTATCTATGACGACGGTACTAACGTTGTGTTGATTACAGATAATAATTTTAGTGCAACTAACGTTATTGTTCACTTTTCTATTTCAGAATTAACATATCTCTATTTCTACCGTAAGGGAGCGGTGGATAACAGCAACACTCTCTACGTTGAGTACAGCGGAACTAAGCCTGAAGCAAAGATAGGCGCAGGCGGTGGCTGTGACATATCTTCAAAAACTTGGTCTAGTGAAGATGCGTTTATAGCGTATGTATATAACACTTCTTAAATAACTCAACCAATATATAAAACAAAAAAACTCGGCGTGATTAAACGCCGAGTTTTTTTGTCGTTTCTCTGCGTATATACTTCGTATTTCTGCAGAGGAACTTGCTTGGGCTGGGACTTTGTAACTGCTTGGGTAGTTGCGGTAAGTCGTCATTGCGAGGGTGTACCTAAATAGGTACCCCGTGGCAATCCCAAAGTTCTAAGCGAGTGACGGAAGAGTTTGAATATTCCAAATAATAATAAAGACATTCACATAAATTCCCTTAAAAATCATATGTTTTAATGTTGTATAAAATGGGGTGGCGTATGCCTTAAACCTTATACGAGGGGGGTGATTAAACGGGCAGATATTTCGGTACGGACGGCTTCCGCGGTAGGGCGGGCAGTAAAATCACAAGCGAACACGCCTTTAAGATAGGCAGATTTTTAGGCTATTATTTCTCTCAAAAGGGGGCAAGGGCTAAAATCGTAATCGGTAAGGATACCCGTCTTTCCTCCTACACCTTGGAGTATGCGGTAGCCTCAGGCATAACGGCATCGGGCGGTGACGCTTACATTATGCACGTAACCACCACCCCGTCAATATCCTACGTTGCGAGGACGGAGGGCTTCGATTGCGGTGTAATGATTTCTGCAAGCCACAACGCCTACGCCGACAACGGTATAAAGCTTCTAAATTCCCAGGGCGAAAAGATGGAGAGGGGAGTACTCGATTTAATCGAAGACTATATAGACGGTAAATTGTTTTCGGGCAATTCCGCCTTAACCATTCCCTTTGCCGAGGGTGAAAAGGTGGGAAGAACTGTCGATTTTGTCGCAGGGCGCAACCGCTATATAGGGCATTTAATTTCCCTTTCCGCCTTTTCCTGTAAGGGTATGAAGATTGGCTTGGATTGTGCTAACGGTGCAAGCTTTAAGATTGCTAAAAGTGTGTTCGACGCACTCGGCGCAACTGTCTATTGCGTAGGGGCAGAGCCTGACGGCGTTAACGTTAACGAGGGGTGTGGTTCCACAAATCCCCAAAAGCTTATAGACCTCGTAAAGCAAAATTCGTTGGATATAGGTTTCGCCTTTGACGGAGACGCAGACCGCTGTATATGCGTTGACGAAAGGGGGTGCGTAGCCGACGGCGACTGCATTTTATATCTAAGCGCAAAGCATCTTAAAGGGAAAGGCGAGCTTATCGGGAACAGGATAGTGGCAACCGTTATGAGCAACGGCGGACTTAAAGAAAGCTTAAAAAAAGAGGGAATAAGCGTGTGTGAATGTCCCGTTGGCGACAGCTTCGTATATGCCGAAATGTGTAAGACGGGTGCAATTCTCGGAGGGGAACAGTCGGGTCACGTAATATTCGGAAAGGTAGAAAACACAGGCGACGGGTTGGTTACGGCAATTACCGTAACCGAGGCTATGATAGAACGTGGGGAACCTTTATCTAAACTTTTAAACGGTTTTACCCCCAAGCCCCAATGCACGTTAAACGTAAGGGTAAGGGATAAATCGGTTATAAATTCGGAGGAAGTTATAAAGGCTACAGACATGGCGAAAAAATTCTTAGGCACGGACGGGCGACTTATTGTAAGGGCTTCGGGTACTGAAGAAATCATAAGAATTACCGCGGAAAGCGACACGAAAGATAGGTGTGAAAGGGTATGTAAGGAGTTAGAGAGAGCCATTAAAAAGGGGGACGGAAAGTAGCGAATGTGCGGTATAACGGGCGTAGCTCTTAAAGAGGGTAACGCCACTGAGTTGGTCTATCAAGGTCTTGAACGGTTGGAATACAGGGGGTACGATTCTGCCGGCTTAGCCATATTGAACGACGACAAAATCTCCTTGTATAAAAAAAGCGGAAGGGTAAGCGCGTTAAAGGACGGACTAAATAATCTTACGGGTAGCATAGGCATAGGTCATACTCGGTGGGCTACTCACGGTCAGCCGTCGGAGCGAAACGCACACCCCCATATGTGCGGTAAGTTTGCCTTAGCGCATAACGGAATAATAGAAAATTTTGCGGAACTCAAAGAAGAACTGATTTCTTTTGGGGAAAGCTTTTTATCGGACACAGACACCGAGGTTATAGTTAAACTGATAAACGCATATTATAAGGGCAATGCGCTAAAAGCCGTAGCTTGCGCCGTTAAAAGGCTTAAAGGTTCGTTTGCTCTTGCCGTTTTATGCCAAGACTTTAAAGGCATAATTGCGGTAAAGTACAAAAGTCCCGTAATAGTGGGCTTTGGAAAGGAGGGGGTGTGCCTTTCGAGCGACGTGCCTGCTCTACCCTTAAACGTAAGCTCTGCAATCATTCCCGAGGACGGCGATATTGTAGTTATAACCCCCGATTCTGCCGAGGTCTATGACTTTGAGTTGAAACGGATTGAACGCGTTCGCACGGCAATATCCCCCGTCCAATTGCTCTCAGGTAAGGGCGATTACCCCCATTATATGTTGAAGGAAATATACGAAGCGGAACGGACGATTGCCGATACAACGGACGGCTTTTTAAGAAGAGCCGACCTAAAAAGCTTAAAGGCGCTACTTTGCGGTGCGGACAGAATAATTATAACGGGTTGCGGTACTGCGTATAACGCGGGATTGGCAGGCGTTAAGTTTTTTGCAGGAAAAATAATGGCGTTTTGTACGGCAGAGCTTGCCGGTGAGCTACGCTACGAACTGCCCGAAGCGACCCCTAAAACGGTTGCCCTTGCCGTGTCGCAGAGCGGTGAGACGGCGGACACGGTGGAGGCGTCTTGCGCCCTTAAACAAAGGGGTGCCAAGGTGGTTGCAATCACCAACTGCGGATATTCCGAAATTACGAGAATTGCAGACCTTGTAATTCCCGTGTGTGCAGGTCCCGAAATTTGCGTTTGCGCAACCAAAAGCTATATAGGTCAGCTTTGTACGCTCTATCTTTTGAGCCGAATAGACAGCTTAAATTGCTCGGCGAAAGCCCTGTTGGAGGTAAAAAATAAAATAGGGTGTGCGTTAAACGAAGATAAGGCTAAGGAGTTTGCAAATCTTTGTGCGCAAAGTTCTGCGGTATTTTTTCTCGGAAGGGGCATAGATTACGTTACTGCGGTAGAGGCTTCGTTAAAACTTAAAGAAGTTTCCTATGTGTTCAGCGACGCATATCCTGCAGGCGAGCTTAAACACGGCACGCTTGCGCTCATAGACGAGGGAACTTTAAGCGTGTTTATAATTTGCGGTTTAGAACTTGCCCAAAAGAGTATTAACGCGGTAGAACAGGTCGTCTCCCGAAAGGGCAAAGTGGCTGTAATAACCTGCATTGAACAGGTTGCAAAGAGCTTAGAGGGTAAGGCTAAGGTGTGGCTTTTACCGCCTTGCGAGGGTATATTTTCACCTTTCTTAGCGTCGGTTGCTCTTCAGCTTACGGCTTACTATACCGCAGTAGCTTTGGGGCGCGACCCCGATAAACCCCGTAATTTAGCAAAGTCCGTTACGGTGGAATAGGTGAATTGTCAAATCAAGTGCAACACTTGGATAAAAAAGAATCAAACAAA
>JBJEVA010000032.1:0-6300 GCA_051884115.1 Candidatus Coproplasma sp. | reverse complement strand
TTACAAACCAAGCATTGTAGATGGATTGCATTTGTTCAAGTAAATTATTGTTTATATTAATATTTTGTTTAATTTTCTCATCTATTGCATTTAAAATCGATACGACTTGTTTCTGTGTTTTAATATCGGGAAGAAGAAATTCTATATCTTCTATGTCTGATGGCTTGATAGAAGGATAAGCTGATACACTTTGTTCTGCAATCGCTTGCAAATGTTCTGTAACTTCTCGCTGAGTCAATACATAATAAACATAATCGGGAACTGCTTTCGTTGAATCAACATCAATTACTGCAAACCCTGTTGATACCAAAAAATTCTTAGGCTGCTCTTTAATTATTCCATAGTGCAACTGGTTCGGTCTTACTGTAGAGTATACTATACTATTAAATTTAACCTTTCTTCTTGCTCTACTCGGTAATTGGTCCGTAGAAGTGTTGATATACCGTATTTTATCAATAAGGTTCATTGTAATGTTCCCTGTATCCAAGTAGTTTACAAAATTCCAGTTATCTTTTTCAGCATAGGTGCTTTGATTTATGGACACTATCGTACCAAGCTTAAATGATTTCCATTCAGCCATTGCCGTTCCTCTCTATCCTATATATTTTCTGTGTGCAAGTTTTACGTTGCTTTGCTTGACCATTGCATATTGCAAGGTCGTATCTATTCTTTTATGCCCAAGGAGCTGTTGAAGTTGCTCAATCGGCATTCCTTTATCTATTGCCATTGTAGCAAGAGTTCTTCTAAACTTATGCGGATGGACTTTTACAAGCCCAAGCCGTGTTCCAAGCTTACGCAGGCGAGATTCTATACCGCCTATTGTTATCCTATTATATGGTTCTTTCAAAGATACAAACAGAGCAGGATTCTTATCTTTTCGGCTATTCAAGTAATTCTGCAAGTGTATTTTTGTTCTGGCGTCAAAGTAAACGATTCTCTCCTTATCACCTTTACCGAATACCACACATTCACGTTCGTTAAAGTCTATATCATTACGATTGAGAAGCACCATTTCACCGATTCTCATACCCGTTGAGGCAAGCATATCGATTATCGCAAGGTCTCTGATTTCAGAGCAGTTATCACGCATAAGTTCAAGCATTTCATCAGAATAGGTTTCTTTGATATTGCTTGCGGTTTTTACCTTATGTATTCTCCTGACAGGGCTTTTTAATATATAATCCTCATCTTCAAGCCAAGAGAAAAAACTTGAAAGTATCCTTCGGATATTGTCTATCGTCACACGGCTTGAATGGTTACTTGCTTGATATTCGGTTAAATAATTTCGAATATCATCTGTTACTATATTCTTAACGTCTTTTTTTACGCCTTGGAGCATAGCTTCAATCGTTGCCTTATAATACTTTAAAGATTTCTCAGAACAGCCCTCTATTCTCTTTGCTGAAAGAAAGGATTCTGTTAAATTTTGTTCCAAGTCTTTGTCCCTGTTTTCATTCTCCACTATTTCATAGTTAAAAAATGCCATTTGCATTACCGCTTGTAATTTTTCTAGTTGAGCGTTATTCAAATGCGGCAACATTCTTTGAATAACCTCATTGATTAGGTTTTGTTTCATAGCCTTTCTCCTTTATTTTTAGAACGACTATGGGGTGGAAGTTCTTATATTTAACTCTCGCCACCCGCAAGAGTTGTTTTTAGTATATTGATTAGATAAACAATAATTTAGCGGCTTAGAGGTCGATGTTCGACACATCAAGCTCACCAGACATAAGTTTTGGCAGCAGGCTATTTCTTAAAACAGAAAGTCGCTTGTTTTCAAGCCTATTTGACACAACTTGTTTAACCATAGGCTGAGTTAGGTTATCAAATTGGTCAAGAACTTCGCAATTTGGAAGAAATAATTTGAAAGCATCAAAGTCTTTTTTGCCAATATGAATTACCGTTGTGGCTACTTGCGTTTGCTCAATTACATTTAATAAAGGTTTAATAGTGTAATAGAGAAATGCTTTTCCGTTCGGTCGTTTGTTTTCAAAAATACAAACTCGCTGATTAAGCCAAGCCTGTTCATTACCCCAAAAATACGGTTTAAATTCGCCATCCATTCCTACAACGATATCTTCGGGTTTTATTAACCGCCCCTTAGGATGGATTTCTGTGGTATATGTTACGAATTCCTGCTCTTTTAGGTCACGAATTCTAATAATTGGGATACCGATTTCATCAGTATTAAAGAGTTTTGATGCAAAAGGTGCGCCATATATTATATTTGCAATTGAGTAAATGTCGGTTTCTTTCCAATCACTCGGCATTATGCCATCAAAAGGAGTAAATTTTACAAACCAAGCATTGTAGATGGATTGCATTTGTTCAAGTAAATTATTGTTTATCTTATTATTAATAGCAATCTTATCATCAATAGATTTAAGAATATTTGCAATTTTACATTGTTCAGCTATTGCGGGTAAATCTAAATAAAGATTTTCTACCACATCAATTTGCACTCTCTGCCTACCAGATGAACCAACCATAGACTTTATAGCGGCATCTCTTATCATTGAACTACAAACAAGGTAATAGACAAAATTAGGTTCGCTAATACCTTTCTTTGCCCTAAAGACAATATATTCAGTAGATCCAAATCCAACCTCGCCCTCATTTAGAATAGAAACCATTGCAACCTTTCCATTTTCTAAACAAGGAGTAATACGCGCCATAATTGTATCACCATTACGAAATTTTGCACCACCAGAATACTCTTCAAGTTCAAATGCAAGTATATCTCTGCAAAATGGCTGCAATTTATCCATTGATACCTTCTTAGCGAGCGTACCTTTGGGAAGCCTTTCTGTAGGATTAATATCCACAAAATCTTTGAGTTTAAACTTCATATCCAAGCGCCCCTAAATTCTTACGAATTTCTTCTTCGAGTTCGTGAGACTTTTTGAACATATCAGATAATTCTGAGGTCAATCTAATCATCTTTTCATCAAACGGTTCGTCGTCCTCTTCTTTATCTTCAATACCAACATATCGTCCGGGAGTTAAAATATAATCTTGTCCTGCGATATCTTCTATAGTTTTTACCGCACAGAAACCTTTTTTATCTTCAAGTTTACCTTCTTGAAACGATTCAAAGGTATTAGCAATGAGTGCTATATCCTCATCGGAGAAATCACGGTGAACCCTATCTACCATATGTCCCATTTTTCGAGCATCAATGAATACCGTCTTGCCCTTTTGCTTCTTGTTCTTCGTGATAAACCAAAGTGTAACAGGGATGGTTACACTGTAAAATAACTGCGTAGGAAGAGCAACTATTCCTTCGATAAGATCATCTTCGATTATTCTCTTTCTAATTTCACCTTCACCACTTGTTTGCGATGACAAAGCACCATTTGCAAGTACAAGTCCGATTTTTCCATTCGGAGCTAAATGGTGTATCATATGCTGTATCCACGCAAAGTTTGCGTTACCTGCAGGAGGGATACCATATTTCCACCTTACATCGTCTTGAAGCTGGTCTATCTTGAGTCCTTTCCAGTTAAAAGGAGGGTTTGCCATAATGAAGTCTGCTTTCAATGTGGGATGCAAGTCATTTGTAAAAGTGTCTGCATGGTAAGGACCGAAGTCTGCATCAATGCCACGAATTGCAAGATTCATCTTTGCCATTTTCCAAGTATCGGATGTAGCTTCCTGTCCATATACAGAAATATTTTGTCTATTCCCGCTATGTGCTTGAATGAATTTTACAGATTGAACGAACATACCACCCGAACCACAACAAGGATCATAAACACGACAGTTTTCAAAGGGCTTGAGTATTTCAACAAGCACCTTTACAATGCTTGAAGGAGTGTAGAATTCGCCACCATCCTTACCTTCTTTTGCCGCAAATTGTGCTATGCAATATTCGTAAGTTCTTCCGAGCAAATCTGAGCTTTCATCTATGTCATCCATATGAATGCTGTTCGTAAAGATATCCACAACATCACCGAGAACTTTTTTATCGAGATCTGGATTGCCGTAGTTTTTAGGAAGAACATTTTTAAGAGATTTGTTCTCAGCTTCGATAGCTTTCATTGCCGTGTCGATTACCGTACCAACTTCAGGTTTATGCGCTGCAGACGAAATGGTTTCCCATCTTGCTTCATGAGGCACAAAAAAGATACCGTCTGCTTCATATGCATCACGGTCATTTTCAAAGCCGTCACCCTCTTCAACTAGTTCTTTATACTTCTTATCAAATGCACTTGATATGTATCGTAAGAAAATAAGACCAACTATTACTTGCCTGTATTCAGCTGCTGGTATATGCCCCCACAAAACACAAGCCGCATCCCATATTTGTTTTTCAAAACCTATTGTCGCATTATTCTTATCTGCCATAGATAACTCCTTTTTACTTTTCAACTCACTCTTCGCCACGGGTAAGGATATACACCATCTTTACGAAATATGGTTTTTGTATTTTTCGTTAATTCATTATATCTTTCACCTATTTTCCCCTCGTAAATAACCACGATTTATTCCAACGGGAAAATAGTCTTTAACGTACTCTCCGCTTTAACAATCTTTTCCTTCAGCTGCTTGATTTCACCCATTACAGCAAGGTATTTATCTGCAATAATATCCTGTTCATATTTAGGCAGCATTGGTATCATCAATTTGGTTAACGTTGATAAACCGATACTTGGAACTGTTGCCCCTACCACAATGTTCTTTAAGGATGCAATACCCAACTCACTTTCAAAAAACGCTTTCAGATAATAGGGATTAACTCTATCTTCATCAACTTCAATAATAAACAAATTTCCACTCGCAAGCACTTTTCTGCCTTCCGGAACATCTGCTACTGCAATCTTAAACGGATAACCGTTTTTAGACATAATTATATTACCCGTCTTGATACAGTACTTCTCCATTTTTGCAGGAATCTCTTTAATGAATGGCAAGTCCTTCTCAATCAATCCACTCTGAATATTAGCCATCATTAAATATTGGCAATCCGTCGGAGTTGTTGAAGCCAATTTATCAAGTTCAGAAGCAGTGCAAGAAACGCCTCTCGTTATATTTTTGATTAACGAGCCAAACGGGACGCCGTTCTTAACTTCAATCTTTTCTTCAAGATACTGCGAGGGATTAAAAGAACAGTTTTCTTCAAACACTTCCTCAATAGAAACAGACCTTGAAATGTCGCAATCTTCAAAAACAGCCTGAACTATCCTTCCAATATTTTCTGCTGAGAAGGTATTTTGACGTCTTCCTTCAGTACATAGTTTTGATGCATCGATAAAACGGATTGAATCGGAACCCATTTGATCCATTACAATCAAAGCAGCAGGAATAGCTGTGTTGGGAAACATTTTTGGAGGTATGGTTATTATAGCTTTTATCTTCCTTATTTTCAGGAAATATTCCCTTATAGGTTTATCAATCGTATTTGAAAGGCTGCCAAGTGTCATAATAGCAACAGCCTTGCCCCTTTCATTCAACATATTAAGGCAGGAGTAGGTAAACAACCAATCTGCCGACGTTGCCTTCATTAATGCAGGAACATAAGACATTAGGTTTCTCCTAATATGAGACTCATTGTCTGCCATACGTATACGCATACCAAAAGGATGATTTGAAAAAGCCTTGTCAAATTTGCGCCCTGAATTCACATAATAAAGGCAGTTTTCATTTTCAATTTTGATGTTATACCCCGCCAACTTCGCTTTTATAGATGCAACAACAGATATATAGTGATTTATTTCCACTCCTACGTAAGAAGCGTTGGGTTGGCTCTGCGCACAACTTAATAGAAATGACGCCACACCGGAGCAACAGTCTATTACCGACTCACCTTCATCAATCTCTAAAATTCTATAAACCAATTCTGAAATACTGTGAGGCGTAACGGCTTCACTAACCTCGTCATCTTCTTTATTGAATATAATGAAAGTCTTTAGAGCTTCTAAATCAAACTGTATCCATCTTTGCATATCTTCAATAGTTACAACCCCATTGAGCATTGCATAGACGAAATCTCTTTCGTCATTAGATGAAATATATTTGACCAAATCAATTATAGTCTCATATCCGACTAAATCTTTTGAAGATTTCTTTAAAGTGTAAACAAGATATGCCGCAGCAATTGTTCTATAATAATAGTGATTCACCACACCCCTGCATCGAAAATCATTAGCAAATTCCCAATGCATTCTTTCAATGTTTTGAGTTAATGTCATAATGTCCTCCTATTTTTTTGGATATCGATAACCAAATCGTAATTTCATTATAACTACCCAAAACGCCTTTGTCAAGTGTTTTTATAAAATTTTTTGGTTTTTAATAATC
>JBJEVA010000031.1:0-6328 GCA_051884115.1 Candidatus Coproplasma sp. | reverse complement strand
TGTCAAAATTTTTGTATCCGTAAGCATTTCGTTTTAACACTTTAATTTTGTTATTTTAGGTTATATTACAAATTAAAAAAATGTAGCGATATCGACGTTAAAGAATTTGAAAAACAACTTAAAGCGATAGATTCGGAATATGAAAGCTTAATTGTAAGCTAACAAAATAGCCGAGAGCCTATTTGGACTCTCGGCTGTAATGTTTTATTAAACCAAGCTTTTACAAATCTATCTTCTCGAAATTTTTACGGGAGAGAATACAGGAAAGTAACGTTAACCCCACATATATGCACAGCCCGATTGCAAGGGCAATGAGCTTTGCTCCCGTATGCTCGCTGTCAATTCCGTTCAGCGTGTCCGCCCAAAGGGGAGTTATGTAACGAAGCGTAATAAACACCGATATCAGCACAAACACAACGACAGCCGATATAACAAAGGGTACGCCCACCTTTTCGGGGTTGCGGTAGTGCAGGGGGGAAGAATATTGCGTTGAACACCCCTAAAAGAACCGCTCCGTGGGCAATGAGCGTAAGGTTTGCGGAAATGCCTGCGCCGTTAATAAGCAATTCGTCGGGCAATATTGCCTGCTTAATCTCGCAAACGGCAAGCGTAAGCACAAGCAGAATAACTTGTAGGCAGATTATAACTATTATCCTTGCAAGAGGTACGTCCCTCTTTTTAACGGGCAGTGCGCAGGTAAAAGCCAAATCGCCGTTCTCGCGAGAGGTTAGGCAGGTGAAGAAAACCGAAAGCCCCGAAAAGAAGAAGATTACCTCATATGGGTAATTAGGCACAACGGCAAGAATACAAAAGCTTAAAAATATAAATGAGGTGGGGTGAAGGCAGAGCGAAAGCTCCTTTTTAATTAAATTTTTCATAATTGTTTGCCTCCCTTTTTAGCCTGTTCTATATGTATCATAATCTCATCTAAGGTGGCAGGTTGTGTATCTATTTCCGTCGGAGCGGAACCGTCGTTTAAAATAAGCCCCTCATATCCGCCCTTAACGCATTTAACTCCGATGGCGTTGAATCTTTGCGCCTCTTCTTTTGAAGAAAAACGTGCCGAAAGATATTTGTTTTTAAGTTCGTTAAGCTCTCCGTCGGCTAAAACCTTGCCGTCTGAAATATAGATAATATCGTCGGCAATGCGCTCTAAGTCGGAGGTTATGTGCGTAGAAAACAGCACGGATACGCCCTCTTCGCGTACAAGCGATAAAATAATGTCGCAGAACTCCTCGCGGGAGAGCGGGTCGAGACCGCTTGTTGGTTCGTCCATTATCAAAAGCTTTGCCCCGTGGGAGAGTGCAAGCGCAAGCGAAAATTTAACCTTCATTCCCTCGGAAAGCTCTTTAACCTTTTTGCTCTCGTCAAGGGCAAACTCGGTTAAATACCGCTGATACTTTTCCTCATTCCACTCCGGATAGAAAGCCGAAAACGCCTTACGGACTGAAAGGAGGGTTTTTAAGGGGTAGTAGCGGAAACCTCCGCCTACGTAGCCTATAATTTGCTTTACGCCTTCCTCGTCTAAAAAGGCGGACTTACCGAAAATTTCTACGCTTCCCTCGGCTGAGATAAAGCGGAGAATACCTTTAATCGTTGTCGATTTGCCTGCACCGTTGCGCCCTATCAGCCCTGCAACGCGCCCTTCGCCCACCGAAAAGCTTACGCCGTCCAACTTAAATCGGGGGTATTGTTTGGTAAGATTTTTTACCGTCAAAGCTTCCATCATTTGTCCTCCTTGCCGTTAACCGAGTTTATTGCGTTCCACAAGGATTGTGCATAGGCAAAGGGCTGAAGGGCAATCCCTTGCCCTTTATCCGCCATTAAAATAAGCGAGTCGCCTGCGTTTAAATTAAACATATCCCTCACTTCTTTGGGTATTACTATCTGTCCTTTTGCCCCAACCTTTACCGTGGCTAAAAACTTACCTTCGGGAAAATTGTCCATAACTCCTCCTTGTTTTAGTATAACTTTTCATACTTGTATAACTTATTATACTCTTAAACGTGACAATGTCAAGTACCTAAAGGGGAAACAAATAGGGCAATCGCCTCGTTATACTTGACAAAAAGCAGGGGTAAAGTATAGACTAAATATAATAAAATCGGAGTAGTTTTTATTCTGTCCGATTTTGGGGAGAGAGTATTATGTTAAAAATTGAAAACCTTACTAAAAGCTATGGCGATAAAACCGTGTTAAAGGACTTGAACTTACATATAAACAGGGGAGAGATTTACGGCTTTATAGGTCATAACGGCGCAGGTAAGTCAACAACTATAAAGTGTTGCGTGGGCATATTAAAATTCGAGAGCGGAGAAATATATATCGACGGACTGTCTATTAAAAAACAGCCGTTGGATTGTAAGAGAAAACTTGCCTATATCCCCGACAACCCCGATATTTACGAGTTTATGAAGGGTATAGAGTACCTCAATTTTATAGGCAGTATCTTCGGCGTTAAGCCCGATGACCTTGCAGAGCGCATAAAGAAATACGCCGACGCCTTCGAGTTAACCCAAGATTTAGCTCAGCCCGTCAGCGCGTATTCGCACGGAATGAAGCAAAAGCTTGCCATAATTTCCGCCTGGCTCCACGAACCCGAACTCATTATTATGGACGAACCCTTCGTCGGCTTAGACCCTAAGGCGTCGCATATATTAAAGGGAATGATGAGAGAGTTGTGTGACAGGGGAGGGGCAATCTTCTTCTCAACCCACGTCTTAGAGGTTGCCGAAAAGCTGTGCGACAGGGTTGCCATTATTAAGGACGGCGATATTGTTAAGTGCGGAACTATGGAGGAAGTGGTAGGCGACGCTTCGCTTGAGGACGCATTCTTGGCGGAGGAGGCTAAGAATGATTAAGGCGTTGCTAAAAAACGAGTTTAAAAAGTTCGTGCGTCTAAATTCAATGAACGCAAGGGCAAAGAATAAAAATAAAGCAAAGAAGGGCGGAGTGGGCGCATATATCGCCGTAATGGCGTTTATAGGCGTAATCTTCATAGCGTTTATGTTTACGACGTTTATTGTGCTTGCGCCTATGCTCTACGAGGCAGGTGTGGGCTGGCTGTGTTCAACTTACGCCGTAATCTTCGCCTTGGTGTTCTCGGTAATCGGCAGTGTGTTTATGGCTCAGTCACAGCTTTACAAGGCAAAGGACAACGAGCTTATGCTCTCTCTTCCCATACCGTCGTGGCAGATTCTCTTTTGCAGAATGTTACCGCTGTATGCGCAGAACTTCTATTTTTGCTTTGTAATTTTGCTCCCTGCATTTATTGTCAGCGGTATATTCGGGGGTGTAACCGTTCTTTCGGTCATTTTCTTTATTATAGGGATAATAATTATTCCCCTGTTGTCGCTGTGCGTAAGCTGTATTTTAGGCTTAGTCGTTGCGCTTATTTCTTCAAGGTTGAAGCACAGCAACATAGTGTCCGTTATAATCTCGCTACTCTTCTTCGGACTGTATTTCTATCTGTATTTCAGCTTTTCGCAAGTTATGGATTCGCTTATCGCAAACAGCGAGCAGATTGCGTTGAACTTTAAGCGTTACGCATACCCCCTGTATGCCGTAGGCGCTATGTTTAACGGCGATTGGCTGGGGTTTTTGGTTACGTTTGCAATATGCGTAATTCCCTTTGCACTCACCTATTTAGTGCTTTCAAAGACGTATATAGGCATAGTAACCCGTAGGGACAGACCGTCGAGAAACGTGTATAAGGAAAAGAAGCTTAAATCTACTTCGGTGTGGGGTACGCTTATCGGCAAGGAATCAAAGCTGTTTTTCCGCAGTACCGCATACCTTTTAAATTGCGGTCTGGGCGTAGTTCTGCTCTTTTGCGCAACTGTCTTCGTGGCAATAGGCGGAAAGGGGTTATTGCAACAAATGGAAACGGCTTTGGCTCAAACGGGAGTAGGCGTTGAAGTTATACTTGAAATGCTACCCGTTATGCTCATTGCGATTATCTGTATGATATCTTCTATGGACGCAATTACGGCGCCGTCTATTTCTTTAGAGGGTAAAAAGCTGTATATATTGCAGTCGCTTCCCCTGCCTTTATGGAAACCGCTTTTTGCAAAGGTATTCTTCCACGTCATATTCAATACCCCTATGGCTATAATTGCAGGCGTAGTGTGTTCGATAATTTTAAAGCCTTCCGTAATAGCAATAATCGCCTTTATTCTAACGCCCGTTTCGGCAAACTTCCTGTTTGCGTCGCTTGGGCTTATCTTCAATCTCAAAAAGCCCATGCTCGATTGGCAGAACGAAACGGTGGTAATAAAGCAGAGCATAAGCGTGTTGTTCACTTTGCTCGTCGTGTTTGCGGTATTCGGGGCATATATAGGGATAGGGCTGTCTTTTGTCGCCGTCAGGATTATGCCTGCCGAAATTTTCCTTTTAATTGCACTTGTGCTTATATCGGCGGGTGCAGTGGGGGCTATGGCTTGGCTTAAAAAGAGGGGCGCAAATATATTAGCAGAGCTTTAATTAAAAGTTAAGGCGTGTTTAATGCGCATAAAGGGAAAGGGATATGTTACCTTTTAAATTACAGATATTTTGTTTTATTCTCTCCGCATACGTGGCGTTTGATTTTGCAATCAACCGAAGAAAGAAGAATATGGCAGGACATACCAAGGTGTTTATCGCCTTGATTACAACCTATTTTGCCTACCTTGCGTTTGACTGTGCAACCGTTTATACGGTCAATCATACCGACTCTGTAAATAGAACTTTAAACTTAATAATACACCTAATATTCTTTTTAAGCATAGAGGCGTTGCTCTTCCTTTTGTTCAGGTATATTATGCAGATAACCGACTTTATGTCACAAAAATCAAAGGCGTTAAAGTTGCTGTTGTATGCTCCTCTCGCCGTTGCGTCCGTAATAGTCTGCGCGTTTATCGGCGAGCTTGAATTTAAGGTGGGTACGGAGACTAACTATTCCTGGGGCGTATCGGCAATAGCCTGTTACGTTATGGGTGCGGTATATCTTATCGGCGGTCTTGCCGTGTTTATCATTCGCCATAAGTATCTTCATAAAAGCAAAAGCCGTGCACTCGCCTTCTGTTTCGGCGCCGTGATTGCGGTAATGTGCTTACAGATGATTTACCCCGAAGCTTTAATAACGTCTGCAGCTCCTGCATTGGCGATTTTGGGTTTTTATATCAACGTGGAGAGCAACGATAAAACCGAACTCGAAGAGTTCCAAAAGGAGATGCTCCATTCCTTTGCGGACCTTGTTGAAAGCAGGGACGGCAACACGGGCGAACACATTAAACGTACCACCGAATACGTAAGGATAATCGCCGAGGAACTTAGAAAAAACAGCAAGTATTCTAAGCAGATGACCGTCGATTACATCGATATGCTTATGCAGTCCGCGCCTATGCACGACGTGGGTAAAATCGCCATACCCGACAGCATTTTGCAAAAGCCCGGAAAGCTCACCGACGAGGAGTTTGCAATCATTAAAAGCCATACCGTAGAGGGCGAAAAGATAATAAGGCAGTCCTTCAAAAATATCGGCGATAAGGAATGTGCCGAAACGGCGCGTTTAACGGCTTTATACCACCACGAAAAGTGGAACGGACGCGGATATCCCGAGGGTATTTCGGGTGAAGATATTCCCCTATGCGCAAGAATTATGGCGGTGGCGGACGTCTTCGACGCAGTCTCTCAGGACAGGTGCTATCGCAAGGCAATGACTATGGAGCAGTCTTTTGCCATAATCGAAAAGGGTTCGGGCAGTGACTTCGACCCTGAAATCGCAGGCGCCTTTCTCTCTGCAAGAAGCAGGGTAGAAAAGGCTCACTCGGCATTTTTTAACGGTGACGCTAAGACTGTATAAATAAGGAAAGGCGTTAAGCTTTAACTAAGCTTGACAAGTATTGAACTGCATAGTATCATTCATAAATAAAATATTTTAAAGGGGGAGATTATGAATCTTCTTGATATGCTTTTAGACGAAAACGAGGCTCTGCCTATAACTTTAACCAACGCAGACGGCAAAGAAATTACCTTTGAACAAGTTGCGGTAATTCCTCTCGGCGATGAATTGTATT
The DNA here is from genome assembly GCA_051884115.1 of Candidatus Coproplasma sp. Classification (GTDB taxonomy): domain Bacteria; phylum Bacillota; class Clostridia; order Christensenellales; family Borkfalkiaceae; genus Coproplasma. The sequence continues at coordinate 272 of JBJEVA010000031.1, read as the reverse complement.
GTATTTTAAAGCCCATAGACGAGTTGGAGGACGTCAACGACGACGAGGCAATCGTATTCTTAGTTGACCAAAGCGGTGAAGAACCCACCCTAAAGCTTGAAGAGGACGAAGAGATAGCGGAGGCGGTGTTTGGGGAGTACGTCAAGCTTTGGGAAGAGGAAAATAATTAAATTACTTCTCTGTATATACTTCTCTGTAAATAAAGTTCGCGATTACTTCTCGTCCAATAAGCTACGCAATACTGTGTCGGACTACGTTTTTCTTGGGTCATT
>JBJEVA010000030.1:0-27966 GCA_051884115.1 Candidatus Coproplasma sp. | reverse complement strand
TAAAGGAAGAGCTTACAAAGCTCCAGACCAACCTCGGCGGTATCAGGGATATGAACAAAATGCCCGGCGTTATGTTCGTAGTTGACCCCCACAACGAAAAGAATGCAGTAGCAGAGGCAAGAAAGCTCAACATTCCCATCGTAGCTATCACCGACACCAACTGCGACCCTGACCTTATCGACTACGTAATCCCCGGCAACGACGACGCTATCCGCGCCGTTAAGCTCATCACCGGCGTTATTGCAAACGCGGTAATCGAAGCAAATCAGGGCGAAGCATACGCAGTAGAAGAGGAAGTTACTGAAAAGGAACCCGAATCTATCGAAGAAGTAGTTGCTTCCGAAGAGAGCGCAGAGTCCGCTGAATAATATATTTATTCGTAAAGGTACTTTGCAAAAACATTAAAATTCAAGGAGAATATTATGGCATTCACAGCTAAGGACGTAATGGCGTTAAGAGATAAGACGGGCGCAGGTATGCTCGACTGCAAAAAGGCTTTAACCGACGCAGACGGCGATATGGAAAAGGCCGCTGAGCTTTTGAGAGAAAGAGGAATCGCAAAGGCAGTTAAAAAGGAAGGCAGAATCGCGGCAGAGGGCGCAGTAGGCGCATACGTATGCGAGTGCGGTAAAGTGGGCGTATTGCTCGAAATCAACTGCGAGAGCGACTTCGTTTCCGCAGGCGAAAAATTCCGTGCTATTCTTGCAAACGTAGCTAAGCTCGTTTCCGAGCAGAAGCCTGCAGACGTTGACGCACTTTTAGAGTGTAAAATCGGCGAAGGCACGGTTAAAGATTATATCACCGACGCAACGGCAGTTATCGGCGAAAAAATTGCGATTCGCAGATTCGTAGTTTATGAAACCGAAGGCAAAATCGAAACCTATCTCCATATGGGCGGTAAGGTCGGCGTAATGGTAGAGGCAGTTGACTGTCAGGCTGGTTGCGAAGAAACCCTTCACGACGTAGCATTACAGATTGCCGCAAGCAACCCCTCCTACGTAACCGACGCAGAAGTTCCTCAGGAAGTTATCGAAAAGGAAAAGGAAATAATGCTTGTTCAGATGCAGAACGACGAGAAGAACAAGAATAAGCCTAAGGAAATTCTTGAAAAAATCGTTATGGGCAAGATGGGCAAGTTCTATTCCGAAAACTGCCTCTTAAAGCAGGCTTTCGTAAAGGACGATTCTCAGACGGTAGGTCAGGTTATCGGCAACAAGTTCAAGGTTGCACGTTTCGTTCGTTGGACGATGGGCGAAGGCATTGAAAAGAAGAAGGAAGACTTATCCGACGAAGTTGCAAAGCAAGTTGCCGCAATGAAGAAGGACTAATCTTAAAGTTGGTTTGATTGAAAAAAAAGGGTGTGTTTCCGAGGAAACACACCCTTTTTTAGTTTCTCTTCATATATACTTCGCAATACTGTGTCGGACTACGTTTTTCTTGGGTCATTTACGTTTATGTAAACTCCCCGTCGAAAAGCCTCGTCTTCAATAATAGGGTTCCCATAAAAGATTTGCTTGGCAAAGATTTTGTGGGAAGAGGAGAGGCAACGGAGCAAAGTTTGCCTTTGGTTTAAACAAAGGCATTTAAGTGAAGTTTGCCTCGACGAGCTCGTATCTATGAAGAGGGACTTGCTTGGGTTCTCTGTAAATATGCGTCATTTATTATTTATTCTTTATTATTTATTCTTTACAATAAACCGACCCCCGAATATACCGGGGGTCAAATCTCTATCTTAATAAAAACTACGCTACGTTCTGCAAATAAAGGGAGTGGAAGCTGTCTATATAGTCGTTGATAATGCTTAACGGAATAGAGAAGTTTTCGTCGTCCTTACCCTCGGTACCCCAGGTGTTAAGCCCCAACAAATTGCCGTCGATATCGCACAGCGCACCGCCCGAATTGCCGGGGTTAATTAAAGCGTTGTGATTGATTACGCTATAACTTACGTTGCCTATCTCCGCCCAACCTTTGACTTGACCGTAAGTTACAATGTTGTTTACACCGCTGGGGTTGCCTACGGCAAGCACAAATTCGCCTAACGCAACGTTACTGTCTTTTCTTGCGGAATAGTCGGCGACGCCCAAAGAATAGGTTACGGAAGTTTTCTTTTTAAAGCTTAAAATGGCGATATCCTGAGCCTCGTCGCTCATAATAAGGTTAACGGAGGAGTTAGTGTATTCCGTGCCGTATATGTCCGTTACGGTATAGCTTACCGAATAGGTTCTGCCGTCCATAACGTTGGTGATAACGTGGTTGTTGGTCAAGGCGTAGTAGTAATTTTCGTCCTCCTCGAACACAACTCCGCTCCCCAATCCCTCGCCTGCGGTACGCGAAAACCAGCCGTTGCTTATATAATATTCCGTGTCTATGGAAATATTAAAAGAACGTATCGTTTCTCTAACGTTCATCAAGCTTTCGGCGTTGACCTCTGTTGGGGAGGTGTAGTCTGAAAGGGGGTATCTGCTGTTTGAAGCAGTGTTTAAAAGGTTACAACCGCAAAAACCGCTTACGCAGATTGTGGCGGTAACCGCAAATATTAAAGCCTTTAGTTTTTTCATTTCAAAACCTCTTCGATACGGTTTATTTGTATAACAATTGCCGAACGGCTATTGTTGGTACAATTCTAAAAAAAATCGAATTTTCAAATATTATATTATTTATTATATCTCATTTCAATGGTTTTTAGATAATTTCGCCTAACTTTCACCTTACGTATTTAAATAAATTGCTTTTTAGTATTGCTTTTAGCTTATAAACTATGGTATAATTAGACAGAATGAAAAAATGTTGGGGGTAAATATGCAACCTAAATACAAAAGAGTGCTTATTAAACTTTCAGGAGAGGCCCTTGCGGGAGCGCAGGGACACGGTTTGAACGAAGAAGTGATTGCAGGCGTTGTTGACCAAATAGTCGCCGTGCATAATATGGGAGTACAGATAGCCCTTGTCATCGGCGGAGGAAACTTCTGGAGAGGAAGGCAGGGCAAGCAGATGGACAGAACCACAGCCGACCATATGGGTATGCTCGCAACGGTAATGAATTCGCTTGCTATGATGGACGCCCTTGAACAGAGGGGTATCCCCACGAGGGTGCAGACGGCACTCATTATGACTTCGCTGGCAGAACCCTATATCTTGCGTAAGGCGTTAAGCCACTTTGAAAAGGGCAGAATAGTAATTATGGCATGCGGAACGGGCAACCCCTATTGTTCTACCGATACCGCCGCCGCTCAGCGTGCGTGTGAAATTCAGGCAGACCTTTTGATGATGGCAAAGAATATAGACGGCATATACGACAGCGACCCCCGTACCAATCCCGATGCTAAAAAATACGACCACATCAATTATCTCGATATAATCAAGAACGGAATAAAGGCAATGGACGCAACCGCCGCTACTATGTGTATGGAAAACAACATTCCCGTAGTTGCCTTCGGGTTAGATGAAGAGCGTTCAATAGTACGCGTTGCCTGCGGAGAAAAGTTAGGAACGCTTATAGACAATAATTGAACAAATAAGGCTACCGCACAATACCCGTAAGGGCGGAAGAAAGCCTATTATACCAAACTAATCAGCGGGGAATATCTAATAAAAAGGAGAAAATTTATGGAAAACGAGCTTATTGAAGAAATACTTTTGGTGCTTGAAGATAAACTTGAAAAGGCGGTATCCGTCTTAAAAGAGGACTTTTCGGCAATAAGAGCAGGCAGGGCTAATCCCCACATACTCGACAAAGTATCAGTCGATTATTACGGAGCAATGACCCCCGTAACGCAGATGGCTAACGTCTCTGTTCAGGAGGGCAGGTGCCTTGTAATCTCACCTTGGGACGTATCTGCGTTAAAGGGCATTGAAAAGGCAATTCAGGTTTCCAACCTCGGCATAACCCCCACCAACGACGGTAAGGTTATAAGGCTTGTGTTCCCCGAACTCACAGAAGAACGCAGAAAAGACTTGGTTAAGCAGATAAAGAAGATGGGCGAAGAGACCAAGGTTGCACAGCGTAACGTCAGAAGAGACGCAATGGACGGTTTAAAGAAACTCAAAAACGATAAAGCTATATCAGAAGACGAATTCTCCGCAGGCGAAAAGGAAGTGGAGAAGGCAGTATCCGATGCAGTAAGCCAAGTAGATAGCGTAGTGTCGGCTAAGGAAAAGGAGATAATGACGGTTTAATTACCGCATTTCCGATTATGGACGAAGGCGAAAAAAGTAATCTCCCCCGACACGTGGGGTTAATAATGGACGGCAACGGCAGGTGGGCGGAGAAGAGACTTCTTCCCCGTTCGGCAGGTCATGCCGAGGGAATGAACCGAATGATTGCGCTTGCCCAAAAAGCAAAAGATATGGGCGTGCGTTATTTTACGGTGTATGCGCTCTCTACGGAAAATCTGCATAGGCCCGAAGACGAGGTCAATAAGCTTTACGGACTGATAAAGAAGTACTTTATGAAGAACGTAAAAAAGCTCATTGCGCAGGGGGCTTCGGTTAAGGTGATAGGCGATTTGTCATTACTTCCCGAGGACGTCCGTTCGGTCGTAGAAGAGGGTTGTTCTCAATGTAAGGACGATACCGACTTTACCTTTATAATCGCGTTGGCTTACGGTTCGAGGAACGAAATCGTCCGCGCTACCAATCTTGCAATTAAAGAGGGGGAGGAAGTTGACGACAAAAAGTTTTCTTCCTACCTATATACCGATGGTATTCCCGACGTAGATTTTATTATAAGGACGGGCGGAGAGATGCGCCTTTCCAATTTCTTGCTGTGGCAGTCGGCTTATGCCGAGCTGTATTTTACCGACGTGTTGTTCCCCGATTTTACGCCGTTAAAGTTTGAAAAGGCGTTGGGGGTTTATGCACAGAGGGTAAGAAGGTTCGGTAAGCTGTAAAGGAGTTTAACTATTTAAATGAAGAGTAGAGTTATAACAGGCATCGTTTATATGATAGTTATGGCGGGACTGCTTACTTTAAAGCTGATGCTCCCCGTAAAAGACGGACTCGACTTCGGCGCGTTGGGGTTTGACGTACTCTTTACGCTGATTTCCGTCATAGGCGCGTACGAATTTACTCGTGCCATAGGCGAGCATAATAAAGAGGGCGACGGCGGAATATCCAAAATTCAACGTTGGACGGCGATTATTACCTGTGCTTTAACTACCCCCGTATTTGTTGCAGTTAAAATGCTCTCAATCAAATTGACGGGCAATATGGAAGAGGCAGGGGTGTTTGCCCTTGTCGCAATGCTTGCGGTAATAAGCCTGGGCGCAATTATAACTGCAACTATGACGGTATTCGACCACGACAGGAGCGATTTAAAAAGTACCGCCTATGCAGAGCTTTGCATACTCTACTGCGGTGCGCTCGTCGCTACGGGTGCAAACATCAACCACTTTCAGCATAATTCGCAAATAGCTATACTTCTTCTCTGCGTAATAGTGCCTGCAACAGACGCGTTTGCCTTCTTCTTCGGAATGATGTTCGGCAAACTTCTTCCCTTAAAGCTTGCCCCTAAGACTTCCCCCAACAAGACGGTAATAGGTGCAATAGGCGGTCTTATTGGCGGAATAGTTTCGGCAATCGGCGTGTGGATTCTTGCAGAATTTGTAGGCAACCCCGTATTTATATACGACGGCTCTCTGCCCGATTTGCTTGCGTTAATGCTTATCGCGCTCCCCACTTCTGCGATTGCACAGATAGGCGACCTGTTTGAAAGTGCCGTTAAGCGCGGATGCGGAATAAAGGATATGGGCAAACTCCTCCCCGGTCACGGCGGTGTTTTGGATAGGTTCGACAGTATGATGTTTGCTACTGTTCCTATAGCCATAAGCTTTATGATAATTTAACGGTTTTCGTCCAATAAGCTACGCAATACTGTGTCGGACTGTGTTTTTCTCGGGTCATTTACGCATTTAGTAAACTCCCCGTCGAAAAGCCTCGTCCTCCTTGTCTTGCTTGCTTCTTGAACGAGGGACTCGGTTGGTCGGTGACTTCGTAACTGCCTGGTGCGGTAAGCCGTCATTGCGAGACGAACCCTTAAAGGGTTCGGTGTGGCAATCTCAAAGTTCTAAGCGATTAAAAAAACAGGGTCTCCCGCAAAAGATTTGCTTGCAAAGATTTTGTGGGAAGAGGAGAGGCAACGAAGCAAAGTTTGCCTTTGATTTTAGCAAAGGCATTAAAGCGCAGTTTGCCTTGACGAGTGGCAATCCCAGAGTCTTAAGCGACCAACCACTCTTGCTTTCCCTAAAGAATAGGGAAAGTGGCTTGCACTTTAGTGCAAGTCGATAGAGTTTGATATTTCTAATAATAACCACAAATCAAATAAAAAACTATTATGATGATAACGACCAAGGGGCGCAACGCCCTTAAAATAATGCTCGACCTTGCCCAGCACAACGACGGCGCGTACGTGTCCTTAGCCGACGTGTCCGAGAGGGTAAACGAATCGCAAAAATATCTCGAAACGACGGTCTCCGCCCTATCTTCCGCAGGGCTTATTCTGTCGGCAAGGGGCAAAAACGGTGGCTATCGCCTTTCACGCAGTCCCGAAGAGTACAACGTTGCCGAGATAATATGTACCGCGGAAGGCAATATTTCGCCCGTGTCCTGTCTGTTGGACGGTTGCTCCCGTGCAGACGGCTGTTTAACCCTACCCCTATGGAAGGAGTTGGACGAAGTAATCACGAGTTTTTTAAAGAGTAAAACGCTCGCCGATTTGCTTAAATAGTTTTTATAAGTTCAATAGAATAATAGCTTTTGGTACGTCCTTAAAAATTATTTTAGGGCGTATTATTTTTTATTCCTTGCCCATACTGACTGTATCGGAGGTAAAACTATGAAGTTAAATTGCGGTGATACTTGCCCTAAGAGCGGTAGCTACAAGGTAGTTGACGCAAAGGGTCACGTAGTTAACAGCGTCTATGTTGACGAGGGTCAGACTATGCCCCCTACGCAGTATTCGGATTGCCATTACGAAAACGAAGACTAAAAGAAACTTGGGATTGGGTGGCGGAGTGCCGTGTTGCGCTCCGCCATTCTCCGTTTAAAACCACCTTTCTTTCCTCGTTATTGCATCGTCTCTTCTCGTCATTGCGAAGCGACTGCAAGTCGCTGTGGCAATCCCAGAGTCCTAAGCGACAAAAATAACAGGGTTCCCACAAAAGATTTACTTGTAAAGATTTTGTGGGAAGAGGAGAGGCAACGGAGCAACATTTGCCTTTGGTAAAAACAAAGGCATTAAAGCGCAGTTTGCCTTGACGAGTGGCAATCCCAAATTACGAAGTCTGCAATCCTTAATAAAAAACCGCTTAACTTTACCTTGGCAAAATTTTATTATCGCACTAATTCCTATTGACTTTATAGGAATTATAGATTATAATTAGACCATACTAAAAAAGTAAGATAAAGGCATACATATGGCAAAGACAATTTACGTCGATAACGCCGCTACGACGGCAATGAGCGATAGGGCAATCGAAGCGATGCTCCCCTATTTAAAAGATGTCTATGGCAACCCCTCGTCTCTTCATACGGTAGGTCAGGTTGCAAAAGAAGCTTTGGACGAGGCAAGGGCAAAGATTGCGTCTTTAATAGGCGCAAAGCCCAACGAAATATACTTTACTTCGGGCGGAAGCGAGGCGGATAACCAAGCCATACGCTCTTCGGCATACGCAGGGCTTAAATACGGTAAAAAGCATATAATCTCCACCGCGTTCGAGCATCACGCCGTACTCCACACCTTGAAAAAGCTTGAAAAGGAGGGGTTTGAAGTAACCTATCTCCCCGTCCATTCCAACGGCATTATAAAGGTTGAAGAAGTGGAGGAGGCTATGCGCCCCGATACCGCATTGGTGACGATAATGTTTGCCAACAACGAGGTCGGCACAATACAGCCCATTAGGGAGATTGGCGCCCTCTGCCGTTCCAAAAAGGTAACCTTCCACACCGACGCCGTACAGGCTATGGGGCATATCCCCGTAAACGTAATCGACGATAATATCGATATGCTGTCCGCCTCGGCGCATAAATTCCACGGACCTAAGGGCGTCGGCTTTTTGTATTGCAGAAACGGCGTAAAGCTCTCTAACCTTATTGAGGGTGGCGCACAGGAGCGTAACCGCCGTGCCGGTACGGAAAATATTGCAGGCATTAAGGGTATGACCGTAGCTTTGGAAGACGCAATCGCTAACTTACCCGAAAATATGAAAAAGCAGACCGCCCTTCGCGATAGGCTGATTGCAGGTCTTTCCAAAATCGAACATAGTAAGTTAAACGGCGACAGAGAGCGTCGCCTACCCGGTAACGTAAATATGTGCTTCGAGGGTATAGAGGGTGAAAGCTTACTTCTGCTCCTTGATGCAAAGGGCATATGCGCATCGTCGGGTTCTGCCTGCACTTCGGGTTCTTTGGACCCCTCCCACGTATTGTTGGCATTGGGTCTCCCCCACGAAGTAGCCCACGGCTCTCTAAGGTTAAGCCTTTCCGAGAACAACACCGAGGAAGAGATAGACTATATTATTTCAGAAGTTCCCAAAGTGGTGGAATACTTGCGTAGCATTTCCCCCGTGTGGGAGAGCTTATCAAAGGGGTTGACACCCCATTTGATTTAACTTCTCTGTAAATATCTCTCTTCATATATACTTCGCATTTCTGCGTTTTGTTCCGCTCCGCCTCAGTCACTTACGTTTTTGGTAAGCTCCTATCGGTGGTGTTCACACGCCTTGAACTGCTCGCATCTATGAAGAGGGGCTAACCCGAATAAGGTAAAGATTAAAGCAGAGGGGCTTACTTGGGGCGGTAAGCCGTCATTGCGCTCAGCCCTACTTGCCTTCCCTAAAGAATAGGGAAGGTGCCACGAAGTGGCGGAAGAGTTTGAAATAAAAAGGGGCGGTATGCCGTCATTGCGAAGGCGCTTGCACCTGTGGCAATCCCAAAGTCCTAAGCGACCAACTATTCTTGCTTTCCCTAAAGAATAGGGAAAGTGGCTTGCACCTTAGTGCAAGCCGATAGAGTTTGAATATTCTAAATAATAGTCACCACATTTATTATTTATTCACTATTCTTTATTACCTTTTATTGCTCCCCTCTTCAGTCACATAAATGTGACAGCTTCCCCCCCCAAGGAGGGAAGCCAAGAAGTCAGCTAACAAAACAAACAATATAACAACTCAGAAAAACACAAAAACAGAGGTTTAAAACATATGGCTTTATATTCCGAAAAAGTAATGGACCATTTCACCAATCCCAGAAACGTGGGTAAGATAGAAGATGCAGACGGCGTAGGCGAAGTAGGCAACGCAGTCTGCGGTGATATAATGAAGATATATATAAAGGTAGAGGACGGCATAATCACCGACGTCAAGTTCAACACCTTCGGTTGCGGAAGCGCAATCGCGTCGTCGTCTATGGCTACCGAGATGATTAAGGGTAAGCCCATCGAAGAGGCGTTAACCCTCACCAACAAAGCAGTAGCAGAGGCGTTAGACGGACTTCCTGCACATAAAATGCATTGTTCGGTTTTGGCAGAAGAGGCAATCCGTTCCGCCGTCAAGGACTACTACGACAAACACGGCATAGAGTACGATAAGAGCCTTTTCCCCGCAGAACACTGCGAACACGAAGAGCATACCGAAGAAGAGTAAGCTCTCTTCATAACGGTGCAATATGCCTAAACAGTTATCGCGATGTGCGGAAATCGAACGCAGTATAATAACCAAATTCCGCAAGGGGATATGGACTAAATTTTTACAGGCGGTTAAATCGTACAAGCTTATAGGCGAGGGCGATAAAATCGCCGTCTGCGTTTCGGGCGGAAAGGACTCTATGCTCCTTGCCAAGTGCATACAGGAGCTTAAACGCCATTCGGACATAAATTTTGAAGTTGAATATTTCGTAATGAACCCCGGCTATAACCCCGAAAACCTTGCCCTTATAAAGTCCAACTTAGAACTTTTGGAAATACCTGCAACAATTTACGATTCGGACATATTCGACGTAAACGAGCTGATAGGCGGAGAACACCCCTGTTATCTGTGTGCGCGTATGCGCCGGGGCTTTTTGTACGCAAGGGCGAAGGAACTCGGCTGTAATAAAATCGCCTTGGGTCATCACCTTTCGGACGTAATAGAAACTACGCTTATGTCAATGCTCTTCGGCGGACAAATCCAGGGAATGATGCCCAAAATCAAGAGCCATAACTTTGAAGGAATGGAGCTTATCCGCCCCCTGTACTGCGTAAACGAGGACGACATAGTCCATTGGAAGGAGTACAACAAACTGCAATTTATTGCCTGTGCTTGTAAGCTCACCGCAAACCTTTCGCTCGGCGAACAGGGTCAATCGGGCAGGCAGGATATTAAAAAGCTTATAAAGGACTTCCGAAGCCGAAACCCCGACGTCGATGCAAGCATATTTAAAAGCCTGCACAATGTTCAGTTGGAAACCCTTCCGTCCTTTAAATATAAGGGCGAAGCCTTCGACTTTAACACAAAGTACGAAAAGGGAATTTCGATTACGATAAAGCAAGATATAAAAAGTTAAGTTAAAAATTTCAAAAAAACAATAAATGCACTTCTTATAAAAAGAGGTGCAATTTTTTTACTTTTTTTAACAAAAGATGTTTACAAACAACAATTTTTATAATATAATAGTGTATAATAATAACTATAATCTAAATTTATTATCAAAAAAGTTAATATTAGCGGACAAACCGCTGATAAGGAGGAAATATGAGTAAGAGGAGAACATTTTTAATCACGCTCCTTGCAATCGTACTTTCGTTCGTCTGCGCTTTCGCTATGGCATGTAGCAAGAAAGACAAGGACAAACCTCAGAACGTTGCGGTTACTTCGGTAACCTTAGACAAGGAGTCAGTAGAATTACAGCTCGGCACGTTAACGACGGTAACGCTTACTGCAACCGTTGCTCCCGATAACGCTACGGACAAGACCGTAACTTGGGTTTCGGATAACCCTGCGGTTGCAACCGTGGCAGACGGTGTGGTAACGGCAGTTGACGTGGGTACTGCAACCATTACGGCAACGGCAGGCGGTAAGAGCGATAGCTGTACGGTAAGGGTAATTGCGGAAAGCGCACAACACACCCATACGGCAGGCACCGAATGGCAGAAGGACGCAACCAACCATTGGCACCTCTGCACGTCAGGCGACGGCTATGAGATGGATAAGGGCGCTCACGTCTATGACAACGACGAGGATGCAACCTGTAACGTATGTAACTACGAAAGGACTATAACGCCTTCGCACACCCATACCGCAGACTCTGTATGGCAGAAGGACGGCACGTATCATTGGCACAACTGTACTGATACTACCTGTACCGAAAAGCTTGAAAAGGCTGTTCACGTCTATGATAACGACGAGGACGCAACCTGTAACGTATGTGAATACGTAAGGACGGTTACGCCTATCGACTACACCGCAAACGGCACCTATGTGCTTGATATAGAGAACGCAGGCGCAACGCCCGGCATCTATTCTTGGAACGTAGTAGCAGGCGGTGGATTCACCACGGCATTAGACGGCACGAAATACTTTAAGGTAACTTCGTCAGGCACTAATTACGATTATCTGTTTATAAACGTAAAGCTTCCTGTCGGTAAACTTATAACCCTTACGGGTACCGTAAGAAATTCAACTTCAACAAAAACGGCTACTTTGGGCATAGCATTGAACTCTGCTTCCACGGGTACCGTTGACGGCCTTTCCAACGTAGCAATCAGTTCGGAAATGGCACTTAACAAAACTTTACAGGTTACTAAGGAAGGCGTAATCAAGCTTGGAATGTACAGGGCAACGACCCAAACAGGAGTTGAAATTCTCGCTCTCACCGTAACCATTTCCGATATAAACGTTGAAAGCGTTGCTTTGGATAAGACAAATTCAGCTCTTAAGGTAGGCGAAAGCGAAACCTTAACGGCTACTGTTAATCCTTCAAATGCAATCAATACCAATATTATTTGGTCATCTTCCGACGATACGGTTGCATCGGTAGTCAACGGCGTTGTTACCGCTAAGAAGGCAGGTCAAGTAACCATAACCGCAACTTCCGAGGCAGACTCAAGCATAAAGGCAAGTTGCACATATAATATAACCAACGTTGCGCCTACTTCTATCGAACTCAATAGAAATAATGCAATTATAGCAGTTGGCGATACGCTCAACTTAACGGCAACCGTTTTGCCCGCTAACACAACCATTAAGTCGGTTGTTTGGTCAACTTCCGATGATACGATTGCAACCGTAGAAAACGGCGTTGTAACCGCCAAGAAGGCAGGCAACGTTATAGTTACGGTAACCTCAACAGAGGACGCTTCCGTTAAGGCAACCTGCACTATCGAAGTTAAAACTACGATAGTTTATGCAGAGAGCATTGCTCTTAACTATACAAATGAAAATCTCAAGGTTGAAGATACTCTTCAGCTTACAGCAACTATTTTACCTGCAAATACCGACGATAAGTCTGTTACTTGGGAGTCAAGCAATACTTCCGTAGCAACGGTAGATGCAAACGGATTAGTTACAATCGTTGGCGAGGGTTCGGCAGTAATTACCGCAACTTCCAACAGCAAATCTTCACTTTCTGCGGAATGTACAATTACTGCAACCTACCAGAAATACACCGTAACCTTTATGTCGGACGGCTCCAACGCAGGTTCTAAAGAGGTTATCAAGGGTCAAACTACAACTGCGATAGAGCTTGAAAAGAAGGGCTATGCGGTTGAGGGCTGGTATGAGAGTTCTACGTTCAGCGGAAGCAAATTCGACTTCTCAAAGGCTATAACTAAAGATACTACACTCTACGCTAAGTGGATTGAAGCCTCGGTGGAAATAGAATATTCACAGGGCAATTTAGAGAGCGCTACAATCGAGTGGAGCGACGCCAACGCAAGCGGTGCAACCGTTTACTATAAGCCCGCTTCCGCATTAGATAGCGAATACGTTGCAGTTGACAGCGAGCTTATCCGTCAGATTGACGCCGACACCGCAAGGGTTGACGTAATCGGCTTAAAGGGCGGAGAAAACTACACCTTCAAGGTTAAGGCAAGCAACAAGGGCGAATCTATAGTAAACCTTGCAATTAAGTCTTACGACCGTTCGGGCTATGCGCACTTCAACTACAATAAGGGCGTTGGCGCATATAAGGACGACGGTACGATAAAGGATAACGCAATCGTACTCTACGTAACCGACGAAAACAAGAATACGGTTGAATTAAGCTACGGCGGTATTACTGTTACCGGTATCGGTAATATTCTCAACACCACAGGTATGGACGTTGGTACGGGACTCAACGCAAAGGGCGGTTCCGCTAACACCAACCAGGGTATTTTAGCGAAGTTAGCAGACGCCAACATTCCTTTGGTTGTAAGATTTATCGGCTGTGTATCCGATTCGGGCTTATATACAAAATCTACTTTTACCGCTTCGTCAACACCTAAAATCAACGGTTTGACTATTTTCGACTCAATTGATATGGGCGGTTCGGTTGGCGACAACGGACATATGGCTCGTATGAAGTCGGCTAAAGACGTAACCTTAGAAGGTATCGGCGAAGACGCTGTAATCGACGGTTGGGGCTTCCACTTCATGCGCTCTACTTCGGATAAAGATACAGAAAGAGGTACGAGCTTTGAAGTAAGAAACCTTACCTTTATCAATACTCCCGAAGACGCAATCGGTATGGAAGGTACGCAGGGTATTTTATCGGCGAGCGGTTCCGTATCGGGCGATTCCTCACCCACTTCGGATATACTCGGTTCAGTAGAGAGATGTTGGGTACATAACAACGAATTCTACTCACCGTCAATCTCCGGTCCTGCCGAAACAGATAAGGACGAAGGCGACGGCAGTTGCGACTTCAAGCGCGGTCAGTACTTCACCTGCTCTTACAACTACTTTGAAGGTTGCCACAAGACCAACCTCGTTGGTTCTTCCGACTCTTCGCTTCAGTTCAACTTGACCTATCACCACAACTATTGGAGATTCTGCAAAGCAAGAGGACCTCTTGCAAGAAGAGCTAATATTCATATGTATAATAACGTCTTTGAAGGACAGACCGATTATGCTATGAATACGAGAGCTGATTGCTACATCTACTCTGAATACAACTTGTTCTATATGTGCAAGAACCCTCAAAGAGTTGACGGCGGTGCAATCAAGTCTTACAACGATTCGTTCTCAAGCTGTATAGAGGGCGTAGGAACGATTGTAACCGATAAGAGCCAGACCGTAGCAAACAATTGTCAGTTTAGCTACCGTGGTATCGACTACAGCAAGTTCGATACTAACGCTACTTTGTCCTATATACCTAACGGTAATTATCAGCTTCAGGAAAGCGTTACCGAGGCAAGAAAGTATATAGAAGCATACTGCGGTGTTACTAACAGAAACGTTAAGGCAATCGAAGATATCAGCTTGTCCGAAATGTCTGTAGTTCCCAGCGGTGTTACCCCTGTGAAGATTAGCGTTCCTTCTACGGTTACCCCCGGCAAGATATCAAAGACCGTCTATGCGTTTACAATAGACAGTTCCGCAACCGTTACTCTTTCGGCTACGGGTGCAGTCTTAGTTAACGAGGCAGGCGAATGTCTGTTAACAGATAGCGGTTCGACAGTATTAGAACCCGGTACTTACATTGTACAGGCTACTAATTTCCAACCCGGAGATGCTACGGGGCTTGGAGTATTCAAGGATGTGACTATAACTTCAATTGCATTTGAAGAATATAATTCGGCAGAATTAGATGCGAAGTTATTAGCAGAATATAATGCAAAGGCTACTTTGGTTAAAGACGCTACGATTGCTTACGATACCGCAAGCTATCAGCTTATAGTAAATGCTCAAAACGCTTATGCACGCTTAAGCGCAGATTTAAAGGCACAAGTTACCGTTCCTTATTCAACAGTAACGTCAGCATACGATAGCTACGTTTCGTTGGGTGAAGATTACGTAGAAGGCTTGATAAACGCTATCGGTACGGTTGATGCAAACAGCGGTACTGCAATAACCAAGGCAAGGAATGCTTACAGTCAGCTTATAGGCGTTGCACCTAACGCAACCGTTTCCAACTATGCAACGCTTGTTTCGGCTGAAGAGACTTACGAAGGCTTCAAGGTGCAGGGTTTAATCAACCAGATTACGGCCCTTGCAGACCCTGCAACGGCAACCACCGAAGAGGCTATTGATAGCTTGCTTGCAGAATACAACAGCGCTAAGTCTGCATACGAAGACCTCGACGAAACGCAGAAGGTACAGGTTACCAACTACTCTAAGGTAACCGAAGGCATTGCAACGTTGACCTCGGCTAAGACGCCTTACACCGTTAAGGCTATGATAGCCGAACTCCCTGCAAAGGCAGACGTAACCCTTTCCGACGGAACTGCAATTAGTTCGGCACGTAAGGCATACGACGCATTGACCGAAGCTCAAAAGACGGTTGTCGGCGACATAACTAAGTTGACCGATGCAGAGTCAGCTCTCGCAGACCTTACGGCAAACACTATCGTTGCTATCTTTGCAAGGGACGACAGCGATAACGCTTTAGCACTTCCCGATAACTTCTCGTTGACGGGCAGTAAGTCCAACTATGCTAACGGTAAGACCTATACTTATAATGGTACTACTTACAGCGACCCGTTAAAGCTTGAATCCGGAACGGAAGTTACGTTTGTATTAGCTACTCAAATGAAGGTAACGATTGCGACTTCGGCATCAGGCAAAATTATGATTGACGGAGTTGCTCAAAGTTCTACAAGTGCAACCTTTGAGTTGACCTTAGAAGCAGGCACTCATACTATTGCAAAGGGTGACAGCATGAACCTCTATTACGTAATTTTAGAGGCGGTTGCTTAACAACTAAAACCAAAGCCTAAAAAGGCTTGAATAACAAATCCCCCCGACGGTTAGGTCGGGGGGATTTAACTATTCTCTTTATAAATTACTTCTCTGCGTATATACTTCGCGATTACTTCTCGTTCAATAAGCTACGCAATACTGTGTCGGACTGCGTTTTTCTCGGGTCATTTACTACTTATGTAAACTACTGTCGCCAAATACGCAGGCTCCTGCTCTTGCTCGTATCTCCGCAGAGGGGCTTACCCGAATAAGGTGGGGAGTATTAGAAGTTTGGTTTCCCCGTCATTGCTCATCTAACCCGTCATTGCGAGTGGGCGTGTACGCCCCGTGGCAATCCCAGAGAACGAAGTCCGAACTTACGCTTGATTGGTGATTAGTAAGTCTAACATTTTAGCAATTAAGATATATAGTCAAGGCATTGCCTTGATTACCTTGCAAGCTTATAGAATCCATCTTGCAGGGTTATGATTTTTTTACTTAAAAGGCTCTGCAGTATTCTTGACGCCTGCTCTTTTTTAATATTCAACGACTTACAAATTTCTTCAAGAGTAGCCTGCCTCTCTTCGGTCAAATACCTGATAATCAGCGTTTTTTGTAAGGGGTCGGGCAGGGGGTTGCCCTTTTTGCCGTCCTCTCCGCCTTGCATAAAACTAAGTTCTAACGTTATGCTGTCGGGGTCGAAGCGTTCAAAAAATTTAGGCGCGCACCAGCCCTGTTTTCGCCATACTTCAAAGATATAGGGAATACCGTTTCCCAAACCCTCGCCTATGCCCAAACGCGAAAAGATTTTCTTAATGCCGATATTTCTCGGGTCGGACACACCTCCCTTTGTTGCCCTGTCAAGGTTTAAGCGGAAGTTACCGGGGTTGGTAAAGGCAATTTTATTGCCATGGTTTTCAATAACAATACCGCCCTGCGAATAGTCTGCGTTAACTATGCAGTTGACTAACGCCTCTTTAAGCGCACTCTCGCATTTGTTCCCGATTTCTTCAAGTCTAAAACTTACTGTTAAGAAGAACGAATAAAGGTTTTGTGCCGATATATCCTCGGGTGAAATATCCTTTTCGGGGGAATTTAAGTCTTTATAGCAGAGGCTGAACGAAGGGAAAACTTTAAGGGTTTGCTCTCTTTTGCCAAAGCATAAAAGCCCTGCCACCGTGGGGTGGAGCCTCTCGTCTTTGCCGTTCCTTATTGCCCCCGTTCGCTTTAAAAAACCCGAATAGGAAAGGGAAGCGAGTTCGGGGTTAGAGAGGGTGTTAAGCCTATTTCTGTATTCGTTCACGCAGTCATAGTCAAGGGCGGAAAGGTTAAATTGATAGAGAGTACGCATATCCGCCGTGGAGAGCTTAGCGTCTTTAATCATTAGGGCAACCTGCTTTTTTGTGCATCGGTAGTCTCCCTCACCGCCACGTCTATAAGTTCCCGTGTAGGGGTCTCCGCCTATATATACGGGGCGGTCGCAACGCTCTGCCCTCGGCACGGTTATAACTAAAATCCGCTTGTCCTCGTACTCAACCTTTTTGACGTCCTTTTCGGTTACGATTTTCGCGCTCACCTTATTTTTATCCGAAACGGTTTTCCAAAACTTTTCTATGTATTTATCGCGGTCGGGCAAATCGACGGCGTGCAGAGAGGTGTCTTTGTACTCCTCGACGCCCAAAAGAATAACTCCGCCCATAGTGTTGGCAAAGGAGGAATAAGTCTCCCACATGCTGTTGGGGAATCCGCCCGAAGCCTTTTTAGCCTCTATTCGGTTGTTCTCCCTGTATTGTTCAAGGTTAATAAAATCTATCATTGCTCTTTAATTATATCATTATGCTCATTACTATGCAAGAGTGAATATTATTTATAAAGAAAGATTTAGTCAGCCGTTTATTTCCCCCAAAGGGTTGACAGAGTAAGGGCAAAGCATTTAAAATTTAGTTATGAAATTTTTTCATTTAGCCGACTTACACCTCGGCAAAAGGTATAACGAACTGCCTTTGATTGACGACCAAAGGTATATATTAAACAGCATATTATCTTATGCCGATGAGGAGAAACCGCAGGCGGTGCTGATTGCAGGCGACGTCTATGATAAAAATATTCCCTCAACCGATGCGGTAGAGCTGTTCGATTGGTTTTTAAACGAGCTAACGAATAGGGGAATTTTATCCTTTGTCATAAGCGGAAACCACGACTCTCCCGAAAGGCTGTCCTTCGGCTCTCGCCTGCTTAATGGCATCGGAGTTCACATCTCCCCCGTGTTCGGAGGGAGTGTTGCGCCCGTTAAGTTAAACGACGGATATGGGGAAGTCAACGTGTATTTGCTCCCCTTTATTAAACCTGTGGCTGTGCGCCGTTTCTTCGGCGAGGACTCCTGCAAGAACTATACCGAAGCGTTAAGTACGGTTATAGGCAATATGCAAATTGATAATTCGGTGCGCAACGTGCTTGTTGCCCACCAATTCGTAACAGGCTCCGTTAGTTCCGGTTCGGAAGAGAGGGTAGTAGGCGACGTCGGCAACGTCGATTACGAGGTGTTTGCACCCTTCGACTACGTAGCTCTCGGTCATATCCACAAGGCGCAGAGTATAGGAAGGGAGACTGTGCGTTACAGCGGAACGCCCTTAAAGTATTCGCTCTCCGAAAAGGACGATAACAAGACGTTAACCGTTGTCGAACTCAAAGATAAGGGTGAAGTAAATTTACGCACTCTGCCCTTAACGCCCCTTCGCGACGTATCGGAGATAAGGGGGGAGTACTTAACCGTTACTTCAAAACCCTTCTATGAGAACGCTAAATTTAAGAACGACTTGCTCCACGTAGTGCTTACCGACGAAGAGGAAGTCCCCGACGCTTTGGGCAAATTGCGCTTAATATATCCCTTTGTTATGAGCTTGAAGTACGACAACGCCCGTACCCGTTCTTCGGCAGAGGCGATAGAGCTTTGCGCAACCGAAGAAAAAACGCCTATAGAGCTGTTTGCCGAACTATACGAAAAGCAGAATAACTCACCCCTATCCGAGGAGCAGAGGAAAATTGTAGAGGGTGTAATAGATAAAATTTGGGGGGACGGACAATGAAACCTATAAAGCTTACTATGTCGGCGTTCGGACCCTATGCAAACGTTACCGAGCTTGACTTTACCAAGCTCGGCGACAGGGGCGTATATCTTATTTGCGGTGAAACGGGTGCCGGTAAAACTACTATATTCGACGCCATTGTCTTTGCGCTCTACGGTGAGGCGAGCGGAGAGAGCAGGCAACCCGATATGCTCCGCTCTAAGTATGCCGACCCCAAAACCCCCACCTTTGCAGAGCTGACCTTTTTATATAGGGGTAAGCAATATAAAATTAAACGCAATCCCGCATATTTAAGGGAAAAGGCTAAGGGCGAAGGCACTACCGAAGAAAAGGCAAACGCCGAACTCACCCTCCCCGACGGCAAAGTAATTTACAAAGTAAAGGAAGTCAACTCCGCCGTAGAAGAAATTTTGGGGATAGACAGAAACCAATTCAAGCAAATTGCAATGCTCGCTCAGGGCGATTTTGCCAAACTGCTGTTATCTTCCACCGAGGAGAGAAAGGGGGTTTTCAGGAAAATCTTCCGCACTCGGCCCTATCAAGATTTGCAGGACAAACTTAGAGATTTGGCTACAAAGGCTAAGGCGGACTACGAATCGGCGGTAAATTCCGTCTCAACTTACGCAAGTACTTTGGCGTGCGGAAAAGAGGACGAGTACGCCCAAAAGGCAGAGGAGGCGAAGTTGGGCGCACTCCCCTCATCTGAAATAATAGAGCTGTTGCAGACCTTGACGGATAGGGACAGTAAGCTCTCCGCTCAAACTCAACAGCAAATAGATAGATGCGAAGAGGAACTTTCAAAGTTAAACAAACGCTATGCCCTTGCAGAAGAGAGGCAAAAGACAAGGCTTTTAAAGCAATCTGCCGAGGAGAAATTACCGATAGCTTTACAGGAACTCTCCGAAAGCAAAGTAAGGGCGGAAGAGTGCGAAAAGGCTCTGTCCGATGGAGAAAGGCTGGTTAAAGAGATAATGAGTTTAACCGACAGCCTGCCTTTATATAAAGAGGTCGAATCGCAGAGAAGAGAGGCGGAGGAACTTAATAAAAATGCAGAGAACCTTAAAAAGAGTATAGAAAAAGCTAAGTGCGACTTAGAAGAGCTTAAAGCGCAAAGGGAGTCCGCCGAGCAGGAGTTAACCGCGTTAAAGGCTTTGGAGGTCGATAACGTTAAAACTCAAAACGAGCTTACTCAAACTGCCGATGGCGTTAAGGAAATTGGCGAACTGTTAAGAAAGATAGAGCTTTTATATAGTCAGTACGAAAGATTTAAGTCGGCAAAGGAGACTTATGAAAAAACCTCTAAGTCCGCAATCGATTTAAGGAACCGCTATACGCAATTGAATAAAGCCTTTCTCGACGAACAGGCAGGCGTTTTGGCGGAGGGGTTGCAGGACGGAACTCCCTGCCCCGTCTGCGGTTCAACTCATCACCCCGCCACTGCTAAAAAATCGGTCGGCGCGCCTTCGCAAGAGGAGATAGAGGAGTGTAAGGTTAAAGCCGAAAGGGCGGAAGAGAAGGCAAGACAGGATAGCGACACGGCAGGCAGATTAAAGGGTGCCTATGAAGAGCTTGCCGAACAAATTAAACTTTCCGCCGTAAAATACGTAGGGGAACTTGACCGCATAGCAGAGGTTAAGGACAAGCTCACAAAGGCATATTCTGCGGAGAATAAAAAAGTTTCAGCGTTAAAAACACAGGTTGAAAACAATAAAAAATCGCTTGAAAGGGCGAATATTTTCACCGAAAAATCAAAGAGCTTTGCTGTCCGTTTTGAAGAGCTTAATAAAAAGGCAAACTCTTGGGCGGTGGAATTAGAGGGAGCGCTTACTAAAAAGGAGCATATAGAAAAGCTTATAGAAAAAGCTCAAGTTAAGCTTATATATAATAGCTCTGCCCAAGCTCAATCGGCGATAGATAAGCTTAAAGACAGTAAAGAGCAGTTGGAAAGGAACGCAAAGACGGCAAGGACGGCTTATGCGGAGGCGGACAAAAAAGTTACCGCATTGCTCGCCGAAAAGCAAAACTACGAAAAGACGCTTCTATCGGGCATTGACGAAGACTGTGTTGGGCTTAAAGAAGAGATAGAAAATTTAACGGCACAAAAGCAGTCGCTTTCGCTCGCCTGCCAAACGCTTATTTACAACGTGCAGACAAATAAACGATGCCTTGAAGAGATAAATAAGACGCTTACAGGCATTAAAGAATACGAAAAGAAGTACGTTCTTTTAAAAACTCTTTCGGATACCGCCAACGGCACTCTTTCGGGTAAGGAAAAGGTTACGCTTGAAGCCTACGTTCAGGCGTCGTTCTTCGACAGAATCCTGCTTAGGGCAAACCGCAGGCTTATGCTTATGAGCGATAATCAGTACGAGCTTCAACGCGTAAAAACGGCAATAAACAACCGCAGTCAAAGCGGACTCGAACTCGACGTTTTGGACCACTATAACGGCACGATTCGCAGTGTAAAAACGCTTTCGGGCGGTGAATCGTTTAAGGCGTCCCTCTCGCTTGCGCTGGGTATGTCGGAAGAGGTTCAGTCCTCGGCAGGGGGCATACAGCTCGATACAATGTTTGTTGACGAGGGCTTCGGAACGCTTAGCGAACAGTCCTTAGAACAGGCGATAAACGCCCTTGTCGGGCTTTCGGAGGGCAATAGGTTAGTGGGAATTATCAGCCACGTTACCGAACTTAAAGAGAGAATCGAAAGGCAGATTGTCGTTAAAAAACAAGCTTCGGGCGGAAGTTTTATAGAGGTAAAGTGAGTGGAAGAAAAGTTAAGTTTCAGACGGCAATATATAGACCGTCTTAAAGGCAATAGCCATCTTTACGAAAAGGATATACTTTCTATGCTTCTTTCAAACGCCTATTCGGGTAGGGATATGTCCGACTTAGCGGAAAGATTACTTAGCAGGTTTTCTTCGGTAAGGTCGGTAATTTTGGCGGAGTTTAGCGAGCTTATGACGGTGGAAGGCGTTACTAAACCCATTGCGCTCTACCTTATAACCATAGGTAAGGCAAGGGAGAAAACCTTTGAGGAAGTCAAACAAATCGACGACGTTGAAAGTCTTGCCAAAGCCGTTGGGGAACGCCTGCGCGAATTTGACAGCGAGTGTGCAGAGCTATACTTCGTTACGCGTACGGGCAGAGTGGTAAGCTCCTATCGGTACTCTTCTTCGTTGGAAAATAAGGTAAGCTTAAATATTCAAGGTATTATAGCAAAGATAACGACGGAACGCGCCTACGGCTTTTACTTAGTGCATAACCACGTAACCAGCAAAGCTCAACCCTCTTCCGACGATGATAATTTTACCTCCTGCCTACTCTCGCTAAACTGCGGTGCAAAATTTTTGGACCATTTAATAATAGGTGCAGACGGCGATTGGTATAGCTATAAGGTGAACGGCTGGGGGAATAGTTCTCTGTAAATATGCGTCGTATTTCTGTGTTGCAGTCCGTGCCACCTTGGTCATTTACGTTTTGGTAAACTCCCTGCGGTGGTACTCCTGCGCCTTGAACTACTCGCATCTTTCCAGAGGGAGAGGCTTGAGTTTCTCGTCCAATAAGCTACGCAATACTGTGTCAGGCTACGTTTTTCGCAAGTCATTTACGGTTAAAGTAAACTCCCTCAGGTTATCCTCGCGCTCCTTGTCTCGCTCGTTTCTTTCCAGAGGGGCTTGCTTGGGTGTGGTAAGCCGTCATTGCGAACGTAGCGAAAGCGAAGTGTGGCAATCCCATAGTCCTAAGCGAATACCCACTTGGCTTCCCCCTTTGGGGGTGAAGCTGTCACATTTATGTGACTGAAGAGGGGCAACAAAAGAAATTAAAGAATAAAGAATAAATAATAAATGTGGTGATTATTATTTTATATTCAAACTCTATCGTCACTTCGTGACACTTTCCCTATTCTTTAGGGAAAGCAAGAATAGTCCGCCCATACCCGATGAGATTGCCATAGGGCGTTTCCGCCCTTACGTTCGTGCCGTTGCAAGCAACGGTGGGCAATGACGGTGGGGTGTGGTAAGCCGTCATTGCGAACGTAGCGAAAGCGAAGTGTGGCAATCCCATAGTCCTAAGCGATTAAAAAAGAACTCTGCATAAAACGGAGTTCTTTCCTTATAATACATAAATATCTTCTCAATCGAAGTAGCCTTTATACTCTAAATTTATCTTCTCGTCGGGGAAGAGTACGCCGTACAAATCGATAAAATAATCATCGGTCATACTTGCAATATAGTCGGTAACAATCTGTTCACGGCTCTCACATTCATAGGGTTTTAAACGTTTATATCTGCTCTTATTTACGTAATCTATATGGTGTAAATAAACGTAGGAATTTGTGTTTCCCTTAGTCAAATCGTCCAAAAGCCTTGCAAAAATTTTCCCCATCATAGGGCGTATTACTTCAAATAAAAATCTCTCCGCCTCTTCACTGCGATAGACTAATTTATAGTTGTCCGTCTTTGCCTTAACAAGCCCGTCAAAATGTTCTTTGTCCATTTTAATGCAGTCTTTGCCGTAGCTGTTTTCAATAATGTTTACAATAAGATTGTTTATAATTTCGGCGTTGAATGAACCCAAACCGTTCTTATCAAAATCCTCTTCCTTTAATACCCTCGCCCTCTCGGCGTCCTGCCTGTCCTTGCCTATGTATGCGATTATGTCGGAAATTCTAACGACGCACCCTTCCAAGGTGTTAGGCACAAGCCTTTTAACGGCAGATTTATCCTTATAACACTTTTCGATAATGCCGTCAAACTCCTCAAAGGAAGAAAGCTTTACGGGGCGGTATTCTTCAAGCTCCAACTCCCCGTCGTGGGAGGCTATTCCGCACAACGTCTGTAAGGTTATATTATAGGGAAAAATACCGTCTAACACCCTGACAGAGTGTATGTTATGGGAAAAACGCCTTCCCGAATACTTAAAGGTCAGTTCGTCCAAAAAGGTCTCTCCGGCGTGACCGAAGGGGGTGTGGCCTATGTCGTGACCTAACGCAATGGCTTCAATTAAGTCAAGGTTTAATTTTAACGCCGAACCGATTGTCCTTGCGATTCGCGAAACCAACTGAACGTGCAGACCCCTCCTTGTGATATCGTCGTTTTTGAATAGCGAAAACACCTGCGTTTTATCGGCGTAGCGGTTGTAGTATGGGCAGTTCATAATCTTGTCCGTATCCCTAACAAACGCAGGGCGTATGACGGTGGAGTAGTCGTGCGGATTGTCTATGCGCCTTATCGCACTTTCGTCGGCGGTGGCGCATCGGCTTAAAGACTTAGCGTTATTCTCTTTTATTAAATTGTAAATCTCGGGCGAAAGCTCTTCGTACATACTGCTATTATATCATATTATATATAAAGTGTAAAGGGAAAAGCTTTGCCGAAAGATTAGGGAAGGGGCTATCGTAGGCTTTTGCTCTGTTTAAATAGACAACGCTCACCCTTCAATAAGTAATTTTTGCCGTAAAAAATTTTGTTTAAAACCGTTGACATTTGGTTGGCAGTTTGTTAGAATGTTGTTTGCTGTGAATTATGCCGTCTTAACGGACGGTCTTTCTCAGTTTATAAAAGCTTTTTCTGCCTCCGCATTTTAAGGGTAGTGCGGTGAGATAAAGAAGATATATTCCACAGGTTTAAAAAACCGAGTAACAAAAGGAGGAATCAAAATGCCCACAATTAACCAGCTTATTAAGCACGGAAGAGAAAAACAGGTTTTTAAGAGCAAGTCTCCCATTTTGGATAACTGCCCTCAGAAGCGTGGCGTATGCCTTTCGGTAACCACGACCACCCCTAAAAAGCCTAACTCCGCTATCCGTAAAATCGCAAGGGTAAGACTTACCAACAAACAGGAAGGTACAGTTTATATCCCCGGCGAAGGCCACAACTTACAGGAACACTCATCTGTTCTCATTCGTGGCGGACGTGTAAAGGACTTGCCCGGCGTTCGTTATCACATCGTTCGCGGTGCGCTCGATACCGCAGGCGTTTCCAAGCGCAGACAGGCTCGTTCCCGTTACGGCGCAAAACGCCCTAAGTAATTAACAGGACAAACAGTTTAAAGTTATAGTCGCATAATTTATTTGCGAAACCACTTTCCTACTTTTCGGAATATACTCTTTACCCTTACCGATAAAAGTAGGCAGTATTCCCGCTTTGGCGGGGAGAAGATTTGCTACTCCGCTATTTTAGATAGGCAGGAGCAAGCATTAGCTTATTTAAGGTAACACCCTTAAAAATATAATAGGAGGATAAAAATATGCCCAGGAGAGGCAACGTTCCCAAGAGAGACGTACTGCCCGATCCCGTCTATGGTAGCAAGGTTGTAACCAAGCTTGTTAACCAGATTATGTACGACGGTAAACGCGGTACAGCGCAGACAATAGTCTATGACGCATTTAAGATTGCGAGCGAAAAGCTCGGACAGGACCCCATGGATGTATTCAATCAGGCAATAAACAACATTATGCCCGTATTGGAGGTTAAGGCAAGGAGAGTCGGTGGTGCAAACTACCAGGTTCCTATGGAAATCAGACCCGAAAGACGTCAGACCCTTGCTATCCGTTGGTTGGTAATTGCAACCCGTAAGCGTTCCGAAAGGGATATGAGCGCAAAGCTCGCCGCAGAGCTTATGGACGCTTATAACAACGCAGGCGGTGCTGTAAAGAAGAAAGAAGATACCCACAGAATGGCAGAAGCGAACAAGGCATTCGCACACTTCCGCTTCTGATAGAGGTAAGTTATGGCAAGAGAATACGACTTATTACACACCAGAAATATCGGTATTATGGCTCACATCGACGCCGGCAAGACGACTACGACAGAGCGTATCTTATACTATACCGGTATCAATCACAAAATCGGCGAAACACACGACGGTACGGCTACCATGGACTGGATGGTTCAGGAGCAGGAGCGTGGTATAACAATCACCTCCGCCGCAACAACCTGCCATTGGACCCGTACAGGCAAAACCAAGGCAGACGAATGCCGTATCAACATCATCGATACGCCGGGTCACGTTGACTTCACCGTAGAAGTTGAACGTTCGCTCCGCGTACTCGACGGTGCCGTGGCAACCTTCTGTGCAAAGGGCGGTGTAGAACCTCAGTCCGAAACCGTATGGCGTCAGGCTGATAAGTACAAGGTTCCCCGTATTGCATACGTAAATAAGATGGACATCAACGGCGCTAACTTTGAAAGAGCCGTACAGATGATGAAGGACAGGCTTCAGGCTAATCCCGTTCCCATCGAGCTTCCCATCGGTAAGGAAGATACCTTCAAAGGCATCGTTGACCTTATCGAAATGAACGCAGAAATCTACGATTCCGACGACGGCAAGCAGTATCACAGGGACGAAATCCCCGCTGATATGTTGGCAGATGCTCAGACGGCACACGAAGCTCTTATGGAAGCCGCAGCAGAGGGCGACGACGAGCTTATGGAGAAGTTCTTAGAGACTATGGAACTTACTCCCGACGAGATAAGAAAGGGTTTGAGAGAAGCTACCATAGCTATGAAATGTACCCCCGTTCTTTGCGGTTCGTCCTATAAGAACAAGGGCGTTCAGATGCTCCTCGACGCAGTCGTTGACTTCCTTCCTTCCCCCGTTGACGTTGACCACGTTCAGGGCGTTAACCCCAATACCGGTGAAGAAGAGATAAGAAAGACCGACGATACAGAGCCTTTTGCAGGACTTGCATTCAAGATTGCAACCGACCCCTTCGTTGGTAGGCTTGCATATTTCAGAGCATACTCCGGCGTTCTTTCCGCAGGTTCCTACGTGTATAACTCCACGAAGGGCAAGAAGGAGAGGGTTGGTAGATTGGTACAGATGCACGCAAACTCCCGTATGGAAATTCCCGAAGTTTGCTCGGGCGATATCTGTGCAATCGTAGGTTTAAAGGATACCACCACAGGCGATACCCTTTGCGACCAGGAACACCCCATCATCTTAGAGCAGATGACCTTCTCCGACCCCGTTATTCAGCTTTCAATCGAGCCTAAGACCAAGGCTGGTCAGGAAAAGATGACCTTGGCACTCATAAAGCTCGCTGAAGAAGACCCCACCTTCAAGACCTATACCGACCAGGAAACCGGTCAAACCATTATCGCAGGTATGGGCGAACTTCACCTTGACATTATCGTTGACAGACTTCTTCGTGAATTTAAGGTTGAAGCAAACGTTGGTAAGCCTCAGGTTGCTTACCGCGAAACTATCCGCAAGGCTTGTGATGCAGAAGGTATGTACAAGCGTCAGTCGGGTGGTAAAGGTCAGTACGGTCATTGTAAACTTCACATTATTCCCGGCGAACCCGGTTCGGGCTACGTATTTGAAGATTTAACCGTCGGCGGTTCCATTCCTAAGGAATATATCCCTGCAATCGACAAGGGTATTCAGGGCGCCGCAAAGAACGGCTTCCTTGCAGGTTACGAGATGGTTGACTTCAAGGTACAGGTTTACGACGGAAGCTACCACGAAGTTGACTCTTCGGAAATGGCATTCCAGATTGCAGGCTCTATGGGCTTTAAGGATGGTATGAGCAAGGCTAA
Source organism: Candidatus Coproplasma sp. (assembly GCA_051884115.1). Classification (GTDB taxonomy): domain Bacteria; phylum Bacillota; class Clostridia; order Christensenellales; family Borkfalkiaceae; genus Coproplasma. The sequence continues at coordinate 486 of JBJEVA010000030.1, read as the reverse complement.
CCCTGTATTGCTTGAACCCATCATGAAGGTTGAAGTTATCACTCCCGACGACTACTTCGGCGATATCATGGGTAACGTAACCGCTCGCCGTGGTACAATTCTTTCCACCGACGACAGAGCAGGCGCAAAGGTTGTCGATGCCGAAGTTCCCCTTTCGGAAATGTTCGGTTACGCAACCGACCTTCGTTCCCGTACTCAGGGCCGTGGTCAGTTCACAATGCAGTTCGACCACTACTCCGAAGTTCCTAAGTCGGTAGCCGAAAAGGTTATCGGCGAACGCGCAAAGAGGAATAACGGCTAAGCCCCAATAATAACCGTCATTGCGAGGGTGTTGCTTAGCAACCCCGTGGCAATCTCATCGGGTATGGGCGGATTATTCCAAATAATTAAATTTTATAATTAAAAGATACTCATACGGCGTTTTGGCAATATGTCGTAAAATGCCGTATGGTGTCAATCAAAATTTTTAAAAACTTCGTCAAAATA
>JBJEVA010000029.1:0-6354 GCA_051884115.1 Candidatus Coproplasma sp. | reverse complement strand
TAGTTTTAGCACCGCGAGGGAATTTTTGAGATTTTTGCAAAAGGTTTTGCCGAAATTTTGAAAAGTAGGCGGAGATAAAAAATTATATAAATAGTTAGGAGGCGTTATGAACGAATATCAACCGAAAAAAGTTTGTGATAATTGCAAAGCATTTAACGTTTGCAGAAAGAGTGCGAAAGGGAAAGACGCTTGTAAAAAATATATAGCGTGTCTTCCTATTCCACCAGTAAAAATATATAGCCCGTCGAAAAAAGCGAACGGCACAAAGAAAATTGTAGTTATAAAAGTAAAATCAATATTCGCCGATAGAGATATTAACAATATTCGCAAGCAATTTATCGAGCAAGCAAAGACGGGATTAGTTGTTGCGGATAGTTGTACGGAGATTTATAACATTGAAGTTGCGGACGAGATTACCGAAACGGAAATTGAAGTCGAGTTTATAAGATAGGCGGTGCTTTTATGAACAGGGCGGACGAATTACATAATATTTTCAAAGACGTAGACGAGGGCAAGCGTGCAATCGTAAGCAATTTGATTGACGAGGCTGTATATTTGGAAACGCAACTTGCGGAGTTGAAAAAATATCCGCATATAAAATTCCACCCGCAAAACCCCGACTTGCAAAAGATAACGGCGGCGGGGAAACAATACCGCGAGTTTTTGCAAACGTATACGAATATTATTCGAGCGTTAGAAAGAACATACGCCAACGAAGAACAGGGCGAGGATAGCCCATTGCAACAATATTTCAAAATGAAAATGGAGCAAGTGAAAAAATGACGTGGCTTGAAAAGTATTATCACGACGTCGAAAGAGGCAAAACGATTGCCGAGGTTTTCCGTGGCGTTGAAGATAGAAACGGCGTTGATTTTCCTATTTATGAAACGGAAGAAGTAAGTTTGATAGTCGGCTATGAAATGCGTCAAGAACTTGAAAACCTTATGGAAGATTTACAAAGCGACGAATACCGTTACGATACGACAATGTCGGACGATATAATCGACTTTATGGAAAATTGTATAAGGCTTACGAAAGACCCGTTTTATAACTTGCCTATGCGCCCTATGCTTTGGCAAAATGCGTGGCTCGAAACGCTTTTCAGTTTCAAAATGTATGACGAATTTTTGCGTCGTTGGGTTGATAGGTTTACGGAAACGCTTTTACTTATCGGACGTAAAAATACAAAAAGCGAAACGTCAAGCGCATTGCTGGATAGTATGGGATTTATCGGCGGTAAAGGTATGACGCTTGTTGCCGCGTCGAATACTTACGACCAATCAAAATTGGTTTATGCCGCCGCCGACAAAATGCGTATGCTGTTAGACCCTCGCGGGAAAGATAGCCACCGTAACCGCGACGGTATAACATTCAAAGGCGTAGGAAACGAACTCGTTATGATGTCCGAACGGACGAAAGCGAAAGAGGGTAAAAATATCACGGTTGCAGTAATAGACGAAGAACACGAAATGCTCGACAATAGTTTGATAAAACCTATTCAACAATCAATGGGTGTCAAGCACAATCGAAAAATGATAAAAATCACTACGGAGGGAATGGTAGCCGACGGGCAACTTGACAAAGACTTAAAGGATTATCGAAAGATTATTGCGGGCGATAAATCTATAAGCGCAAAAAGGAAATTGCCGTGGCTATATACGCAGGACAGCGAAGCGGAAGTTTGGGAAACGAACGAACAAGGCATAAATCCAGCGTGGCAAAAGGCAAACCCGACTTTGATATATGGTGTTAAGCAATGGAGTTATTTACGCGATAACGTAGATGACGCCCGCCGCAGTAAAGCGGATAGAATATACGTTTTGTCGAAAGACTTTAATTTCAAGGTTTCCAACTCGACGGCGTGGCTTGAAAAATCCGACTATGATTATATATCCGAATTTGACCTTGAAGATTTCCGCGGTTGTTATTGCTTGGGAGCGGTAGACCTTTCGGAAACTACCGATATGACAAACGCAAAAATTATGCTATGTCGGAAAGAGGACCGACGCAAATATATTCTTTCGCATTACTGGATACCCGAAAGCAAACTTGAAGAAAGCGACGATAAAAACGCGGGCGCAAAATATCAAGAGTGGGCGCAAGCGGGATATATCACGATATGCGAGGGGAACGACAACGATTTGTCGCTTGTTGCGGATTGGTTTTATTCCTTGCAAGAGAAATACGGAATACGCGTTTTGAAATGCGGTTACGACCAACGTTTCAAGCGTGATTGGTTAAACAAAATGGAATATTACGGCTGGGTAGATAAAGACGATTTAATTATGATAAATCAAAGCCCCGACGTACTCCATACGGCAAACAACCAAGTAGAGGCGGATTTGAAAGACCGTTTAATAATCGGGCTAAACCCCGTTGACAAATGGTGCTTCGGTAACGCCGCCTTAAAGGTTGACGGACGAGGAAAAAGCCTTGTCGTAAAAATAGACAATATGAAAGCAAAGAAAATCGACGGTGCGGTCTGCAACGTGATTTTACAAGAAACATATAATCGCTATAAAACTGATTTGAACGATTATTTAATATAACCCCTTGACAAATTTTGGAAAGTGTGGTATAAGGCAAAATGGCGGGAGGTGTTAAAACTTGGCATTTTTGGATAACTGGTTTAGGAAACCCGAAAGAGTAAGGACATATAACTGGGAAGATATATTGAGCGGAATAGCCCCCGTCTATTCTAACGGGTTTGGCACGAATATATATGTGTCGGACGTTGTGCAACAAGCGATATATTCTATCGTTACGGAGTTGAAGAAACTTGACCCCGTTCACGTCCGCAAAACGGCGGGCGATAACGATTACGTAAGCGTTGCGGGCAATATTCAAAGCGTGCTTGATAATCCTAACCCGTTAATGACGACAAGCGACTTTATAGAAAAAATCGCGTGGACATTGCTATTAAACTATAACGCTTTTATATACCCGATATGGAACGGCGACACGCTCGTTGCGTTATATCCGTTGAACCCGTCAAAGGTTGAGTTTCAACAAGATAAGACGGGTAAGTTGTGGATAGTGTTTACTTTCCCGAACGGTTACGAGGGCGAGGCGGCATACGAGGATATAATACATTTGCGTTATCATTACAGCGTATCGGAGTTTATGGGCGGTAACGAATACGGACAACCCGATTTCAAACCGTTGCTTGAAACTCTAAAATTAAACGATATGTTGTTGAAAGGTCTTGCAAAATCTCTCAACTTGCAAACGACTATTAACGGAGTAGTTAAACTTAAAAATATGGTGAACTACGACGACCAAATAACAAAGGTAAAAGAGTTTGAAAAGAAATTGCAAGCGAACGAAAGCGGTATTTTGCCGATTGACATTTCAGCGGAATATACGCCGATAACAAAGCAAGTCAATTTGCTTGACGATAAAGTGCTTGAGTTTATCGACAAAAAGATATTGCGTACTTTCGGTGTTTCGATACCGATTGTCAACGGTGATTATACCAAAGAACAATACGAGGCATTTTATCAAAAAACGATTGAGCCGATTGTAAAATCTTTCAATCAAGCATTTACGAAAGGCATATTTACGAAACACGCCGCGCAAGGGTTTAATAACAAAATCGTATTCTATGTGAAAGAACTTATCTTTATGAATACCGAGCAAAAATTAAACCTATTTAACACGCTCGGCAATATCGGCGGTTGCTACGTCAATGAAATGCGTACGGCGTTCGGAATGCGCCCTATAAACGACTTGCAAGGCGTAAGAATGCAATCACTAAATTTTGTTGACAGCAAATACGCAGAAGAATATCAAACGGGAAATAAGAGCGATAACAACCCCGCAAGCAATGAGGGGGGGGCGTAGTAGACGAGCAGAGCAATACAGACGTTGCGGACGTAGAGCCAGCAAATGTATTGAACGGGGCGCAAACTCAATCGCTTATACAAACTATACTTGCATATAAAGACGGAACACTTACATACGACCAAACCGTCAAAATAATAAGTATATCAATCGGGATAACCGAAGAGGAAGCGGCGGACATTTTAGGTGAACCGTCGGAAGATAACGTCGGCAACGCTGACGAAAACGGAGGTGTAAACAATGGCGAATAAAGTTGGAATATCGACGGGAAAAGGTTTTGTTTCGGACGTACCAAATGCCGATAAGGCAAGCACGCTTGTTGGCAAGGTGCTTTTCACAGGAAACCTTAACTGTGACGGTACGAACGACAAGACGACGACTGTGTCTTTTTCGTTAAATCCGAATTCAATATATAGTGTCAAGGTGGGCAGTAAAGAAGGCTCATCGCCTATTACTATACCGCTTGCAAAGGCGTCAACGTGGTCGACAGGCGGAGAGTTGGCTATAATAACGCCACTTGCTGTAAGTCCATTAACGCTATACTATATCACAATAACTATTAGCAATGGCACGTTGACTTTAGCACCAGCCTTAGATATAGGAACAAAGGAAAAGCACACAGTAACGCTTAGAGAACTTGTCGAATATCAAGTAATTAACGAGGAGGTGTAGTATGAGCGATAAACCTAAGATATACGGTACTTGTCCAGCGGGGTGCTTGTGGGAAACCGTGCATATGTCCGATTTTGAGAAATCGGCGGCGTTCATTCAACAATACCCGAACGAAAGCGGCGAGTATGTTTTGAAACTCGGCAAGGACTATAAAATATTTGCTCCAAAAAATACGGACAATAGTTTTACCAGTTCGGTTGTGCTTTCGTACTTGAAAAATGGCGTAGTAACTACATATACATTTCCTAAAAATAATATCGACGCATACGCGGAGGCGTTTACGTTCCGTTTGCTTGACGTAAGCGTAAACACTATGGCAATAAATATAGTTTTCGAGTATGCGGGTTCGAGATACACGGAAACAATAAGCGGAAGCAATATATCATTACTTGAAAAAGACTTTTTGAAAGTTAGCGGCGCGACAAATGTATATCTATATAACAGCGATACGCAACTTATCGGCGTAAGAGGAAAAGACGGTGCGGGCTGTTATGTAAATGACGAGCCGACCCCCGTTTACTTCGACAGCGACCCGCAAACACAAATAGATACTTTGGGGCAAACCGACCAAAGTCTACAATCGCAAATCACTGCTCTAAAAAACTTGTACGGCGTGGGTGCGATTTATATGTCTACCGTCAATGTATCGCCAGCCAGTTTTATTGGTGGCTCTTGGCTACCTATTGAAGATACGTTTTTGCTTGCCGCAGGTAGTACATACGCGGCTGGAACAAGTGGCGGTGAGGCAACTCATACTTTGACGATTGCCGAAATGCCAAGCCATACGCACACACAGTCGGGCGGTTCAAGCGGTGTAAACGACGACGGCAATCTTATTCAAAGAGGTTATTCGGCAACACTAAAACCTGTCGCAAACGCAAGCAATACGGGTGGCGGACAAGCGCATAACAATATGCCACCTTATTTGGCGGTTTATATGTGGAAACGCACGGCGTAAAGGAGGGGTAAAATGCGAGTATTTAACCAAGATAAAACACAAGAATTGACGGTCTACGACCTCAACAAAGGCAAATTGCTATATGACGAAATCAAAACCATTATTCCAGCCGTTGCGGGGCAAGAAGAACAAGGGCATTACGAAACAGTTGCGGACTATCCAAACGGCGGTAAGGACGTCAAGTGGGTAGTCGACCAACCGTATATCGAGGCACAGCCCGAAAGAGAAGAGGTAGAGGCTATACAAATCTATGTACCATTTACGGCGGCGGAGCAAGCACAATACGACCAAGCGAGATACGAAAATCTTGTCGAAAGCAAGATACGCGCAAAATACACGCTAAGTCAAGAACTTGCTATTTTGAGGCAACGAGATACTAAGCCGACTGAATATCAAGCATATTTTAACTATTGCGAGCAATGCAAGGCGGAAGCAAAAGCGGAGGTGTAAAATGGACTATATAAAGCGAAATTATCCTGCCGAATTTAGGGCAGAGAGCGAAAGCGGGTTGATAATCGGGGTTCCGATTGTCTATGACACGCCAACCGATATTGGCGGTTATTTTCAAGAAACGATTTGCAAGGGCGCAATATCGAAAGACGTTATCAAAGACGTGCGTTTCTTTTGGAACCACAATATTGAAGAAAAAGCGATTGCCCGCACAATTATTCCGATTGATAAACTCGGCGGAATGGAACTAACGCCGACGGATAAAGGCGTTGAAATGAAAATGAACCCGAACCGCAAGCGTTCCGATACAAACGACCTTTGCCTTGCAATCGAGGACGGCGTAATAAACGCAATGTCCTTTATGTTCGGCGTTGCCGAGGAGCGTTGGGAGGACGAAGATACGGACTATCCGAAACGCTTTATTACAAGAA
>JBJEVA010000028.1:0-6360 GCA_051884115.1 Candidatus Coproplasma sp. | reverse complement strand
TTATATGAGCCATTTTTTTATGCATCGTTGTTGCACTTAATATTATAATCCACCATTATTTTAAAAGCCCCAACGCAACTATAGTTGCGTTGGGGCTTTTGGTTACATATTTTAAATTACTTACTTTCTTTTGTAATAGGTTTTAAATTCCAGATATTTTCAGCATACTGCTTAATACTTCTATCTGCAGAGAAGAAACCAGATGCGGCAATATTTCTAAGCGACATTTTATTCCATAACGTCTTATCGTTGACGTAAAGGTTTGAAATCGCTTCCTGTGTGGTTGAATATGCAGAGAAATCAGCCATACACATATAGGGGTCTGCAACGGGAGATCCTGTAAGCAGGTAGTTTGCCATATCCGCAAACGACTGACCGTTAAATCCTACTATCAAAGCTTCAATAATTCTTCTGAGTTTGGGAGACTCATTGTAATACTTTGACGAAGAATATCCGGAATGCCAGATATCTTCTACCTCATTTGACTTCAAGCCGAAGATGAATATGTTATCCATTCCTACAGCTTCAGCCATTTCAACGTTAGCTCCGTCAAGCGTTCCAATTGTTAGCGCACCGTTAATCATAAACTTCATATTACCGGTACCGCTTGCCTCTTTACCGGCAAGGGAAATCTGTTCGGACACTTCTGAAGCAGGCATAAGCTTTTCAGACATTGTAACGTTATAATCTTCCATATAGACAACGTTAAGTTTTTCGTTGATTTTAGGATGCTTTTTAATATCCTCAGCAAGATAATTGATAAGTTTAATTATCTGCTTAGCCATTGAATATCCGGGGGCAGCCTTTGCACCGAATATATACGTCTTAGGCACCATCTCCATATCGGGATTTTCTTGCAAATCAAGGTAGGTATTTATGATATTTAATACGTTTAAGAGCTGACGTTTATACTCGTGCAATCTCTTTGCCTGTGTATCAAATATCGAGTCAGGGTTGATTTTAAAGCCCTGTTTCTTCAAAGCATAGTCAACGAACTGCTTTTTCTTAATAGCCTTAATTTCGTCAAGACGTTTAAGAACGGTTGTATCGTCCTCAAACTTCTTAAATTCAGCTAAAAGCGCACTATTATGAACGAAACCGTCGCCAATACAGTCTGATATAAGCGAACTGAGTTCAGGGTTAGATTGGCAAAGCCATCTTCTATAAGCAATACCGTTTGTTACGTTAGTAAACTTTTCGGGAGAGAAATCATAGAAATCTTTGAAAATAGTTTTCTTAATGATTTCGCTATGCAAAGCGGCAACGCCGTTAACGTTATGTCCGCCATAGACGGAAAGATTTGCCATCTTAATTCTGCCGTGTTCGATAATCGACATACGGGAAATTTTAGCCCACTCTCCGGGGAATCTGTTCCATAATTCTTCGCACATTCTGCGGTTTATTTCTGCAATGATTGAATGAATTCTGGGTACTGTTCTGTTTACAAGGTCTTCCGACCAAGTTTCCAAAGCTTCTGCTAAGACAGTGTGGTTGGTATAAGCACAGGTTGCAGTTGTAATTGCCCATGCGTCATTCCAATCCATATAATACTCGTCGATAAGTATTCTCATAAGCTCAGGAATAGCCATTGCAGGGTGGGTATCGTTAAGGTGAATTGCCGCAAGCTTAGGCAAATCTTTCAAATTGCCGTATCTGCGCCTATGGTCCTCAACAATATTTTGAATTGAAGCCGAGCAAAGGAAATACTGTTGCTTTAATCTAAGCGACTTACCGTTAACGTGATTATCAGCAGGATACAATACCTTAGTAATAAGGTCAGCATCGTTATCTTCTGCCATTGCCTGGTAATAATCACCCTGAGAGAAGAGCTTCATATTAAAGTCCTGTACGGGCTTTGCTTTCCAAAGTCTTAAAACCGACACAGCATCTGAATCTTTACCGGAAATCATCATATCGTATGCAACGGCTTCTATATCTTTAGTATCGATATAGTTGATTTGCATACCGTTTTCGGTCCACTGTTCTTCGACTCTGCCGTTAAAACGAACGATAAAGGACTTATCAGTTCTCTGTGTAAGCCAACATTCACCGCCGGGAAGCCAGGTATCAGGCAACTCCATCTGCCAACCATCTACTATTTTCTGCTTAAACAGACCGTATTCATAACGAAGCGAATAACCCATTGCAGGATAATCTCCGGCTGCGAGCGCATCCATAAAGCAGGCCGCAAGCCTACCAAGACCGCCGTTACCAAGACCGGCATCGGGTTCAAGCTCATAAAGTTCTTCAAGCGTAGCACCATAAGATGCAACCACCTTTGCAAAAGTATCGGTAGCGCTAAGATTGTATAAACTGTTCTTTAAAGACCTACCGAGTAAAAATTCCATACAAAGGTAATATACTCTTTTAGCACGCTTACCCTTTATTCGCTTTTGGAACTGTTGTCTTTTCTCTAATAAGATATCTCTGACGCTCATTACAACAGCTTTATAAAGCTGTTCTTTGCTTATTTCAGCAGGGCGACTGACGCCGTAATAACGGGCAAGTTTGCCCTTGACAAGTTCCTTTGCTTCTTTTTCTGTTATAGCAGTATTGCTCATATACACTCCTGAATTTCAGTAATTTTATTTAAGCATATCCATATACAGAGCTTCGTATTCCTTTGCCGACTTCTTCCAACTGAAATCGGTGGTAATCGCTCTGTACCTGAGTTTTGCCCATTCTTCTTTATTTTTATAATCCGCAACAGCCTGACGAAGTACGTAAAGCATATCGTGCGCATTGTAGTTTGCGAACGTGTATCCGTTAACGAGAGGCTTAATGCTGTCGTAAAGACCGCCTGTCTCCCTTACAACGGGAATAGTTGCATAACGGCAAGCCATCATCTGCGAAAGTCCGCAAGGCTCAGACTTGGAAGGCATTAAGAATATATCCGCACCTGAATAGATTTTCCTTGACAAATCGCCGTTAAACTGAATGTTTGCGCTGACTTTGTCGGGATATCTCTTTGCAAGCTCTTTAAAGTAAGATTCGTATTGGTAATCACCCGTTCCGAGAAGAACGAACTGAACGTCTTCCTTTAACAAATCTTCTATAACAGCGGTTACCAAATCTAAACCCTTATGAGATACAAGACGTGAAATCATAGCGATAATAGGCGTATCAGCCTTTACGGGAAGATTGAGCATCTTCTGCAATTTCTCTTTGCAGACAGCCTTGCCAGACATATCGTCAGGCGTGAAGTTTGCAAACAAGTGAGAATCCAGCTCGCTGTTATATCCCTTATCGTCTATACCGTTTAATATGCCCCTAAGCTTAAATGCATTGTTCCTGATAATAGGGTCCAATCCGTGAGCATAATAAGGGTCTTTAATCTCATCTGCATATTTAGGGCTAACGGTAGAGAAACGTTCGCTGACCTCTATCGCACCCTTCATAAGGTTGATGGAATTGTTATACTCGACAAGATATTGATACTTGCCGTAAATATCGAACAAGGAGGACAATATATCCATAGAATATTGACCCTGATATTCGATGTTGTGAATAGTGAAAAGACAACGAATAAATTGATATTCGGGTCTAAAACAATAATTGGTTTTAAGGTAAATTGCCGCAAGTGCAGACTGCCAATCGTGACAATGCATTACTTCAGGATAGAAATTAACGAAAGGTATAATTTCTAATACAGCCCTTGAGAAGAACGCAAATCTTTCACCGTCGTCAAAATATCCGTAGCAACCGGGACGTTTAAAATAGAACTCGTTATCTATGAAGTAGAACGTAACGCCGTCCTTTACATAGGAGAAAACACCGCAGTACTGATTACGCCAAGCAAGATGCACGTATAAATTACCGAGATATGTGAACTTATCCCTATATTCCTTTTTAATATCGGAATAGAGAGGAATTACAACTCTAACGTCAAATTTGCCAGATTCTGCAAGTGCAGTAGAAAGCGAACCGATAACTTCTGCAAGTCCGCCTGTCTGAATAAAAGGAGTTGCCTCAGAAGCTACAAAGAGAATTTTTCTCTTACCTGTAATTTCTGTCTTTTTCTCTTCAACCACCGTTACGGGAGTTGCGCTCTTTTTGGGAGCGCACTTCCTCGTAGTTGTGCTTTTAGTTGCAGTCTTAGCGGTAGCGGATTTTTTAGCAGTTGTACTCTTTGCGGAAGAAGTTGCCTTTTTTGCCGTAGTAGTCTTCTCTGCGGTAGATTTTGTAGCGGTAGCTTTTGTTTTTGTTTCAGCCATTATATTTCCCCCTATCTATTAAATGCGAGAGCCTTTATTTACAAAGTAAGGATGCTGTTCGCAACCTGCCAAGGTAACGCCTTTACCTATGCTTGAGTCCTTATCGGAAACAACGTATGCAAGGTTACAATTTTCACCTATGTCGTTCTCGCTCATTATTATACAATTCTTAACGTGAGCGCCCTTAGCTACGTGAACGTTGCGGAAAAGAACACAGTTTTCAACAGTTCCTTCGATAAGGCAACCGTCGTGAATAAGCGAATTAACAACCTTAGCATCCTCTGTAATTTTTGCAGGAGGAGCGTCGTTAACCTTTGTATAAACGTCCCTATCGCCGAAGATTTCATTTCTGATATTCTTATCAAGCAAGTCCATATTAGCCTTATAATATGAGGACAACGAATCAATTGCGCTGTAATGTCCTTCGAGCTTATAGCCGTATATCTTGCTTGAATTAAGCGCAGGCATAATTAAATCTTTGGAGAAGCTCGTAAGTCCCCTTGCCATTGCCTTCTGCAAAATACCTAAAAGATAAGTAGTCCTTGCAACTAACACGTTTATGTAGTGCTTTCTAACGCCTTCGCCTTTAACGTTAACGTCGATAGAAACTATTCTCTCGTCGTTATCAGTATTAAGCATCATATAGGAATTATCTTCACCGCACTCATGCTCGTGATAAACAAGCGTTAAATCTGCGTTGTGAGCTATATGTTCATCTATAACCTTGCTGTAATCAAGTTTATAGACAGCATCGCTGTCGGCAATTACAACAAAATCTTCTTTTGCCTTTTTAAGGAATGCACTTGCACCCTTCAAAGCCTCTAACCTGTTGCGGTAAAGCACTTCGCTCTCATCGCTGTAAGGGGGAAGAAGAATAAGTCCTCCCTCTTTGCGGGCTAAATCCCACTCCTTACCTGAACCAAGATGGTCCATTAAAGACTGATAGTTATTCTTCGTAAGCAAACCGACAGTGGTTATGCCGGAATTAACCATATTAGAGAGTGTAAAGTCAACAAGACGGTATCTACCGCCGTAAGGAATAGAGCCTTTAGAACGAACTTTTGTAAGTTCAGGTACGTGATTGTCGTTTATACTTGAAAAAATAACGCCTACGGTCGAATTCATCTTTATTTCCCCCTTTACACATTCTTATCGACTATTTCGCCGGCTACAACGCAAGCACCGTCAGAAACGTTAACGCCTCTGCCCAATACAGTGATGCCGTTGGTCTTACCTTCGATATTGCAAGCAGTTGCCTTCTGTTCGCCAACCTTTGCACCTTCGCCTATGCAGACCTCTTCGTCGATTATAGAATAATCAACAGTTGCGCCTGCCTTAACGACAATGTTGCCCATAAGCACGCTGTCACGTACAATTGCGCCCTTTTCAACTACGACGTCTGTGCCGATAACCGAATTGAGTACCGTACCTTCTATTTCACAGCCGTTAGCTATAAGCGAATTGCTGACTTCTCCCGTAACGTAAGCAGGAGGCGCAAGAGGGCTTCTGGAATGAATAACTCTGTCGTTATCCCTAAGCTCGAAATTAGGAACGCTACCGAGCAAATCCATATTTGCTTCAAGCAAAGAAGTAATCGTTCCAACGTCCTTCCAATAGCCCTCAAAACGGTAAGAATACATCTTTTCACCTGCGTTAAGCATAGCGGGAAGTACGTTTTTACCGAAGTCGTTTTCGGAATCGGGGTTCTGTTCGTCAAGTTCAAGATATTTAAAGAGCTTTGACGCCGTAAATATGTAAATACCCATAGACGCCAAATCGGATTTAGGCTGTTTGGGTTTTTCTTCAAACTCGTAAATTGTTCCGTCGGGATTGGTATTCAAAATACCGAACCTTGAAGCTTCCTTCAAAGGAACCTGCATACAAGCGATTGTGCAGTCTGCACCTGCTTTTTTATGAGCTTCAAGCATCTTATCGTAATCCATTTTATAGATGTGGTCGCCTGAAAGAATAAGTACGTATTCAGGGTCATACATCTTCATAAAACGGATATTCTGATAAATTGCATTAGCCGTACCTTTATACCAGGACGTACTCTTCTTTGCCTCGTAGGGCGAAAGAATATGTACTCCGCCGAAGGTTCTATCTAAATCCCACGGCTGACCGTTACCTACGTACTCGTTGAGAA
>JBJEVA010000027.1:0-29159 GCA_051884115.1 Candidatus Coproplasma sp. | reverse complement strand
TATGAATATTTATATCAGCAAATAGACGGCGAATGGTACATAGCGAATAGTGCAGACGTAACGATTCGATTAAAAGGCTATTTTGATTTCAATAGTAATACTGTAATTAAATTTGAAGGTGACAGCGACGTTTACGACTTAACGTTAATTACAGATAACGGCACAGAATATATTGGCGAAATATCTTACGACAGTGATAAGCTTGAGTTTATCGAAGTTGAACACGTAACGGCTATAAAAATACACTTTGGGCGTGCGGTAGATACTTTAAGTTATGGTTTACTTTCGATTGACACGAATAGTTTTAACTATATAAATTACACAACCCCCATATACGATTTTAAAAAAGCCACTGACTTTAAAGCCGAAGATTATCCAGAAAACCCTGACGATTATTCTATTAACGTTATTCAAATTGCCGAAAGTGATAAAGGGTGCGTTTACATATATGCTTATCAGCCTTGTTTTGTAACCGACAAAACAAAACTTGCAACAGATATAAATATGTCTCTGACCGAACAAGGAGTAAATAACCGTTTGTATTCGTTAAATTTTGTAAGCTCTTCAGGTACTATTGTTAAGTACATAGTTAACGGTATCAAGGTTGGAACAGGTGACACACGTTACTATAATATCAGCTCTATTTATCGTAAATGGGATAATGAAATAGACGGCACAACAGGGAATAATAATACAGGTGAAAAGAAATCATATACTGTTGCAAAGTTATATAAAGTTACAACAGGGAGTGACGGGCAAGCTGAATATTATTGCGCCCCTTCCTACGTTGTTCAAATCTTAAATCCTTATTCAGATTTTTTAATCTATACAAGTTCAGTTAATCCTCCGAAATACATTCCGTCTTTGGCGTTTGCATTTCAAAGATATGGAACAATAGATGCACATTATCTCGCATTTAATACTGACATTGAGATAGACCGCCTTAAATCGGCTACCGTAATTTATAATACTCGAAGCGCTACGACAGAATGTGACCAATTCTTTAATAAACTTTCAAGCAGTGTTAAATACGGTACGGAAGAAACTAAATATGCTTATCCGACATATTTAGATAGTTTTGAAAAATCGGGTAATATTTGGAATAGCGGAATAAAATATAGCTATTCTTGGGATAGAATACAGACTGTTGATGAGTTTGTGTCAACAGAAAACTTATCTGACGAAACAAAAACTAATTTAGCCGGTAAACAATGGGTTTTACGGTTCGCTGAAACAGAAAGAACGTTATATATTAAAAGTATATTCGGATATAATCAATTCACGTCTAATTATACCGACGTTAATAAAGTAAGCGTTTTATACCTTGAATACGACTCCGACGGTAAGACTTATAAAGTCGGAACGGTGAGTGATACGGTATCTGACGACAATAAGTCGGGGAATCCTCAACCTCAAAAAACTAATTTCTTTAAATACGTTTGGAATTGCATAGTAAAACTATTCAAAGGTACGGCTAATTTAGCTGAAAAGATTACAGCAATAATTGCAATATGTGTTTGCCTGTTATTGTTGATTATGCTTTTAGTAATTATGCCGATTGTATTCCCGGTACTAAGACCAATATTTAAAGGCATAGGTAAGGGTTTATGGCTTGTTATATCTGCACCTTTTAGGTTAATAGCGAAGCTATTTAAAGGAAACGATAATGGCAAAAACTAAGGGTAAAAAACAGCAGGGAAAAGCTGTAAAAAATAAAAGCACAGGCGCAGGAAAGCGCACAACGCAAACTAAGGAAAAGACAGACGAAGGCAAGGGCAAGGGCGCAAAGTCCGCCCCTGCCGTTCGGAAGTCTTGCACCGCCAAAGGGAACAAGCAGAAGTTAAGCTCTCCTGCATCCACTCGGCAACGTAGCCAAACTTCGAGGTCAAAGCCCGTGGCGAACGCTCAGAGCAAACAGCTTACGCAACGCGCAGATGGAGCAACAGAGCAATTGTCCAAACACAGAAAACACAAGTCTAAACCCGAAGAACAACAAACTGTTGCACCCGAACAGACGGAGTCAACGTCTGGGGCGAACGCTCAGAGCCAACAAGCTGAGCCGAAAGACGATGCTATTACCGAGCAGAACGATAATAATAAGAAATTACATAAACGCTTTCCGTTTTGGGCAAGACTAAAAATCGGGAAGAATAGAACAACGCTTGTAATAGATGAAGAGCCTGTAAAAAACAAACGGACGAATAAAACTGAAGACGGGTTTGTTCATAGGGAAGCAACGCATACTGCAAGGAATGATTATGAAAAAATCGACCCTAACCCAGATAGAACCGACCCTGAACCAATGTATTTAAAACGACCGAAAAAAGCTCCGCAACGTTTATTTAAACCACATAATAAAGATTTGGATATGCCTGAAGAAATAAGAAAACGGTATGAGGGAAACAACGATAAAAAAGAACAATAAAAAAAGAGTTACAGCTGCGCCCTTTCGGCTATGCCTTACAAAGTAAGGTCGAAGTAACTCTTTAAAAACAATATATCAACTTTGTGACGATTTGTCAAACAAAAATAGGGAAAGTCAATAGATAAGGAGCAGAAAATTTATGGCAAAAAGTAAGTTGCAATTTTTTATAAGAGAAGGTGAACCGGTAACAATCAAAAAATCGTTGCCTAAAAAATATGAAATTATAGAACATACTTCGACCCAACCAGCAGGAACAAGTTGGGCAAAAAAGAAAGGTGTGCCTTTATTTAAACGTAGTAAGTCGGGAAAGCTTGTTAAAAACCCTGATTATGTTCAAACACTTGTTGTAACAGATGAAGAACTATTCACTACGAGGATAGCTGAAGATAGAGTTTATCAGCCTAATAAAGCAGATAGGTTTACGACGGACGAAGTAACAGAAAAAAAGATTAAGAGTAAAGAAAAGAAGATACGAAAAGAGTTGGAAGCCCAAAAAGAACGAGATAGGAAAAGTGTGTTTGTAGCAAAGGAAAAATCGTCCAAAACTGCACCTAAAACGACGTGCAAACCTAAGACGGCTAAATCTGCGCAGACGTCGCCTAAGATATCAAAATCTGCGCAGACGTCGCCTAAAACGACGTCTAAGCCTGCCGATGCAACGTCTTATACTGTTAAACAGGGTAGGACAAGCAAGACTTTTAAAACGAAATCAGAGGCGCAGACTTGCGCATCGCAATCAAATAAAAAGGCAACGATAACTAAAACCAATAAAAAGCCTACGCATAAAATCGTAAAATTTACTGCAAGGGTTTAATCTTTGGGGGAGCAATTCCCCCTAAAAAATAAATAATCTGGTTGACAACCAAGGAGATAATAAAATGACGTATAAGTTAACGTGTGCAGTCTGTGGCACGTCCAAAGAGTTTTCGGGTCAGAGCGTGCGCCATATAAGCGACAACGCGAGAGCCGAAGGCTGGGCAATCAATCGTGACAACTCGATGCAGTGGTGTCCTCGATGCGCTGTTCACCACCGCAGGGGAAAGCGTAGAACTAACGTAAAGGTTAAATTCAGCGTATAACGTAGCGAACGTAAGGTGTGATTATGCGATTAGCAAAAATAAAAAATTAGTATCTGTTTAAGAGTGATAACCCGAACGGTACACATACATACGCGGTATATTACGACAGGTCCAACAAGTGTTACCGTGCAGTTGCTTTAACCCATTTATATAATAAAGATGAAAAAAGGTTTAAGCAAGTAAGGAAAGGCAACATAATGGTTATGAATTTTAAGGAGTTCGACACTCCCTCAGGCGTTAAAAATTCATACTATGATAGAACAATAACCAATCAGAATATTGATATTTACAACAAAAATGTTATCTATCTGTCAAAACGCCACCTAACTAAAGGTCAATCAGAAAAAATTAAAAAGTTTGCAAAACGGAGAGAAGAATAAAAAGAAACCTACGGGTTATTATTACTGCCCCGTAGGTGAAGAAATTATATTTACTTCGACTATCTTTAGTATATGCGATTTAACGCAAAAAGTCAAGCGTTATTTTAAAAAGAGGTAAAAAATGACTGAAACGAGGGTAAACAACAACTACATATTTTTTCCCGAAGATTACCTTATGAAAAGCCGTAAGGGGAATTGCATTGAAAAAATGCGCCCTCAAGCTTCACGCCTGTTAACGTTGGGGCTTATAAATCACGTGCAGACGGTGTACAATAACGATAACGCTAAAATATTGTACAAGAATTTCTCGGATAACTTAGGGTTTAGTAAGCCTACCGTCTGCAGTGCGCTTAAATCGCTTATAAACGGCGGTCTTATAGAACGTACAAGCCAATCACATTATAACGTATCAAATGATTTAAATGTTGACGTCACACAAGGCACAGCCCAAAAGTACATAACTATTTATTCATTCCTTTTGACAGAAGTTATGGACTTCGGCAAAAAGACAGCGAAGAAGTTATCTCCCAATGCCGTCCTTTTTCTATGTAATTTAGTTAAGCACTATTCGAATAAAAAGCGCAAGCAAAAGTATTATGTCGGTGGCATACGTCGTGTAGCATCGTTCTTGAACATACCGATAAGTACGGCGCAATCTGTCGTTAAAGAATTGCACGATGTGGGCGCAATCTTTTATAAACACGAAGAAAATACTAAGCTCTTGGACGGGTTCGGTGAGAACGGTTACACGCCCACTATTTACGTTGTAAACGATAAATTGTTGAAACGTTGTGCCGAGGTTCAGAAAGATGCCAATAAGCGCAGAAGAGCTAATGAAGAACAGAAGAGAGCTCCCAAATCACAGTCCGAAAAAACAACATGTTCCCAAACACCTAATAGTCAACCTAACGCCGTTAAGTTTGTGCAACATAACAAGGTAAAAGGCGAAAGAGTGCGGAAAAGATATCCTGACGGAATATCAGATTGGGCTGATGCATTGAAGCGAGCCAAAGAACGTGATGATGCGGACTTAAAGGCGAAAACTCCGCCTAATAATAACCAATAAAATAGCAAGCGTAGAGACCCTACGCTTTTTCGGCGTTCAGAAGAAGTAATAAATTGGTATAATTTAACAATATTTAACCACCGTGTTTGGTACAAATAGCGGTGGTTTTTCTTTTTTAAAAATTACTGTACAAAAATTTAAATATTACGATTAAATTTACGTACGCTAAAAAATTAAAAATCGTTCGGCAATAGTTAAATTATCATACGGTTATAGTATTTCTTATATATAAAATTTATAATATTTATATTTAAGGCGGAGTAAATTGCGCCACAAGTGGCGAGAAATAGGTTTGAACGTGCTATTTTGGTTGACAACCAAGCTTTTATAAGGCTGGATACTTCGCTACGCTCGTCCAAGACCACACTATTATTAGAACGAAGCCTGCATGCAGGCTTCTTTTATGCTAAATAAGTTAGTAATCCGCCGTCGCCGAACCGCCACTCATTTATTTGGTTGACAACGTTAAATTAGCTTTCTTTTTGACTTTAACTATTCATCCAGGCGTTTGACTTCGAGCTTTGAGTTCCAATTAAAAAGCTCCAAACTTCCGCCGAAGGCTCTTTCGCCCCAACTTCCGCCCTTCTGCCGAACTTTCCCTTGCCCCCGACGTCTGCACTTCGCCGAACGCTCTCTGCATCCGTGCGACGGCTCAGAACGTTGGTACAGCTTTTTGAGCTTAGGCGAATTTGATTGACTAAACACCGTTTTTGTCATAAAATAAAATCCCTGCAATTGCAGGGGTACGACGGGGCGACCTGTGGCGGTTAGCACTTCCTATAAAGGGGGTGATTTTTATGAGTATCGAATACTTACTGCTTTTGCTCAGACTTATAGAGCAGGGCACAATATCTTCGATTACGGTTACACAAAATTTAGTAACAATACGCATAAAAAAATAACTGCCTCGGGGTCTAATCGTTGGCAGTTATTTTATACTGAAAACTTAGGCTAACCGTCGCTGTAACCCTTATCGGTTGTCGCCCTTGTTCGTATTCTATTATACGCTTGACTGTGAACTTTGTCAACCTTATTTTCATTTTATTAAAAAAACCGTCAAACGACGGTTTTTTAAAAAGTTACAGTGGGCTTTTGATAAGAAAAATAGTATGGGGTAAATTGGGGACATGGTATTATATTTATTAAAAATTGGGCGTTTTATAACGATTTTTTACTTAAAAATAGCCTATTTTTTAATTCAAATTCGGTGCAAGTCCCCGCTGCTCCACCACGTCGATGCAAACTACGCTTTAAGCCGTTTGAGTAAAACTTAAACGGCAATTGCGCTCCGTTGCATCTCCTTTTCCCAAAAATCTTTGCAGGGCAAATCTTTTGTTGGAGACCTTTTTTATCATCTCTGCAACAGAGGTGTACGGTTTAACCCAAACAAAACCCCTATAGCTCCGTAACTTTAAATAAGCTACGGTGTTTTTTATATAAAAAGAAATCCCGTAGGTAACTATATAACCCTACGGGATAGAGAAATAATTTTCTCTCGGTAATTTTATAATATTCAATCAAAGCGCAAAAGTCAAGTGTGGCTATAAAAAAATGATTACAAGAAATTATATAATAAAAAGAAATTCCTTGCCCGACTTTAAGATGACAAGGAAAAAAGAAATGATATTTGCTTTTGACTGTCTTTATTATATGCAAAAAATAGTAAAAAGTCAAGAGTAATTATAAGAGCGATTACAGAAAAGGGTTTAATCACTTTAAATAAAAAACCGCACCCCCTACTAAATTCGGCTGATGCGGGCTGGTGTAAAATACACCTGACTTAAAATGTCAATAATATTATATTCAATCAAAGCGCAAAAGTCAATCATAGTAATAAAAAACTTAAAAAAAACATACCTCAAACCCCATTTCCCCTATCTAAATTTGCAGTAAACTCACTTAAATTAAAGCCTTTTACGGTAAAAATAGTTACAGTAAAAGTAGTTAATTTTGACCGAGATAAACTTTGCAAAAAGTTTTAAAAAACATTGCTTTTATATAATTTATGTGCTAAACTCAAAAACGTAATAACTACGTAAGGGGTTACAAATGGAAGAGAATTTAAACGCAAACTCTGTCGCAAATTCCGAAAGTGTTCAAACCGAAGTATATGAAGAGGAATATACCTTCCCCAACCTAACGCCCACTTCAAAGTGCAAGCATTTATTGGACGTAATTGATAAAAAATTCCGTCCGCATAAAATAATCTTTTGGGTGTGCTTCGGTCTTTTTATGGCATTTATGTTGCCTATTTGGTTTTTGTGGCTTTTGTTGCCGAACAAAATTCCTGCAATCATTGTAACCGTTCTTTTGGTTGGAACAATAATAACGGGTTTCGTGAATTTTGGTATTGGTAATAGATACAATAAATCTTACAGATACTTAAAAGATTGTATTAAAATAAACACTCGCTATTCCTCCTACATAAAGCAAGGGTTCAGTAAGAAAGAGGCATATCTTTTGACAATGCAGTGGCTCGACGGACAGGCAATCCTCGCCACCCTAAACAACGTTTCTGCCATGACAGCATTAGGCGCAATGTCGCACTTAGTTAAATAATTGGAGCCGAACAATGAAAAAAAGTAAAATCATATTGATTATACAGGCGGTTATAATGTACTTAATACATTTACCGTTTTACATATGTCTAATACTTGCAAAGATTCCGTTTATCGATTTTAGAATTTGCGGAGTGCTTATTCTTATAGGCTTGTGCTTAAATATTCTGCTCATTCCCGTCGGAATAGTTGCCATAGTATTTGCGATTTTAAATTTAACAGCCGATTACGAAAACCCTGCAAAGACAACGTTTATAGTTAAACTTGCATTGATACCCTGGTATTTGGTTAATTTCTTAGTGTGCTTTTTGCTGATTGCAGGTTTTTTGAATCCTTGGCTTATGCTCGGCATACCGTTGTTGATAGGCATAGAGGTGGTGGTAACCTACGCCGTTATGCTCTGTTCGAGCTTGCAAATCTTGGCGTTTACCGTAAGGCAGTTGACTCAAAAGAGATTGAAGGTAAACGCCAAATTGGTGGTAGGAATAATATTTTCGTTCATTTTCTGTTTAGATATCGTCGGCAGTTTCTTACTCTATAAAGAGTTACAAACTCAATTAAAAATTCAATAGCAAATATACAAGTTAACTTTTAACATAGTATTCCTTTACTGTGGTACGCCCCTGTCCGTTTCGGACAGGGGCGTACCACATTATTCAAGGGCTGTTCAACGGTTGCCCAAAACTAAAAAATAATATATAATTTAATAAAAATTAAAATTATGCAATAAAACGCAAAGCTCAAACGTTTAATAAATAAATTGGTGGAAAATGGATAATCGCAAGATAGGCAGACTTCTTACGGATATAGCTAACGGCAATCCGTCTGCTCTTGAAAAACTTTATAAAGAGAGTAAAAACGGTGTCTATGCCTTTATTTTCAAATACTTAAAGAATACCGCCGACACAGAGGACTGCGTTCAGGACGTTTATTTAAAGGTATCGTTAAACGCTAAAAACTTCAAAAAAGACACAAACGGCAGGGCGTGGCTGTTGCAGGTTGCAAAAAACACCGCCTTAGATTACTTGCGAAAACGTAGTAAAACCGAGAATACTCAAACCGATTTAACCCGTTACGAACCGCCCTGCGATACCCCCGTGTTTGAAGCAATCAATAAAGCTTTAACAGACGAAGAGGCGGAGATAATAATCCGTCACGTTATATGGGGATATAAGCATAGGGAGATTGCCGAAGATTTAGGCTTGCCTGTGGGAACGGTTACGGCAAAATATAAACGTTCTGTCGAGAAACTTAAAAAATACTTAAAGGAGGAGAGTATATGAGATTTTTAAAAAATAAACTCAACAGCGAATTAAATAGGCTTACGCCCGACTTCAATAGCTTTGAAAAACTCTCTTTCCCTTGTGAAAAAGAAGTGCAGGCGGGCGGTAACGCAAAAGCTAAATCGCGTTTTAACCCCAAGGTAATAATAGCTTCCGCTTGTGCATTTATAATTGTGTTGTGCGCAATTATCTTCCCGATTATCTTAGCCCCCCGTTCAGGCGTGCAGAGCGGATTTATAACGTTGGATATCAACCCTTCTGTCATCTTCGTAACGGAAAACGGTAAGATAAGTAGAGCGGTGAGCAACAACAGCGACGCCGATTTAATTCTCTCCGACGGGTTCGGTGAAGGGCTTAGAGGTAAGACGGCGCAAGAGGGCGTGGTTGCTTTCACCGACAGATGCGCAAAGCTCGGTTATTTAAATCTTAACGAACAGTCCGCGGTAAAGGTGGGCGGAAGCCGAGAGGGGGAAGCGCTTTCGGTGCAGAGTGCGCTAACAGAATATTTTAAAGGTAAGGGCGCACGCATTGCGGTGGCATATCTCAACACGGACGAAGAGGGTATAACCGCCTTAGAAGAGAGGTGTAAGGGCGCTGATTTATATTCCGAATGTCAGCTTTCCGAATTGGATACGGCAACGCTTTGGGAGGGTTATTATTCCATTCTAAATAATTTTGTAGAGGATATGTGTCGGTTCACGGAGTTAATTTCGGAGGAGATTTACGAGTTTATAAATTCCCTTCTCAACGGCATAGTAAGGCCCCAAACGCCTACCGAATGTTTGAATAATATCGGTGAAACGTTAAATTATTTAAGCGGAATAAGAGAGCGTTTTTATAACGATTTATACGATACCGAGAGGGAGAGCTTAACAGATAGCGCATACGATACCTTTATTGAAGAGATAGTTGCTACGTACGGTACGGTTGAAGATTATTACGAAAGTTTAAAAAAATAAATATTAAATGCAATAAAACACACAACTTAAACGTTTAATATATGAAATAGATAGCAAGGAGATTTAATGAAATGAAAAACTCAAAGAAAATTACGGCAATAGTAACTTCCGTCGTAATGGGTACGGCAGTTCTCTCTACGGCATTTGCAGGCTGTGCCAAAAACAGCTCTCAACAGAGGTCCGTTGTATCTCTCGACGTCAACCCCGGCATAGAACTTGTCTTGGATAAGAACGATAAGGTGTTAAGCGTTTACGGCACTAACGAGGACGGTCAGGTGCTTTTGTACGGCGAAACCCAAAACCTTATAGGTAAAAGCTTTGCCGAGGCCGTTGATTTTATAACTACTACCGCGGTAGAACTCAACTATCTTTCAGAGGAAAACAAGGTCGTTCAATACACCGTTTCTTCGACTATTAAGGGTGCGGAAAGCCGTCTTAACGGAGTAATCGATTCAACCGTAACTTCTACGACGGAATCGCTCGGGTTGAGCTTTACGGTGGAAACCGATTCAGAAGTTGCGTATTCTGTCTATCGCAGGTACGAGGAGTACTTAAAGGCTAATCCATCCTTTGAGGGCAAGCTTTCGGTAACCGACTTTAAGCTCGCGTTAACGGCTTCGGAAAACGGAACGATTACTTTAGATACGGCGGTAAATCTCAATAAGGAACAGCTTATACAAGAAATCTCTTCTGCAAGTCAGGGCATTTCCGAGTACGCAACAAAGGCATATAATTCGGCAAAGGCAAGTGCGGAATATGCCTACGATAAACTTGCGGTTATGGCTGTAAATAACGTATATGCAGAGTATTACTTTACAAACTTCTTAAACCACAGGGATACGGCTTATCTCGGCTATCTTTATTCATCTTATTCGATGAGCGCAATGACCCTCGATAGTATGGCGGACGTGGCTGAATGTGCCATAACTTCTGCCGATAAAGCCCTCAGCTCAGAGCAGACGAAAAGCGTTTTAACCGCCCTTGGAATGAGCGAAGAGCAGATAGACTTACTCAAAGATTCACAGGGAAATATAACCGTGGAGAGCGTAGAGGCTTATGCAAATAAGCTCTTTAAAAATTCGCAAGCTTCGGCAGAACTTGAAGAAATCAAGGCAAATCTCTCAACCGCACTCAATGAGGCTGAGGCGATAATTAAGGAAAAGACCGAAAAGCTCAGCGAAGAGTATGCCGAGCAGATAGAGGCAATAAAGAGTAAGATAAACTCTTTAAGCGAAAACTTAGGTTCATTAAACCTCGTTATGCCCGAAGGATTTAGAACTGCAATAGCCGATATGCAACAGGTTGCCGAAAAGCTCACTTACCTCACGGCAGACGGCGTATCTATTTCGGACGTGAGGGAAATTGCCGACGAAATGCAGACCCTTGCAGATTCTACTCTTAAAAAGATTGAGGCAGACCTTACCAAGCAAGAGCTTGCCGAAATAGAGCAGAAGAAGCAAGAGAAGGAAGCTCAGTTTGCATCGGCTAAGACAGAGATGCAGGCAAAGATTGCCGAAGCAGAAACTTCTGCAAAAGCATGGCTTCAAAGCCTTAAAGACGCACGTAAGCAGGCGTAAAAATATATTAGGCGATACGTTTTGAATAATAAAAGGGGCAAGGTTTACCTTGCCCCTTTTAAGTTGAGTTATTTCTCTGTAATTACTTCTCTGTAAATATGCTTCGTATTTCTACGTTGTGTTCCGTTCCGCATAACCGTCTTACTAAATTTATTCAAACCCCATCATACGGCAGAACGCTTTCACGCGTTCTGCTTTCATGTTTTTCATAGTAACCTATGTACTCCCCGTTTTCGTCCCTTAAAGCAATCATATATACGTCCGAATTGTGCTTTTGGCTGTAAAACGTAAAAACACGGTTGGCACTTTTGTCCCTTTTAAAGAGTTCGCAAACCTTAATAATAAGCTCCCGCGAACGGGGTGAATGACAGTCTAAAAGACTTCTGCCCAAAAGCTCTTTTCCTCCCCGTTTTGCATAACGCTGTACGGCGGATGGGTTCATATAAATAATCGTATGTTCGGCGTCGCAAATGACTACGGGCTGAACGTCCGAATCTATTACGCTCTTCAAATATGCGTCTATCGTATGCGTCATAAATCATTCCATAGGTTTTTTGTCTTTAAGCAAAAGGGCGATAAAAATAAGTACTATTCCAACACCCAAGACGGCATGGAAAATACCTGCAATTCCGCTTATAGCACCGTTTGCCCCCGAAGTAAATACGAACGAGGATTTAGCCGACTTTTCTAAGATTTCAAGACTGCCTCTTACCAACAGCATGGCTCCGCTTCCGCTTACGCCTGTAAGGTAGGTTATAAGCCCTGCCTTAAACAGCTTGCTCTCGGTTTTTGAAAGCTTGTCCGATACAAGCCCGAGTACAAGCGTCATAATCACGCCGAGTACGAGGAAGTGGGGGTGGACAAGCCCTAACGTTAGGTATTGGTTCGTAACGCCGAATGCCTTACTAAACTCCCTGTAAAAAACTCCGCAGGCAAGTCCAACAGCTAAAAACACTAAGGAAATTTTAACGAATTTTTTCATTTTAACACCTCGTAAAAATATTTAAAATTGCTTTGCAATCTTTTCTAAAATAGGGATATCTGCAGGGCAGAAGTCGTACTTTTGCGCCTCTTTTGGCGTAACCCACAATATGGCGTTATGCTCTTTAAGCTTGGGTTCGCCCTGCACTAATTCACATTCGAAAAGAGTAAGGCGTATGGATATATCGGGGTAATCGTGCGTTACTTCATAAAATACTTTTTTAGGTTCAACCAAAATATCAAGCTCTTCCTTGCACTCCCTTATAAGTGCCTCTTCAAGAGTTTCGCCCACTTCTTTTTTACCGCCTACAAACTCCCACAAAAGCCCCCTCGCCTTGTTTTCGGGGCGTTGGCATATTAAAAATTTACCGTCCTTCCAAATAAGGGACGCAACAACTTCAACCATAGTTATATACTATCACTTCCCGTCCGTAAAATCAATGGTTTAGAAAAAAGAATATGCCTTACGATTATATTTAACAACAACGTAATATAACAAGAAGGTATTGACAATTATTGTTAAAGAATGTAAAATGTATGTGTTATGATTGTGAAATATCAAATTTTAAATAGATATTTTTGCGATTAAATATTAAAAAAGGAGATTTTTCTATGGAAGGACAGACAGCCCAGAAGGGCGGAAACAAGACAATTTCGTTAGTTGCTACGATATTGCTTATCGTTGCAGGAGTTGTAAGCATCGTTTGCATGTGTAGCTTAGGCGTTATGTCGGTGGAAAAAGTGGGAAGTAATTCTCAAAAAGAAATTTTAATGTTGGGGGGAATAATAGATAGTATTTCAGAGGGTGCAAGCGCTACGACCGATACCTTACCTTCATTTGCTATGGTTTATATCTTGGCAAGCATGATAATGGGTGTAGTATTCGGAATTATGTTGCTTGTTAAAACAATCAAGTGGTTTAAAAAAGACGTTGCAAAGGTTGAAAATTGGTCAATCACTTGTGCGCTTCTGTTTATAAGCAATGCGGTTGGCGTATTCGGTTTGTACAGTGCGAGCGTTAAAATGGAAGGAGCAACATTCGCTTATACTTATGCGCCTTTTACCATTGTCGGACTTGTGGTTGTAGGCGTCGCTCTTGCATTCTACGTATTCTCCAAAGTGTTTGCAAACTTAGGCTTATATAAGACAAATAAAAAGGTATTTACAAATTCTATATTCAACCTTGTCTTGGCGGTAGTTCTTGTAGTAATGCTCATATTATTGTCTTTGCCCGAAGTCAGCATTGTTGACGGAAATGCAAAGGTTAACTACTCCTTATTATGGTTATATTCAATGGGCGCAGACGGCAACAGCAGTGGATATATGATTGGATGTTTAGTTGCTATCCCCATTTTGTATGTGGCTACACACTCCATACATTCAGCTATCAAAGGGTTAGAAAACGGCGATACGTGCGTTCCCCTCGGTCCTCAGATTGCAATTACCGTCCTTGCTTTCTTATATATGATTTTAACATCAATAGGTGTTTCCGGCATGACCCTTGGAAAACCTTCTATTGCAGTAGTAATAGTCGTGTTCGTATTCGCCCTTCTTGCCCTTGCAACTGCAATCGTACATATGGTTATGTTTAAGAATCTTAAAGTTGAAAAGGCAGAAACTCCCGAAGGCAGTGGCGAAGCACAGGCTCAGGAAGAAACGCAATCGGCAGAACATAATGAAGTTGCCGTAGCTAATGACGAACCCGCAAGCGTTGGAAGCTCTAACTCCGACGACGATTCGTTCGGTACGTTCAGTTTCTAAGCTATATGGCTAACGGTTAAAACTAAAACAAAACGTCTCACGGCGGTTGCTTATTGCAATCGCCGTAATCTTTTAAGAAAAACGTTACTTGTCGGGGACGTATTGACAATTATTGCAAAATAAGGTAATATATTAACGTTAGTCTGGGTATTATTTAAAATACTGCATTAAAATAAACGGAGATGTTATGGAAGAGCAAAAGACAAAAAACGGTTTGGGCGGAATTGTTCCCCTTATACCCAAAATAGCAACGCTCATAATGGGCTTTTTCAGTATAATATGTATGTTTTTCCTTGGTGTAAAGGTTAAGAGTATATATTATGATGAAGTAGGGCAAGTGGTGTTTAATCAAACCACAACCATCGATTTGATTTTACTATCTAAAAATACAGACCAAGAAATTTCCGCTATCGGTCTAATTATCTTAGCGATAAGTATGGTGTTTGCTGTTGCTCTTGGCATTATTCTCCTTATTAAGACTATAAAGAATTTTAAAAAGGATTTCTCTAAAATAGAGAGTGTGTCAATAACCTGCTATCTTGCCTTTATTACGTGGGCGGTTATTTTCCGCAGTATATTTGTATGCAACTCTAATGGAGCTTGGGGAAAATCATCTGCAACCTACTCGGTTATGCCTATAATAGGTATGGTCGTTGGCGGAATATGTCTTGCAATCTTAGTTATTACCAAGATAAATGAAAACGCTTTCGGTCAAACGGTAGAAAAGGAAGTAATGCTCAACTTAATTTTTAACGGTGCTATTGCAGTAATTACCATAGTTACGATGTGCCTAATGGCTTCACCGGCAATAACCGTAAATAACGGAATTGCTACGCAGAGATTTAGCTTTATGCAAATCGAAACTAACAGGAGCTTAAAATATATCGGGTTTGTTTTAGAAGCAATTACAATTGCATTTTTGAGTGCAGTTCTCCACAAGGCGATAGACGGAATAATGAAGGGCGAAAATTACATAACCCCCGTATATTTATCTACAACAATCGGTCTTACTCTCTTTATTATGATTTGTGCAATATTAGTATCAAAATCATACGAATACGGCAAAGCTTCAGCTATAATTGTCATATTTGCATTCGTATTCTCTGTGGTAAACGTTGTAATATCCTCCGTTCACAGCAAAAAGTTAAATGTCACAGTTAAGCCTTTCGACCCTACACAAGTTTCACAGACAGAGCAGGAGAATGAGACGGGTGAAAAGACGACAGACGAAAACGGCGAAGAGGTTATAAAAAGTGAACCCGCAAGCATTGGAAGCAACAACCCCGACGACGATTCGTTCGGTACGTTCACCTTCTAAGTTATATGGCTAACGTTTAAAACTAAAACAAAACGTCTCACGGCGGTTGCTTATTGCAATCGCCGTAAACTTTTTAAAGGCATAAATTAGTCGTTGCGCTTGCTTGCTATTTTAATTTACGTATGTTAAAATACTAAGGCTACTAATGAGAGAGGTTATAATATGAGCGGTTTTTTCGGCGTTGCATCAAAAGAAGATTGCGTATTCGACTTATTTTTCGGCACAGACTATCATTCCCATTTGGGAACAAGGCGTGCAGGAATGGCAGTATATAGCCCTCAAACGGGATTTGAAAAGTCCATTCACAGTATCGAAAACGCACCTTTCAGAACAAGGTTTTACGACGATTTCAATTCAATGAAGGGTACTATGGGTATCGGCTGTATCTCCGACTATCAGGCTCAGCCCATATTTGTGCGTTCGCATCACGGCTCGTTTGCAATCGCAACAATCGGCAAGATAAACAATGCGGACAAAATTTTAAACGGGATAATAGATAAACACACTCATTTCTTTGAAATGCAGAACGGCGAAATCAACGCAACCGAGCTTGTCGCCTCCATAATAAATCAAAAGGAAAATTTTATAGAGGGTATCCGCTTTGCGCAAGAGATTGTGGAAGGTTCACTCTCTATGATGATTTTAACCCCCCAAGGCATATACGTCGCAAGGGATAAACTCGGCAGAACGCCCATAGTCATAGGTAAAAAGGACGGCGCGTATTGCGCAAGCTTTGAAAGCTTTGCCTACCTCAATTTGGGTTATAAAGACTATAAGGAACTCGGCCCCGGCGAAATAGCAGTAATAACTCCGATGGCTGTTAAAACGCTCGTAGCCCCCGGCGACAAGATGAAGATTTGTACCTTCCTCTGGGTTTACTACGGCTATCCCTCATCTTCATACGAGGGAATGAGCGTAGAGCAGATGCGCTACAATTGCGGTAACTATATGGCTCAGCGAGACGACGCTAAGGTCGATTACGTCGCAGGTATTCCCGATTCGGGTTCGGCACACGCCATAGGCTATGCAAACCGTTCGGGTATTCCCTATGCAAGACCCTTTATAAAATACACCCCGACTTGGCCCCGTTCGTTTATGCCCCCTACACAGTCAAAGCGTAATTTGATTGCAAAGATGAAGCTCATTCCCGTTCACGATTTAATCAACGGCAAAAGGTTGCTTCTTATTGACGACTCTATCGTCAGGGGAACGCAGACGAGGGAAACGACGGACTTCTTATACGAAAGCGGAGCAAAGGAAGTGCATATCCGTTCAGCTTGCCCCCCTATCGCATACGGCTGTAAATACCTTAACTTCTCGCGTTCCACTTCGGAAATGGAGCTTATCGCCCGCAGAGTTATGTGCAAATTAGAAGGTTGTACGCCCTCTCAGGAAGTGATTGACGAATACACCACTCCGGGTAGCGAAAGGTATTTGAAGATGGAAGAGGAAATTTGCAAGGAATTGCACTTTACTTCTTTAAGGTTCAACAGGCTTGACGATATGATAAAGGCAACGGGCTTACCCGAAGAAAAGCTTTGCACCTACTGCTGGAACGGCAAGGAATAATAGAATAAAAAAACATCAGGGCGTGCCGAAAGGCACGCCCTTAATTACGTTTAAGGAAAATTCATTATTTCTTTAATCTGTAAATTTAAACAACCACGGAAAATAAAAGTTTTGCGCAAAGATTTATTCAGTCCCCTTGAATAAGTCTTTTCGTTGTGGTAAAATAAAGGGGTAAAAGCATTAAATATAAAGGGGTGTCTATGTCAAAATTTAAAAGTTTAAAGGTGGTAGATAATTTCTATCAAAACAATCTTTTCTTCCCTATGCCTACCGTGGCTGTATCAACTCTTTGCGAGGACGGCTCAACCACAATCGGAAGTTACTCTTTGGTGTTCCCGTACTACATTGCCGGCAAGGACTATTACGCAATGATTTTGGAAGCGCGTAACTCCTCTAACACGGCACAAAATATTTTAAGGAACGGCAAGTGTGCGTTAAGCTTTATTAAGGACGATAGGAAGTATTTTAAGGAACTTGTAAGGCTGGGTTTCCCCGGCAAGACCCCTGCCGAAAAGATGAAAGACTGCAACCTCGAACTAATTAAGGGTGAGGCGGAAGGTCAAAGACCGCTGATTGTAAAGTCCGCCTATCAGGTCATTGAGTGTTCTTGGGACGACACTTTGGAAGATGCGTATAAATGTAAGGAGCATATAGGCGAGTTAGAGGGGGTAGAACCGCCCTACAATAACTTCAACGGCATAACGAGTAAATTCGGCTGTCACTTCATTTTAAAAATAGACAAAATTTTGATGGAGGAGAAGTACGCAAACGAGCTTACAAACGGCTTAAAGAGCAATTCTTTCCCCAACGTTCCCGTAGATTACGGCTATCACGACAGCAAGAATTTCTGGTATAAGAAGTTTAAGGGTTTCCGCCCCATAGCCGAACCCATTGCAGAGAGCAACGCAGGCTCTGTTGAAAGCGTAATGTATTGTGCCGAAAGGCTACAGACTAAGGTGCGCTTTACCAAAGAGGCGTGCGAAATGTACGTTAAAATCCCCCGTCCGTTTATGAAGTCGGCGCTAATGCAGATTGTGCAGATTGCCGAAGAAAACGGTATCGAGGTAATAGATAAGGAGTCGGCTCAAAAAATAAACGAGCTTAGAAAAAAGAATAAGTAAGATACAATCCGCAAAAAATCACCGACCTAACCGTCGGTGATTTTTTCATTTAGCTACAATCTAAATTTTTCCAATCAATTCGTCGAGCGAAACTTCGAAATATTCAGAAAGAGCTATAAGATTGCCGAGCGTCGGCTCACGCAGACAGTTCTCCCACAGGCTAATAAGCCCCTTGCTTACGCCTATTCCTAAAGCAAGTTCAACCTGCGTTACGCCTCTCTCGTTTCTCAAAGCCTTTAATTGTTCCGAGAATATTTTCTTGTAATTATCCATATAACCTCCCATAATCAATATGTGTTGAGAAAAAAAATTTTTACTTTTGTAAGAATTACCCCTTGACATATTAGGATAGTTAGTGCTATAATTTAGAAAATCTTACAATAGTAAGAAAAATTAAATTTTACGGGAGATAAATTTATGGCCTTAGTTATTATTGTTGTTTTAATATTTGTAGCAGCAGCAATTGCAATTGCGATATTTTATCCGAGAATACAAGAATATCGCTCTACTTGTCAGAAATGTAAACATTTCTATGATTACGATAGTGACATAGAATGGCACGAAACGGGAAGAACTATCGAAGGTACTACGGTTAAATCACACGTTTCAATTACATGTACATGCGATAATTGCGGTGAAGTTAAGAAGTTAGATAAAACTATTACTATAGAGAAAATGGATAAGAACGGCAATGTTCAGGTGAAAAATCTTGACGACGAGGTAAGATTGTTGTTCTTGAACAATGACCAAATCGAAAGAATTAAGCAAAAAAGAGCAAAGAAGGCAGAAGAAGAAAAATCAAAAGAGGAACAGCAGTCAGAAACGTTAAATACGGAACCCTCCCAAGAGGAAGAACAGGATAATACTACAAAATAAAGACCGCAAACCGTAAATTTAAATGGGTTTGATTTAAATAAAAAAATTTTAAATCACCGACCTAACCGTCGGTGATTTTTCTCTGTCTTTTCGTTAATGCTCCCTTAATCGTCATTGCGAGCGAAGCGTGGCAATCCAAGAGAACGAAGTCCGAACTTCTAATAATTAGTACCATAAAATTTGGCTTTCCCTAAAGAATAGAAGTAGGTTGTGGTAAGTAGCTCCTCCTCTTGCTTTCCCTAAAGAATAGGGAAAGTGTCACGGGCATTAAGCCCGTGACGATAGAGTTTGATAATTCTAAATAATCATCACATTTATTATTTATTCTTTTTTCTTTATTCTCTATTCTTTAATTTATTTTATTACTTCCTCTCATCAGTCACTAAAGTGACAGCTTCCCCCCCCCAAGGAGGGAAGCCAAGGCGGTGCGGTATGTCGTCATTGCGAGGCGACTGATAGTCGCTGTGGCAATCCCAGAGAACGAAGTCCATATATGCAAATTGAGGGCGCAGAGAGAGGGATTACTTCCACTGCGTGAACGTGCCACCGCAAGCGGTGGGGTGTAAGGAGCAACTCGTTGCGACGGAATAGCGATTGGTCGAAAAGAAAGAACGTTAAACCGAATATATTATTTCGCAATCGCGTCAACCCCCACGGGGTTTCTTCGCACTCCTTCACTACGCAAAAAAAGGGTATAAGCTGAAAAAGTTCAACTTACACCCTTTATGGCGCAGAGAGAGGGATTACTTCGCCGTAAAAGCATAAAAACTTAAATCAAACCTAATCATCGGCTCGTGCCACCGCAAGCGGTGGGGTGAATCCCCCACGGGGTTTCTTCGCACCCTCTATCAGACACAAAAAAAACACCGTAACGGCAAAAACCGTTACGATGTTTTTGGCGCAGAGAGAGGGATTTGAACCCCCGGATAGTTGCCCATCAACGGTTTTCAAGACCGCCGCGTTCGACCACTCCGCCATCTCTGCATATATATTAAATTATGTTTCGGGAGAACGCGCGTTCGCCCCACTGCTTGCAGTGGCACGAAGTACCACTCCGCCATCTCTGCATATTTTTAATTACCTTATTATTTTAACAAAATGCTTAAAATATGTCAACGTATTTTATGCGTTACAAATAAATAAACTTTAACTTATAATAAGTTGCAAATGTGATAGAATTAAAGTATAATAATGGTATAAAAAATTACATAAAGGAGTATGTTATGACAAAGAAGAAAAAATTAGATTTAGTAAGCTTCATTCTGCTTGTTATTATGTTGGCGTCTTTGGTTATGTGCGTAGTAGGCGTATGCATCGTATGGACAAAGACGACGGCAACTATTTTAGGCGGTACACAGGAGACGACCCACACACTGTCGGATTGGTTCGAGGCGAACAAAGAGGAGGCAATATCAGGCTTTAACGCATCTGCCTCATTTGCAATCTTAACAGTAATTTTTGCAGGTCTTACTTTAATTGCAAGCGTAGCTTCTAAATTGACGAATGCTAAGTGGGCTAAATTGGCGGTAGCGGGTTGCTCTGTTTTGCTTATAGCTTTTGCTGTGGTTGCTTTAATTACGGCATTAAGTTTTGCAAAAGGACTTGCAAACGGCAATGCATCAATCGGAGGAGTTTCCTTAGCGTCTGCCCAAACGGTTGCAGGCGCAGGCGTATGGTTCGTCTTCATATTCGGTCTCGTCGGCGGTGTTGCAGGCTTGCTCTCGGCATTAAAGAAATAATCGCGTAAAAGTCTTAACGGTTCACATTTTTAAAATTTTAAAACCTGTCAACGGCTATCCTTTTGGGTAGCCGTTATTTCTATGTCAAAACTCAACGCTTATCTTCCAACGTAGCCGTTACTATTCCGCAATCAACTCTATCAAAGGGTTGCCGAAGTTTTATTCCAAAAAAATTTACATAAAGTACTTGACATTAAGTTATGAATGTATTATCATATGAATAATAATTCATATATAAGACGGAGTAAGACAAATGAACGGAACCATAAAGGCGAGCGTTAAGCCTGCCGACAGCGAAAGGGATAGGTTAGAGCATGAAGAGAGGGTGCGTTGCGCCCTCGAAGTAATGCCCACCGAAGACGAGGTTGCAGAGCTTTCTGCCCGTTTTAAGGCAATCAGCGAGCCTTCACGCCTTAAAATTCTCTTCGTATTATCCTGCGGAGAGCTGTGCGTGGAGCATATCACGGAGGCAGTCGGCGGAAACCAAAGCGCCGTATCCCACCAGCTCAAAATACTCAAAGACCGTCATATATTGCGGTGTAAAAGGGTTGGTAAGCAGGTTATCTATTCAATCGCAGACGGACATATAATGACGATGATAGCCGTCGCAAAGGAGCATTTGAACTGTGATTAAAAAGATTATTAAGATAGAAGGGCTTGACTGTGCTAACTGTGCAAGAGAGCTTGAAGAGGAGCTTAACGCCCTTGAAAAGGTCCAATCGGCAACCGTAGATTTCGTAGGCAGTAAGGTTATATTCGAGTGTGAAGAAGAGGCAATCGAAGCCGTTATTTACCATTGCAACCACTTCGAAGAAGTAAAGGTCGTAGAAGAGGTTATAAAGCAAGAGCAAGGCACAGACGGCAAGAAAATTAAGATTAAAAACCTCTGCTGTGCCAACTGCGCAAGAGAGCTTGAAGAGGAGTTAAACGGCTTAGACGGTGTAAGTGCAACCGTTGACTTTATGAATATGACCGTCATACTAAAAGCCGACAATAAGGAAGCTTATGATGAAGCTATATATCACATAACCCACTTCGAGGACGTAAAGCTCGACGACGGTCAAAGCCAAAAGAAGGGAGTATTTAAAGAAAATCTTGCAGATATATTGTCCGTAATAATTTCCGTCCTGTTCTTCATACCTGCCATAACTCTCGATTTGCTGAAGTTCGGCGGTGCGGTTGAGTACGTAGTATATGCCCTTTACGGCGTTGCGTTCCTTTCGGCAGGATACATTGTATTGTGGAATACGGCTCGCAACATAATCAAAGGCAAAATCTTTGACGAAAACTTTTTAATGACAATAGCCTCGGTTGGTGCGGTAGTATTAGGCATAACCACAGGCGACGGACTATTTGAGGGCGTAGCGGTAATGCTTCTTTACCGCATAGGCGAGCTTTTGCAGGCAATCGCAGTCGGCTCTTCGCGCCGTTCTATCACTAAACTTATGGACTTGAAGAGCGATACGGCAACGCTTATAAAGGACGGAAAGAGCATAGTTGTCTCACCCGAAAGTTTAACCGTGGGCGACAAAATTATGATTAAGGCGGGTGAAAAAATTCCCGTTGACTGCCGTATATATGAGGGGCAATCGTCGCTTGATATGAAAAGTCTTAACGGTGAAGCCGTGCCTAAGGACGTTCAGGCAGGCGATGAAATTCTGTCGGGAGCAATCAATATTTCTGGTGTTATCTATGCCGAAGTTATAAGGGAATACAAAAATTCGGCAGTAGCTAAAATCTTAGAACTCGTAGAAAATTCTACGGCAAAAAAGGCAAAGTCGGAAAAGTTTATAACTAAATTCGCAAAGTACTATACCCCCTGCGTAGTAATCTCCGCCCTTATTGTGGCAGGGCTTGTGCCTACAATCATCTGTGCCGTAAACTCTTCGTTCGTCTGGGCAACGTATAGCGCGTGGATATATAAGGCGCTGTCCTTCCTCGTAATATCCTGCCCTTGCGCACTCGTAATCTCCGTACCCCTTGCATACTTCGGCGGTATCGGCAGATGCGCAAAATCGGGAATACTTGCAAAGGGTTCTACGGGTATAGACGCCCTCGCTACGGCAAGCGTCGTAGCCTTCGATAAGACGGGAACGCTAACGGAAGGTGTGTTCGCGGTCAGCCGTTATTCGTCGGAAGAGGCGTTAAAACTTGCTTCCTCGGCAGAAAAATTCTCCTCACACCCCATAGCAATCGCCTTTAAAGACGTTCAGACGGAGTACGTTGTCGAAAACGCAAAAGAGATTGCGGGAAGAGGCGTTGTGTGTCAGGTAGAGGGACGACAGCTTCTGTGCGGAAACGCACTTCTATTAAAGGAGAACGGCATATCCTTTACTCCCATAGAAAGCCTTTCAACCACTGTATATATAGCATTGGACGGCACATATATAGGGGTTATTGAAATTGACGATAAGATTAAAGAGGGTGCAAAGGAAGCGGTTTCCGCACTCAAAAAGAGCGGTATAAAAGGTGCGTATATGCTCACGGGCGACAGCTTAGGCAGGGCGGAAAGCGTAGCCAATCCCCTCGGCTTAGACGGAGTCTTTGCAGGACTTCTCCCCGACCAAAAGCTTGAAAAGGCACAAGAACTTAAAGGTCAGGGCGGACTGATTTACGTAGGCGACGGCATAAACGACGCCCCCGTAATGACGGTAGCAGACTGTTCTGTATCTATGGGTCAGGTAGGAAGCGATTCCGCAATCGAGGCAAGCGATTTCGTACTTGTTTCGGATAAACTGTCGCTATTGCCCGAAGCCCGCAGAGTGGCGAAATCGACAAGGAAAATTGTGTTCCAAAACATAATAGGCTCTCTCGTCATTAAATTTGCAATTATGGCGTTGAGTATAGCCATACCGTCATTCCCCTTAATCATTTCAATTTTTGCAGACGTAGGCGTAATGCTCATCGCCGTCCTCAACTCCTTAAGGGTAGCCTTAGTAAAGTAATATAATAAAGCATGATAAAACCGCAGGGTTCGCCTTGCGGTTATTCATATGCGTATTGACAAAACGCGGTGTGAATACTATAATTATTACATAATACAAACAAGGTGAAATATATGAAATACGTTCTCGCACTCGACCAAGGAACGACAAGCACTCGCGCCATTATCTTTAACAGCGACGGACAGATAGTCGGTAAAGCTCAACAGGAATTTAAGCAGATATATCCTTTGGCAGGGTGGGTGGAACACGACCCGACAGACATCATAGGTTCGGCGGTAGGCGTCATTGCAGAGGCGCTTATTAGGGCAAACATAGTCATAGACGATTTGTCGGCAATAGGCATAACCAATCAGCGTGAAACGACCATAGTATGGGATAAAAGGACGGGAACGCCCGTCTGCAACGCAATAGTCTGGCAGTGCAGAAGGACGGCGGACTATGCCGAAAAACTTAAACAGGAAGGCTTGTCGCCCTTCATATATTCCAAGACGGGTTTAATACCAGACGCCTACTTTTCAGCCACAAAAATTAAATGGATTTTAGATAACGTAGGCGGAGCTAAGGAGAGGGCGCAGAGGGGTGAACTGCTCTTCGGCACAATCGACACCTACCTTATGTGGCGTCTTTCGAGGGGTAAGATTTTCGCCACCGATTACACCAACGCGTCGCGCACAATGCTCTTTAATATCCATACCTTGGAGTGGGATAAGGAACTTTTAAAACTCTTTGATATCCCCGAGTGTATGCTCCCCGAGGTTAAGCCTTCATGCGGTTTCTTCGGCTATACGGACAAGCAGGTGTTGGGCGGTGAAGTGCCCATCTGCGGAGTAGCCGGCGACCAACAGTCTGCGCTCTTCGGTCAACTGTGCGTACGCGAAGGCGACGTTAAGAACACATACGGCACGGGTTGCTTTCTTCTTATGAACACGGGCGCAACGGCTGTTCAAAGCTCTAACGGCTTAGTAACAACTCTCGGTGCGTCGGCAGGGGGCAGACCGCCCTATGTGTTGGAGGGTTCTGTCTTTGTGGGCGGTGCGGTAGTGCAGTGGCTCCGCGACGAAATGGGGCTTATTTCTTCCGCTTCGGAGAGTGAGGAGTGGGCGTTAAAGGTAAAGGATAGTGGCGGTGTCTATGTCGTCCCCGCCTTTACGGGCTTGGGCGCACCCTATTGGGACAGTTCTGCAAGGGGAACAGTCTGCGGTTTAACAAGGGGTACGGGCAAATCCCATATTATAAGGGCTTCTCTGGAGTCTGTTGCCTATCAGACGGCTGATTTGGTTTCGGCTATGCGCAGGGATTCTAATATGAAAGTTAACGCTCTCCGCGTCGATGGCGGAGCTTCGGCAAATAATTTTTTAATGCAGTTCCAGGCAGATATATTGGATACAAATATAGAAAGACCTGCCGTAGCAGAGTCAACGGCTCTCGGTGTGGCGTATCTTGCAGGATTAAGGTGCGGTGTATGGAACAGCGTTTCAGAGCTTGAAAAACAGCATATAACCGAAAGGGTTTTCACTCCTCAAATAGACGGGGAGCGTAGAGCAAAACTCCTTCAAGGTTGGGCAAACGCCGTAAAAAGAGCAAGGCTTTAAGCTCAAATTAAAGTGTAAAAATTTGATTGGTTACCGCATATATGCGGAGCAATTGCAAAAAATAAAGGTTAGTAATATGTACGATTGCATAATAATAGGTACGGGTCCGGCGGGCGTTTCTTCTGCATTGACGTTAAAGGCGTTAAAGATAAACTTTCTTTGGTTGGGCAATCCCGAACTGTCGTTAAAGATTCGCAAGGCAGAAAAAATCAACAACTATCCCGGTCTCAACGGCGTTTCGGGCAGTGAGCTTTGCTCAGCCTTTTTAAACCAAATAAAAGAGCAGGGGATAGAGATTTGTGAAGGTAAGGCTAACGGCGTCTATCAGACGGAAGAGGGCTTTACCGTCCTTTGCGGTTCACAGAGCTATGACGCTAAGACGGTCATTCTCGCTACCGGTGTAGAGGCGTTTAAACCCGTTAAAGGCGAGAGTGAATTTTTGGGCAGGGGCGTAAGCTACTGCGCCGTGTGCGACGGCTTCTTATATAAGGATAAGGTCATTGCCGTCTATGCGGAGAGTGCGGAGGAGGCGGAGGAAGTCAATCTCCTTGCGAAATACGCAAATACGGTCTATCTCTTCACGCCTGTTTCAATAGATAATTTAGTCCCCAACGTTCAATATACAGGTAAGATTATTAAGGAAATAAAAGGCGATTTACGAGTACGTTCGATAGCGTATGCAGGCGGTGAACTAAACGTTGACGGTGTGTTTATGCTTAAACAGTCGCAAGGCGCCGAAACGCTCGTTCACGGTTTAAAGACGGAGAACGGTGCGGTTGTAGTTGATAGGACGGGTGCAACTTCCGTAAAGGGAGTGTTTTCCGCAGGCGATTGCACGGGCCGACCCTATCAGTATGCTAAGGCGGTGGGGGAAGGCAACGTCTGCGCTTATTCAGTCAATTCATATCTCAAAGAAAATTAAAGAAAAAAATACTTTAAATAGTGTAAAATTTATAATAAAAATGAGTTGACATAGAAAATTGTATTTGCTATAATCTTTGAGCATTGAGTTGTACGTGACCTGCTATGGCGGTTACTGATGCGGGTGTAGTTCACCGGTAGAACACTAGCCTTCCAAGCTGGTTGAGTGGGTTCGACTCCCATCACCCGCTCCACTAACTTATAAGGCTTGGCGTGTACTTATTTATTTTGCGCCTGTAGCTCAGCAGGATAGAGCAACGGCCTTCTAAGCCGTGTGTCGGGGGTTCGAGTCTCTCCAGGCGCACCATATGGCGGGCGTAGCTCACTCGGTAGAGCGCCAGATTGTGGCTCTGGAGGTAGCAAGTTCGAAACTTGTCGCCCGCCCCATAACTTTTATTGGGGTGTCGCCAAGCGGTAAGGCACGGGATTTTGATTCCCGCATTCGTAGGTTCAAATCCTGCCACCCCAGCCAAAAGTTATAAAGGTTGGAAAAGCAGAAGAGGCAAGTAACTTATTCATAGGTTCGTCTGCCACCCCAGCCAAAAGTTATAAAGGTTGGAATAGCAGAAGAGGCAAGTAACTTATTCATAGGTTCGTCTGCCACCCCAGCCAAAAGTTATAAAGGTATGTTGGGACAATAATAAAGCGGATAAACGTCTTATACCCGACTAAATTATGGCCCATTAGCTCAGTCGGCAGAGCACTTGACTTTTAATCAAGGTGTCCCGGGTTCGAATCTCGGATGGACCACCAAACACAACAAAACCGTACAAAAGAGTACGTTACATAAAAAAATGCACCTTTAGCTCAGTTGGTAGAGCAACTGACTCTTAATCAGTGGGCCCAGGGTTCGAGTCCCTGAAGGTGCACCAGAAACGGCAATTTTGGCAACAAAATTGCCGTTTTTTTGCTCTTTTTTACATTTTTTTTCAACTTCTTTTACGTTCGGCTTTTAAAAATTCTTTTCAAATAAGCGTACAAATAAGCGTACTTTTTTTACTTATAAAAAACGTTTTTCTAAAACGGCTTTCAACTTCGATATATATTCATATATCGGGCTACTGCCGTTAGTCAAAATTTCCGTGTAAACGTCTAACGTCGTACTAACCGCGGCGTGGCCTAACTGCGACTGTATCACTTTATCGGATACGCCTGAGGCGTACAGCATCGACGCGTAGGTATGCCGGCAACTGTGGGTTAAAGATATTCCGTCAAGCCCAAGTTTTTTGTATGCCTTAATAAACGCCTTTTTAATTCCCGAATAGGTGAACGTTCCGAAGTCCTCGATTTTGAACACGTCGAAAAGCTCATCGGCGAAATATACGTTTCTTACGCTCGTCTTTGTTTTGGTAGTTCCAAGCTCGCCCGTTTGCACGTCTGCGCTCGCCTTAACCCGTATAAAGTGCCGTTTAAAGTCTATGCAGTTCTTATCCAGAGCGAGAAATTCTCCTATTCTAAGGCCTGTGGAGCAGAGGAAGAAGAACACCCGACGGTGCTTGCCTGAAAGTTCGTCTAATACGGCGCATTGCTCTGCAAGTTCAAATGCTCGCCTTTTGCTTACTTCATAAGTCGGACGGTCAACCGCCTTGCACGGATTCTTTTTTATCAAGCCGAAGTCTTCCGCCTTTTGTAAGCTACCGTTTATAACGTCGTACAGCTTCACGGTTAAATTACGCCGAGGAAGGCTTGCAACGTATCTAAGAATATCCAAGGGTTTTATGGCCTTTAAACGCAAACCGCCCAAAGCTTTTTTAACTCTGTTTACGTTCAGGACCAATTCGTCTTGATAAGTTCGTTTAATCTTGCCTTCCTTGCATAAGCTAAGCCATTTATCAAGCCATTGACCGTAGGTATTAAAGCTTAACTCAACCTGCGGTTGCTCGGCATCGTGTTCTCTGCGCTCTTCCCGAAGGGAGCGAAGCTTCTCTGCACATTCGGCTTTGGTGGGGGCGTAAACGCTTATTTGTTTGCCGTTGATATAAATTCTGCCTTGATAATACCTCCTTGTTTTGCCGTTTTTTAATTTGCGTTGGCGACAGCAGATAGACCCGTCACCGTATTTGAATTTGGGCATATCGTCGGTTACCTCCTCAATATGCGCAAAATCGGGCTTTAAATTAGGAAATTTTAATACGTTACAGCTATTTTTTTTAGTTCAGAATTCGCAGGCACGGGTGCGCCTACGAAATGCAGTTGCGGTAGCTCTTCCGATAGTTCGCCGTAAAGCTCCGCAAGTTCGGAGATTATATCTCCAAGCCTATTCAGTTTTTCATAAGTGTTCATAAAAATTACTCCTTTCGGCAAATACGCCTCAGAGTAAATTGTATAATAAATAAATAATAAAAAATTACCCACTTTTTATGCGTAAAAAGTGGGTATCTTAAATCTATTGACAAAGTAAGTTTTTTTAAGTAATATTACAAAAGCAAGGGCGACCTGGCGGTTAGCACTCTCTATAAAAGGGGGTGATACTTATGACAGATGAGGAAATTTACCTTTTACTGCGACTTGTTCGCAGCGGAATTATCTTTTCCGTAACGGTAAATCAAAACACCGTAATCATTCGTATAAAAAAATAACTGCCTCGTGTCTTGGTTGAGGCAGTTATAAAGAAATTTACCTAAACTCAGGCTAACCGCCTACTCGGTTTCGCCCTTGTCACTTAGATTATACCTCAAGCCTTTGGGTTTGTCAATATATTTATCCACTTTTTTAGCTCGGTAACCGCCGAGCGTTTTTTATACCTTCTTTTTCTTTTCGCTCTCTGCTTCGGCAGGGAGCATTGCTTTTACGTTGTTTTTTATCAGCTGTTGCTTGTAATAGTTTAACTTCCTGAAATCTTCAATAAGTTGCTGTTCTTCAGCAGTGTAGTCAGTGGCGTTGGAATGGATGGGGGCGTTGGCTATTGCACCTTCGGTGTTTTCTCCACCTAGTAAATAATCAATTGATACGTTGAAATACTCCGCAATTATTTTCAATTTTTTAGCAGGTGGAGTTCTGTCAGAGCTT
>JBJEVA010000026.1:0-1562 GCA_051884115.1 Candidatus Coproplasma sp. | reverse complement strand
AACCGTTTACCAAACGTTTACCAACCATAAATTAATACACAA
Organism: Candidatus Coproplasma sp.; assembly: GCA_051884115.1. Taxonomy (GTDB): domain Bacteria; phylum Bacillota; class Clostridia; order Christensenellales; family Borkfalkiaceae; genus Coproplasma. The sequence goes on along the minus strand of JBJEVA010000026.1, from coordinate 1,520 downwards.
GGAGAACGATTTTTCTGTGATTTACACCTGATTGCACTATCCCCCACCGTAGAAAACTTACGGTGGGGGGATATATTTTACTATAGTATTATACCTTTTCAAACGCCGGTGCCTTCTTTTCAATTTCGCCACGGCTTAACCCATAACTACTTGCAACCCTGCGCCAACTGCTGTTTACGATGCCTCTTATCTCCCTTACGATATCCTCTGCCTTTACCTTTGTAATATTATAGTACTTTGCAGTCGATATCGCCAAGTCAAAATCAATTTCGTTATTATCATGGTCTACACAGAGGGCTAAACGGGTACCGTAATTTATGGGATTTACGTCATACATAGGCGAAAGCCTCCAACCACTGTCCGAGAGCAAAAACCCGTGATTTCTAAGATGGTCGTCAATATTTGAAACTGCCATACTGAATACAATTCGCTTAAACAACTCCTCTGAATCGGACTGCGGAGATTGCCCATACGATTTAATGAATGAAACAATATCGAGATAGCTCGCCTCTTCCCCGTCTTTTTTACCAAGCAACGTCATAGCCGACGTAAAATGTATTCTGCTCTTTTCCTTTCTGTCAAATCGTTTTACAAGAAATGTGCTCCCCTTATTTGAAAACTTTTCAATCTTTGCCTGCGGTACGTTTAACCCACACGTTTCAGCCAAATCGTGAACGGTCATTTCCCATGCACCTACGTCCGTCTCATCATTTTTAGACGGAAATTTGGCTATCCACAATGAACCGTCGGGAGCTTCTACCGAGGCTTTCGGTCTGGCTCCACCTAACGAAGAACCGGGAGCAAGCAACTGTTTCAGCCATTTTTCTTCTTCACTGCCTTCACTATTTTCAAATGCCAGAGAAGCGTTCTCCAACGTGCGAAGGGTTGTCCAGGGAGGAGCAGCCAATTCCTTATCCGAAGATACAAACTCACCACCCTCAGAAAGGGAAAACCTTAGTCCACCCATTCTGGTCGCATCGTAAACTCCCAACAAATAATCGGTCTCCGTCAGTGCCCTTGCAGCCCTTTCCTCTCTTTTAGCGTTTATACTTTCCCTTCTGCGCATAAGAAGCCTACCCCATCTATCGGGACAGGAATCGGAAAATATGCCGAATAACGACTTACCTGAAGAAACGTATTGCCTTCCGCTGTAAAAATTCAAATCGGGATCAAGGAAGGTTCCAACATTTTGACTTTTAAGCCAATTATCGCTAAATGAGAAAGACGTTAACTCGTTTCCCCTGATATAATTAACGTATAATTTGCCAAACGGAACGGGCGATGAGCCAAACCAATCGGCATAGACGTAAATAATCTTTTCTTCGTAAGCCATATCAGTCACCTCTCTTTTTTGCAGCACGTTTACGGACAGTCAGGTTCAAATCCTGAAGAGTTCTGCCAAGCTCATCATCCTTTGCTATTAAAAGCAAGTCCTTGTCTAAATTATTCAAAGCGTGGAGCACTGCGGCGTAAATACCGATAGCAACCGTAGGCGCACCCTTTTCCACGGACTGCAACGT